>CALVVH010000009.1 GCA_944363805.1 uncultured Bacilli bacterium
ATTAAAGATTTACTAAGTTACTTACGGCTTATTTCTAATCATGCGGATGATGTATCACTTACAAGAGTAATCAATGTCCCTAAGCGAGGAATTGGGGCTAAATCTATTGAAGATTTGGAAACTCTTGCTAGAGAACAAAATACATCGATGTTTGAAGTATTAAGTAAACCAAAAGAATTAGAGTTTAAAAACCTAATATTAGAATTAACTGAAGCCAGTAAAGATATCGATCTTACTGAACTTATCGATTTAGTACTTGAAAAAAGTGGTATGAAAGCCGAAATGGAAAAGGATAAAACTCTCGAATCCGAATTACGTCTTGAAAATTTAATGGAATTTAAAAGTATTACCGAAAATTATCAACATGAAACGGGTACTGTTAATCTAGAAGATTTCTTGGAAGATATCTCGCTGGTTGCTGATGTATCGGAACATAACGATAATGACGAAGCGATTACTTTAATGACGATGCATTCTGCTAAAGGACTTGAATTTAAAGTAGTATTTCTAGCAGGAATGGAAGAAAATATCATGCCACACTCGATGTCTTTGCAAGATAAAGATGGTATTGAGGAGGAAAGAAGACTTTGTTATGTTGCTATAACCAGAGCCAAAGAACGACTTTATATAACTAATGCCAAAAGAAGAATGCTCTTTGGTAATACTAACATGAATCCTCCGAGCCGTTTTATCGGCGAAATTGAACCAAGTTTAATTGATAAAGAAGATTTAGGGATTAAAGAAGCAGGCTCATTTGAAAAAGATAAATATTATAGTAATGAATCGACTAATTATAAACACGGCGAAGTTGTGTATCACATGAGCTTCGGCCGAGGTGTTGTAGTTGATTGCGATGATCGTTTTGTAACAGTTGCTTTCGATAAAAGATTTGGTATCAAAAAATTCTTAAGTAATTACCAAGGACTTAAAAGGAGTGGAAAATGAAAAACTTAACTTTAGTAATTATGGCTGCTGGTATGGGGAGTCGTTTCGGGGGCTTAAAACAAATTGAACCAGTTGGACCAAATGGTGAAATTATCGCCGATTATTCAGTATATGATGCAATAAGGACAGGCTTTAGCAAAGTAATATTTATTATTCGCAAAGAAAATTTAGAATATTTTAAAAATAACATTTGTAATAAATTTGCCGATAAAATAAAGGTAGAATACGCCTTTCAAGAATTAGATATGATTCCTGATGATATAACATTACCAGAGGGTAGAGAAAAGATGCTCGGAACTGGGCATGCGCTTTATTGTGCTGCCAATTTGATTGATGGTGACTTTGTCGTTATCAATGCTGATGACTTCTATGGCTTCGATTCTTATAAAATTGCTGCTAAATTTTTTGAAGAAAATTTAAACAATGATACATACCTTACAGTAAATTATCCATTTTATGTAACTGCAAGTAAAAATGGTGCTGTAAAAAGGGGAGTAGTATTTACTGATGAATCGAACTATGTCATTGATAATCTTGAATGTGAAATCGAAAAAGTAGATAATCAATTAGTTGCCACAGCTTTGTTTAAAAATGAGAAATTTGTTATAAAAGAAGACCAACCAGTCACTGTTAACTTCTTTGGTTTTCGTCAAAGCTTTTTAAAATTGTTGGAAGAAGAATTCGATATTTTTATTCATCGACCACTCGGATTAAAAGATGAATTTTTACTTCCAGAAATTATTCGTCAGGGAATAAATAAAGATGAAATTAAAATGTTAGCTAAAACTAGCAATTCAAAATGGATGGGTATGACCTATAAAGAAGATTTACCTGATTTGAAAAATAATATAGTTGAATTAATAAAGAAAGGAGAATATCCAGATAAACTCTGGGATTAAAATGAATGATTTAGCAAAAAGAGTAGAAGAATTAACCCATATATTAAATGAAGCAAACTATAACTATTATGTTAATGACAATCCGACGATTACCGATCAAGAATATGATAAATATTTGCGCGAACTCATTAATATTGAAATTGAACATCCTGAATTGGCTGACCCTAATTCTCCTACCAAAAGAGTCGGTGGCCAAGTAATTGACAAGTTTAACAAAATTGTTCACGCACGTCCGATGTTAAGTTTAGCCAATGTTTTTAATGAAGATGAAATAAGAGATTTTGATGCCAAAATAAAAAAAGAAGGCTTTACTCCTGAATATGTCTGTGAGTACAAAATCGACGGTTTAAGTGTTGCTTTAATTTATGAACAAGGGAAACTAGTGCGTGGAGTAACTCGCGGTGATGGTGTAACTGGTGAAGATATAACTCATAATGTCAAAACAATTAAGAGTATTCCTCTTACTTTACCAAAGTCGATTGATATCGAAGTCCGCGGCGAAATATTCATGAATAAAAGCACATTAAAAAAATTAAATGAACAAAGAGAAAAAGAAGGTCAACCTCTTCTTCAAAATGTTCGAAATGCTGCTGCAGGTTCCATCCGTCAATTAGATTCGCGTGTAACTGCCAAAAGGGAGTTAGATAATTTCATTTATTATTTGCCAGAACCTGAAAAATATGGTATTAAAACTCATCTAGAGGCTCTTGAATTTATGAAATCTCTTGGCTTTAAAGTTAATCCTGCTAATAGATTGGTAAGTGACATTACCGGAATATTGGATTTTATTACTGAAATTACAGAAAAAAGAAACAAGTTGCCTTATGAAATCGATGGTGTAGTTATCAAAGTTAATAATATAGATATGCAAGAAAAGTTAGGATATACTGCTAAATATCCTAAATGGGCAACAGCCTATAAATTCCCAGCTGAAGAAGTATTAACTAAACTTACTGATATCATATTTACTGTTGGTAGAACTGGAAGAGTTACTCCAAATGCTGTTTTAGAACCGGTAATTGTCATGGGTTCAACTATCAGAAGAGCAACATTACATAACGAAGATTATGTCTTAAGTAAACACTTGATGATTGGTGATACTGTTGCAATCAGAAAAGCTGGCGATGTAATTCCTGAAGTAGTTGAAGCTAAGTTTGAAAGGCGAACTGGTAAGGAAATTCCATTTCAAATGACTCATGAATGTCCAATGTGTCACTCAAAACTTGAAAAAATTGCTGGCCAAGCCGACTATTACTGTAAAAATCCTGAATGTCCAAAACGTAACATTGAAAGTATCATTCATTATGTTTCTCGAGATGCGATGAATATCGAAGGACTGGGAGATGAAATCGTCGAAGAACTATACAATTTAGGTTTTGTTAGGAATATAATTGATTTGTATAGTATTAAAGATAAGAAAAAAGCCATTATGGAATTTGATGGTTATGGTGAAAAAAGTTTAAATAAAATAATTGAAAATATTGAAAATTCCAAAAATAATAGTTTAGAAAGATTGTTATATGGTCTAGGAATCAAAGGAATTGGTACTAAAACAGCCAAATTGTTGGCAAGTGAATTTAGTACAATGGATATGCTCATGGGAGCAACAAGGGAAGAATTAGAAAGTATTAGAGATATTGGTAGTATAACTGCCAAGAGTGTTGTTGAATACTTTGCCCAAAATAAAGATTTGATAGAAGAATTAAAAAAACTTGGTATTAATATGACCTATAAAGGCACTATTGCTGGAACTAATGAACTTGTTACTGATAAAAGATTCGTTATCACAGGTACTATAACTGGCTGGGGTCGTAATGAAATAAAAGATAAATTAGAGAGCTTCAATGCTAAAGTTAGTGGCTCTGTAAGTAAGAACACAGATATAGTTATTGTTGGGGCTAATCCTGGTAGCAAATATCAAGATGCATTGAATTTAGGAATTACCATTTGGAATGAAGCTAAAACACTAGAAGTATTAAATAATTTGCAATAAATAATATATATGTAGTATAATTATGTTACTCGAGGGAGTGTGAATAATTTGGATAAGTTGAAAAAATTTTGGAGAAATAACAAGGTTTTAATTGTTTTAGGCATAATTCTTGTTATATGTTTAATTGCTATTTTAGTAGTTACATTTTCCTACTTTTTTGGAGGCAGTGAATCTGTTTATGGTGACCGTCTTGATGGCATAGAAGATTATCCTGTTGAAGACTCTTTCATTGATGAATACATCGCATCTTTGGAAAGCGATGAACTAATCAATACTGTAAACTTTGATATTCGTGGCCGTATCATCTATATTACTATCGATTTTGTAGGAGATACTTCTTTAGTTGAAGCCCAAAGTAAAGCCGCAGCATCTTTGGAAAGTTTTAGTGAAAACATATTGAGTTACTATGATATTAATTTCACTCTTACTTGTGATGCTACTGAAAATAGTGAAGGCTTCACAATTATGGGAGCTAGAAATGTAGCAGGTAATGGTCTTGTTTGGAATAACAATACGCCGATAGAAAGTGAAGAAGAGTCATAATGAAAAAGAAAAGAAATGTAATAATTATAGTTGTTAGTGTTGTTGCTGTCATTGCAATTTGTATTGGACTATATTTTCTATTAAGTGATAAAAATAAATTGACAGTTGCTGAAAGAAATTGGATTAATGAAAATATCAATACTATCCAAAATATCAATGTTATCAATAATGCCAACGTCTTTGGTAAAAATGGAGAAGGGGTGTTTTATGATTTTCTTACCTCATTTGAAAATGAATATGGGCTTAAAACTAATGCCATAACTTTCAATTACAACAATAATCCATCAGGATTAACCCTAGGAAGCAAGACGAGTTTAACTGATTCCGATATAGTCTTTTATGAAGATCATTTTGTCTTAGTGAGTAAAAATTCTGACCAAGTAGCCACTGCCGAAGACTTATCAGGTCGTACCGTTGGCATCTTAACAAGCGATTTAAGTTATGTTTCACAATTTGTTAATAATGTAACTAACGTTAGCTTTACTCAATTTGAATCCACTGAAGAACTTTTCGGTGCTTTAGATGAAGACTTAAACTTTATTGCTGTTCCTTTACTACAATATTTAGATACAATTTTAAGTAATAATTATAATATAGTCTATCACTTTAGTGACATAAAAATATATTATACATTGCAAACTGAAGATTCAACTCTTAGTAGTGTTTTAAGAAAATTCTATGCTAATTGGCAAGAAAATTTCTCTGATTCTTATAATACTGCCTTATTTGATACCTTTACATCATCTTTAAATATAAGTGATACAGAAATAGATTCTATGCAAAGTATCTCTTATAACTATGGTTTTGTCAATGCTTCACCATTTGAAGTAATAACTGGAGGAAAATATGGTGGTATAGTTGCTGTTTATTTGAGTAAATTTAGTGATTTTGCCAATATTGAATTTAATTTTGAAAGATATCGTAATTATAATAGTTTTACAAAAGCTATTGAAAATGGCAATATCGATTTATATTTCAACTATTACAATTTTACAGATAATTTTAATCAAACTAATGGCTTAAATATCGAATATGTTGTTGCAGCTCATCACGATAATTTCGAAGTAATCAAATCAGCAAATTCTCTAATTGGTAAAACTGTTTACGTTCTTGAAAATAGTAAAATTTATGACTATATTAAAAATATACCTGGTATTAACATCGAAACCTATGAAACGACTAAAGATTTATTTAAGCTAAATAAAAGAGATGTTTACATCGTTTTAGATAAATATACTTTTGATTATTACAGTGATAATAAACTTGATAATTATACTGCTAGATATAGTGATTACATTAATCAAGAGTATACTTTCAAAGTTCGCATCGATAGTGCTTTATACAAATTACTTAACAAATATATTAGTTTCTTAGATGAAGGAGAAATAATCTATGAAGGTTTAGATAACCATTATGAAACTATTAAAAGTGGTGGCATAATAACTAAAATTGCTGAGTATATTATCTATATTATCATTATTGCCATTATCATTGCTTTGATAGTTATCAAGAAAAGTAAGAAAATTTCCATTGCTCGTAAAATAAAAAGAGAAGATAAAATGAAATTTATCGATCAACTTACTTCTTTGAAAAATCGTAATTTCTTAAATGAAAATATCGAAACGTGGAATAATAATACTATCTATCCGCAAGCAATCCTTGTCGTCGATTTGAATAAGATTCAAGAAATCAACGATTTATATGGCTACAATGAAGGGGATAGACAAATAAAAGCAGCTGCTAACGTTCTAGTTAAAACACAACTAGACAATAGTGAAATTATGCGAACTGATGGTAATGAATTTGTCATCTATTTGGTCGGATATAGTCAAAAACAAATTAGCAATTATATTCATAAACTAAACAAAGAAATCAAAAAATTGCCATACGACCATGGTGCGGAATTTGGCTATAGTATGATTTTAGATGATATCAAAACCATTGAAGATGCCTTAAATGAAGCTGTCGAAGATATGAAAAAACAAAAGGCTAGTGGGAAGAATGAAAAAGAAGTTAAAAAATGAGTTAAAAGAATTTTTTGATAATTTCATCAAGGTCTTAAAAAGACCAGATATGGCTATTTTGCCGGGGCAATTAGCCTTTTTCTTCGTTTTAGCAATAGTTCCTACCATAACTCTCATCAGTTATGGAGCAACAGCCTTAAATCTATCGACTGATGTCATTTTCGACTTTTTATCCAATGCTTTTTCTAAAGATATTGCCACCCTTCTTTTAAATATCCCTCATACGGAAAATCTCTCAGGTCTAACATTTTTTATCGTCGTTTTGGTAGGTTACTTTACAGCATCCAACGGCCCTGCTTCGATAATTATTACTTCTAATATCATCTATGGGGAAGAACAATCTGGATTCTTTAAAAGAAGATTAAAAGCAATTATAATGACCTTTTTCTTAGTTTTACTATTTATATTCATGTTAGTAGTTCCTGTCTTCGGTGATAAAATCGTTGAGTTATTTCAATTCGTCGATGTAAATAGCATGATTACTGAAAAAGTAACCATGGTAATAACTATATTACAAGGACCTATTACTTGGTTAATTATGTATTTCTTTATCAAAATATTATATACAATTGCCCCTAATAAAAAGGTTAAGAGTAAAAGCGTCGGTTACGGAGCATTATTTACTAGTTTTGCTTGGATAATTATTACTTATATTTATTCTTATTACATCAATAATATTGCTTACTATACGACATTCTATGGAAGTCTAGCAAATATAGTTATTTTAATGATTTGGATCTATCTTCTAGCTTATGCATTTACAATTGGTATGGCCCTAAATTATCGTAAGGAAGAAGTCGAATTAGAAAAAACTGGTACTATAAAAGTCCAAGAATAGATAATAATAAGAATATGTACAACAGATATTACTCATGTACATGATTCCTTTTTTCGATATTAATCTAGTATTAGTTTACTAACGATATTGAAAAGTAATATCTTGAAGTTCCCATTTGGGAACTTTGTTTTTTTGTACCATACAAGAAACCATACAAGATAATTGCTTATTTTTCGAATGAAGTGTATAATATTTGTTATAAAAATAGAATATAGATAATAATTGTGAACAATAGACAAATAAATTCTTATTTGTTAAAATTAACATACAAGGAGTAATAAAAAAAATGAATAAAAAGAAAAAACAAAATAAGATGAGCTTTGGAAAATACTTAAGCCTATTCTTATTAATTGTAAGTGTGCTTGTTTTAGTGTTAGTTTATTTTATTAATGTGTTACCTTTAGAATACTTTATAGTATTAGTTATATTAGTTTTTATTATAGATTTATTTGCAATAATGCTCTTATTATCAAAAGGACGTATCCGTAATGTAATAGGTATTCTTTTAACTATTATATTATTAATCCTGATGATTTTTGGGATAACTTATGAACTAAATACTCTTGATTTTTTAAAACAATTTGGTTTTAATAGTTATAAAACCGAAAATTATAATGTTATAGTTTTAGATAGTAGTGAGTATGATGAATTAGAAGATTTAAATGACCTTTCTATTGCTCATTTAGATTTGGATACTCATAAAGGCTTGCAAAATGCTGTTGCTAACATAAAAAAAGAAATTACTTTTACCTCTTTAGTTGGAGAAGATATCGGTGATTTAACAGAAATGCTTGAGTCTGATGAAACATCAGCCATTATTTTAGAATCAGCTCAACTTAGTATTATCGAAGAAGAAAATAAAGAATTTTATGATAGTATTCGCATTATCTGGAGTACAGATATTGAAATTGAAATTGCTAAAATCGGCGAATCAGTTGACGTAACCCAAGATTCATTTAATATATTAATATCAGGTATAGATACATATGGATCGATTACTAAAGTTTCAAGAAGTGATGTTAATATTTTAGTTACAGTTAATCCCAGTACTCATAGTATTTTACTTACTAGTATACCTCGTGACTATTATGTATTAATTCCAAAATTTAATGAATATGACAAACTTACTCATGCTGGTATTTATGGAATCGAAACATCGGTAAGTACTATTGAAAATTTACTCGATACAAAAATAAACTATTATGTCAAAGTAAACTTTACGTCTCTAATCAATATTGTCGATGCCCTCGGTGGTATAACTATAGAATCTAATTATGATTTTACTTCTCAAGATGGTTATCATTATACTAAGGGAACCAACACATTAAATGGAAAAGAGGCTTTATCATTTGCTAGAGAACGGCAAGCATTCGCTGAAGGAGACCGCATTCGAGGTCAAAATCAAGAGATAATTTTATCAGCTTTAATTACCAAGGCTCTAAGTTCTTCAATTATTACTAATTATAGTGATTTATTAAATGCCTTAGATGACAAATTTGTAACTAACATTACCGATAGTGAAATAACTAGTTTTATTAAAAAGCAAATCGCTGAAATGCCATCTTGGAATATCAATACAATTAGTCTCGACGGCTCTAACGCTTTTGCTTATACTTATAGTTATAAAAGTCAAAAATTATATGTTATGAAACCGTACCAAGAATCAGTTTTAAACGCTCAAGAACAAATAAATAATACGCTTTTACAGTAAATAGTGTCAAGTAGACACTTTTTCTTTTGGAATATTTTGACACACTATGTCGAAGTTGTTTAAAACATTTAAAAATTCCTCTATATTTAGTATGTAAGGTGATTACATGTTAAAAATGGACTTAGAATTCAATCGAGGAATATTATTCGTGAGATTAAAAGGAAAATTACTCCATAAAAATAGTTACAAAATAAATAATTATTTAAATCCGGTTTTAAAAAAACATAAGATAAAATATCTCGTTTATAATTTTTACTTCCTAGAAGACATTGACTCATCAGGTATCGATGCCATTTTAAATACCAAATATATTATAAAAAATAATCAGGGTAAAATTCGGATGTGTGAAATAAATGATAAAATCAAAGAAAAAATAAAAAAGGTAAAGTTAGCAAGAATAAGTGATGAACTTGCAGCCTTTAGATTACTCGAGGTGGCCTAATGGATAATGTTTTAGAAACAGTTATAAATAATAGCGTCGGTCTCATCTGGGAAATATCCAAAAAGTTTTATGGCATCGAAAAAGCCGATTTATATCAAGCAGGTGTCCTAGGTGTTATTAAAGCTTATCAAAATTACCATAGCGATGGCACTACTAAATTTAGCACTTATGCATATAAATATATTTATGGTGAAATGTACATGGTAGCTAACTCCAAAAGTATCAAGATGAGTAAAGATATCATTAAGTTAGTAAAAATGATCGAACATGGACGCAACATTCTTGCTCAAAAACTACTCCGAACTCCTTCTAATATTGAACTAGCTAGTTTTTTAGAAATACCTGAAGAAAAAATTGAACAAGCTTTATTATGTGCTAGAGAAGTATTATCGATCGATAATGAATCCGATGAAGAAAGAAGTTTACATGAAACTTTAGCTTACGAAGAAAATATTAGTGAAGATGATAAATTACTTCTAAGTGATGGAATTAGCACCTTAAATAAGTTAGAACAAGATATCATCAATGCTCGTTATTATGAAGATTTAACGCAAAGTGAAACTGCCAAGAAACTTGGCATAACTCAAGTGATGGTATCGCGGTATGAAGCAAAAAGTTTAGCAAAAATGCGCGATTTTATGTATATGTAACCTAATTTGCCAACATACTAAAATTAGGTGATCATATGAATAAAGAAGAATACAAAAAATTAGTACAAAAGCATACTCCCAAAGAACCTCGGCTTAGAAATATCGGAGTAGCTTTTTTTGTGGGAGGTACGATTGGCTTTATTGGTGAGTTTTTAATATTTTTATTAACAGAATCTTTCGGTATGTCTCAAACAGTCGCTGGCATTTGGACATGCTTGATAATTATTGCGTCTGCTAGTTTATTGACCGCTCTAGGATTTTTCGATAACTGGGTCAACAAATGCAAGTGTGGTCTGATAATCCCAACAACTGGCTTTGCCCATAGTGTTACCAGTAGTGCTCTCGATTATAAAAAAGATGGCTTAATAACTGGCTTAGGTTCTAACTTTTTTAAACTAGCAGGTTCTGTCATTCTCTATGGGGTAATCTCTGCTTTCATTTTAGTAGTAGTGTGGGTGATGTTGCATGGCTAGTACCAAATATACTAATGTCTATTTAAATGATTATTTTACCTTGGTTGGACCTTTAGAAAAAGAAAGTCATTTGAAACATTTTAACTTGACAATGGATGATTATTATTTTGGCCAAAAAACATTTGAACAAGCTGAAATAAAAATGCAAAGTGTTGTCATCGATAATATTCTAAAAAGAAATTGTCTTAACAATTCCGATATTTCCTTATTAGTAGGGGGTGACTTAACTAACCAAATAGCTATAACTAGCTATAGTGCTAAAAATTATAATTTTCCTTTTTTAGGTATTTATTCCGCTTGTGCTACTTTTGTTGAAAGTCTCATAGTTGCGAGTAACTTCGTCGGTTTTGCCGATTACAAGAAAATAATTAGTGTCACTAGTAGTCATAACTTGACTGCCGAAAAGCAATTTCGATATCCTATCGAATATGGTGCACCTAGGCCTCACACTGCGACATTTACTACCACAGGAGCCATTTCAACTTTAATTAGTAGGAAACCAAGTAAAATTAAAATAGAATCCTCGACGATTGGAACGCCCGTCGACATGGGCATAAGTGATGCCAATAACATGGGAGCAGTAATGGCACCTGCTGCCGCTTCCACTTTAGCTTGTCATTTAAAAGAGTTAAATCGTAGCATCGATTATTATGATCTTGTCTTAACTGGGGATTTAGGTTGCGTCGGAGCTAAAATATTGGAAGAATATCTCGCTAAAAATCATAATATTAAAATGAAAAAATATTTAGATGCTGGCTGTGAATTATTTTTAGATAGTCAAGAAACTTATGCTGGTGGTAGTGGACCTGCTTGTTTGCCTCTAGTTTTGTTTAACAAAATCTTAGAATCTAAAAAATATAAAAAGATTTTAATTATTGCTACTGGGGCACTACATTCTGTTGCTTTAGTTAATCAAAAAATGCCAATTCCAGCGATTGCGCATGCTTTAAGTTTGGAGGTTAGTTAAATGAATTTTTTATATGCATTTTTATTTGCTGGTTTTGCTTGTGCTATTGCCCAAATTATTTTAGATAACACAAAACTTACTCCTGGTCACATCACCAGTATCTATACTGCTTTAGGGGTATTTCTCTCTTTTCTTGGAGTTTATGATAATTTAATAGCTAAATTTGGTGCTGGTGCTACAACTTTAATTTCTAATTTTGGCCATATGTTATATTCTGCTGCTTTGCAAGGTTATCAAGAAGAAGGATTCTTGGGAATATTTACCAATATGCTTACTAAATCTTCCGCTGCAATTACTAGCGCTATCGTTTTTGCTTTCATAATAGCTTTAGTATTTAAACCTAAAGATTAATGCAAAACAAATGTTTGCTAAAAATTGTTGACTTTTAATAGAAACTATATTAAAATTATCTTGTATCAGGGTAAACTATTAGGAGGAAACATGAAATCAACTAAAGATGAAAAGAATAAAGACAAAGCATTAGAGCAAGTCCTAGCTGATATTGAAAAACAATTTGGGGCTGGAGCTATAATGAAATTAGGGGATAATGAACACATGGAAGTTGATGTGGTATCTAGCGGTTCAATTGCTATCGATGTTGCTTTGGGTGTCGGTGGTTATCCTAAGGGCCGAATTATTGAAATTTATGGTCCAGAATCGAGTGGTAAAACGACGGTTGCTTTGCAAGCCATTGCTGAAGTTCAAAAAGCTGGAGGAAGAGCAGCATTTATCGATGCCGAACATGCTTTAGATCCTGTTTATGCTAAAAATTTAGGCGTAGACATAAATGAACTTTTACTAAGTCAACCCGATACTGGGGAACAAGCTTTGGAAATTTGTGATGCCCTTGTTAAAAGTGAAGCGGTCAATATAATTGTTATCGACTCTGTTGCCGCTTTAGTGCCACAAGCCGAAATCGACGGCGAAATGGGAGACTCTCATGTCGGTTTACAAGCTCGTCTTATGTCTCAAGCCTTGCGAAAGTTATCTGGAACGATGAACAAAACCAAAACTACGGCGATATTTATTAATCAACTTCGGGAAAAAGTTGGTGTTATGTTTGGTAATCCAGAAACTACTCCAGGGGGTAGAGCTTTAAAATTCTATTCGACAATTCGCCTTGATGTGAGACGCGGTGAACAAATAAAGTCGGGAGATCAAATAATTGGTAATAAAACTAACATTAAAGTAGTTAAAAATAAAGTAGCTCCGCCATTTAAAACCGCAACTGTCGATATCATGTATGGTGAAGGAATTTCCAAAGAAGGAGAAATAATTGATATTGCGAGTGACTTAGCTATAATTGATAAATCAGGTGCTTGGTATTCTTATAATGGTGAAAAAATTGGCCAAGGTAAAGAAAATGTTAAAGCATACTTGAAAGAAAATCCTACTATTCGTGATGAAATTGCTGAAAAAATTCGGGACCACTATGGTTTTAGTAAAAAGGGTCCTAAGAAAGAAATTAAGGCTGAAAAATAATGTCTTAAAAAGTCAAATGTCGAAATTTGACTTTTTATTTTGTAAAAACAAATTGACTTTGTAGTTAGAATACATTAAAATGTTAATAGGATAGGTAAGAGGCATATGAATAGATTATCTAAATTAAAGAATATATTTAATAAAGATATAACTGATACCTTACAAAAACATAAAATACTACTAATTAGCATTTTAGTTGTATTTCTTTTTGCATGTATTGGAATATTTATTACATATGCTTATTATCAAGTAAGTGATATTACCCCAATAATTGGTGGTTCTACTGGTAAAATTGCTGATTTAGAAGTCCGTATTATGGCCGAAGAACGAGATACTAATGGTAATGGCTTGGGTTCATATGCATTATACCCTTATATACCTCAAGCTGGTTATGCCTATAACGAAGCCAAAAGTTATTGTACTAATGGTTCAAGTATCTCTTATGATGCTAACAATTACCAAGCGAGCATTACTGCAACTAGTCATGATGTTTGCTATCTTTATTTTGATTCGACAGCTAACCTCGATTTGACGCTCAATGTCTATGCTCAAAATATCGATTCTGATGGTTATGGCATTGAAAATGATTATACCAAACTTGAAACAACCGCTCTCCCAAGCATCGGCTATGTTTTAAATGTCGATAAGAGTAGTTGTGAAAATGGTTCAGATCTAAGTTATAATGCTGAAGAAAACATGTTTACTATCGAAGCAAATGGTAAAGATGTATGTACCGCTTATATGGATGCTATCGATGTTGACATTCAAGTTAAACTATATATTCAAGCTAAAGCTGGCTCGGGAACTTATTATGAATCTGATTCTATTCCGACGAACAACTATTACGAATTAGGAAGTAAATCTGCTTGTACAGGGACATCAACTCTATCGATACAAAATCAAAAAGTCGTCATTGCTGCTACTAGCAAAACAAGTTGTGTTGCTTACTTAGATGTTGCTAGTGGACCAATTATTGAAAGTATGAATGTCGAAATGAACGGAACAACTGCTAATATTACGCTTTCAAATAGTGACATAGGTACTTCTCCAACAACGTATTACTATAGCAGTAATGGCGGAGAATCTTGGGATTCAGCTACGACTAATACATATTCTTATAGTAATATTGGTAATGGTACTACTAAATTCATGGCTTATACAACCGATGCCAGTGGCAAAGCATCTGCTATCCTTGAAACCAATGAATATATTTTAAATGGTATATATGATTATAGCAATGCAGTTCAAACTGTTACAATTGAAAAAAGTGGTTATTATTATTTACAAGTATGGGGAGCTCAAGGAGGGACATATAATGCCACATATGCCCCTGGTGGTCTAGGAGGTTATTCCGAAGGCTATGTTTACTTAAATGCTGGAGATACTTTATATGTTCATACTGGTGGACAAGGAAGTTATGGAACGACTAATAGTACAACTGCTGTATCTGGTGGCGGTACTAATGGTGGTGGAAATGCCGGTTATCGCGGTGGCGGTGGCGGTGGCGGAACTGATATCCGTATTAATCAAGATGATTTACTTGCTCGTGTAATTGTTGCTGGTGGGGGCGGTGGATCATTTTACAAATCTTCATCAATAAAAGCTGTCGGTGGAGCTGGTGGTGGAACATCTGGAGTCGACGGCGGCTATCACAGTTCATCATATGCTTATTATAATGGAAAAGGTGGAACACAAACTGCTGGTGGAGCTGGCGGTACTGCCGAAGTAACCAAATATTATGGTCAAGCTGGTTCATTTGGAGTGGGTGGAAACACTGGTAATAGATATCAAAGTACAACGATCTACTCTAATGGTGCCGGCGGTGGTGGCTGGTATGGCGGCGGTGGTTCAGGTCACTATAATGGTAGTTCTAATACTAGATATACCGGCGGTGGCGGTGGATCAGGCTACATTTATACCGAATCAACCGCAGCTAATTATCCGGAAGGTTGTCTTTTAAATAGTAACTACTATTTACAAAATGCTAGCACTCACGCTGGTAATACCGCTTTTGAATCTCCAAGTGGTCAAAGTGAAACTGGTCATGCTGGTAATGGTTATGCTAAGATTACCTACGTTGGCCAATCATTGTAAGGAGGGGCTATGAACTGTAAAAGATGTGGCCGTCCGCTTCCCAGTCGGGGAGTAACGTGTAAATTCTGTGGAACACTCATGGACCAAGAACAAATCGATTTTCAAAAGAAAATGAATGATAATCATGAAAATCGCCTTGAATTATTAAGTGAAAAATATGGCCACGAAAATAAAATCGAATATCGTGAGTCTAAAGAAAATAAAATCTTAGGTCTTGTAATAATTGTAATTGTACTTTTATTTTTGATTATATTAACCATACTAGTTAATGTAGCAAGATAAAGGTGTGATGTTAAATGTTGTTTATTTGTCTAAAAATATTCTTAGCAAGAATTGTCGATGTTAGTTTAGGAACTATTAGAACCGTTTTGGTTGTAAAAGGCAAAAACTTAACTCCGGCGATTGTTGCTTTTTTTGAGGTCTTAGTTTGGTTTTATGCCGCTAGAGAAGCTTTAAATACCGAAATAGCTTCTATATTAATTCCTATCTTTTATGCCGGAGGTTATGCTGCTGGTACTTACATCGGTACTTTTATTTCCACCCATTTCGTCGAAGGCTTAATCGGCGTCCAAGTAATAACTAAGCAAAGTAAAGAACCTCACATGCTAGACGAAATACGTGCCGCTGGCTTTGGAGCTTCTGTCATAGATTTAAAAAATACTCACGAAAAATCTAAAAAAGACATGCTAATAATTCATCTTAACAAAAGCAAACTAAAAAAACTAACTAAAATAATTCGCCGAAACGATCCTGATGCCTTTGTTGTAATCAATGAAAACAAATATATTCAAAATGGTCTAATAAAATAATACTTGTCATTTAATTTACATCCCGCAAAAATTCAATATAGTTTAACAGAGCCATTTGTGTTATCATAATAATAGTAAGAAACATGATACATTATTATAAAAGGAGCGTTGATTTTATATGAATAAGACAAATGAAAAGAAAGTGCTAATATTTTCAACGATAGCAGTCGTATTATTAATCATAGTTGTGGTGGGAGCAACATATGCCTTCTTTACAGCGCAAGGAGGAGCTAGTGCTAATACCAAAGTCAATGTCCAAACTAATACTACTGATAGTTTGTCATTTAGTGTAGGTAATGCCATAAGCATTACTGCTAATCAACAAAACTTTGCGCAAGACGCAGGTAATCAAGCGGGCAGTACGACAGCTAGTGCGACATTAACAGCCAATAATGCGACAAATACAGCAACTAGAAACTATTATTTGTATTTAAATATAACAAGTAATGATTTTACTTATACAACAGTAGAAGAAACAGCAGAATTAATATTAACAATAGAAGATCCCGATGGAACAGAATTACAAACACTTGGAAGTTATGAATACACATCAGTAGGAGAAGTATCAGGATTTGATATAACAACAGCAAATGGGTTAATAACAATAGCAGATAATTATGAAATAAGTGCAACTGATACACCAGCAACGCAAGAATGGAATGTAACAGTAACATTTGTTAATCTAGATAGTGACCAAGAAGGAAATACAAATAAAACATTTGAAGCAACATTGATAATCCAAGAAGAACCATATGAAGAAGTAACAACATTAGGAAACTTTGCAGAATATATAACAACACAAGTTTATACAGGAACGGATGGAGAAAATGGACTTTACTATCATGATGCCGATTTAACAAACGGAGCTCAAGATAATTCATACAGATATAGTGGAGCAAACCCCAATAACTATGTATGCTTTGGAGCCACAGAAGCAGATTGTCAAAATGCAGATAACCAATATAGAATAATAGGAGTATTTAATAATCAAGTCAAACTAATCAAAGCAACAAGTTATGGAGATTATGCTTGGGAACAAGATTGGAATACTCAAGGTAATACTTGGAATGAAACAACAAAACCAGACATCTATACAACATTAAACACAACATACTATAATACACTATCAAGCGAGTGGCAAAATCTAATAGCAGAGTCAACTTGGCAAGTTGGAGGAATGGATTACAGTACTACCAATACAGTAAAAAAATATTATGATGTAGAAGTAGGAACAGGACAAAGTGGATATGAAGAAACAATGAAAATAGGATTAATGTATGTATCAGATTATGGATATGGAGCAAGTCCAGAAAAATGGACAACAGCATTATATGAAGAAAATTATGGAACAGACAATTGGTTATATTTAGGCTCAGATGAATGGTTAATTTCCCGTTCGCCGGACGGTACCTTTTCTGCGTTCTGCGTGTATTCCGGCGACGGCGGTGGCGTGATTAGCGGCCGTGTCGACGGTGCGTTTGCTGTTCGCCCGTCCTTTAGTCTAGCATCCACAGTGGAAATTTCTTCCGGAACAGGAACAAGTTCAGATCCATTTGTGTTAAATCTTGGCTAACGGACTGCAGTAAGGGGAATCACTTGTTAAAACTTTTCCTTTTATTTCCTCAAAATATGTGTTATAATGTAATTGCAATTTTAAGTGGGCAGAAAATCCCACTTTTATTATTAGTTATGGAGGCGTTATGCAAGAAAAATTAGCAAAATTGAAAATTGATTTACAAAAGGTACTGGATGAAGAAGAAATAATTGTTGATGATATTACTTTTGAAAAAAAGGGTAATTATAATTTTTTGACAATTACTCTTGACAAGATCGGCGGAATTGATTTGGAAATGATTGTCCATGCGACAGGCATTGTGGATAAAGTTGTCGATAAGGCCGACATAACTGATGATAGTTTTATAATGGATGTCGTAAGTAAAGAAAGAGGTTAAAAAATGAATAGTAAAGAATTAATTAAGGCACTAGATAATCTAGTAGCGGAAAAAAACATTAGTCCAGATGTTGTTTTTGAAGCATTACAACTAGCACTACAAACAGCCTATAAGAAAAATTTCAATTCCAAGACCAACGTTAGAGTTGATATCAACCGGGAAACCGGTGAAATAAAGGTTTATTCTTATTTAGTTGTTGTTGATGCTTATGATGAAGGTAGCGAAGAAGTTGATGAAGAAGGAAATATTAAGAAAATTGAACCTAAAATCAACCGTGATGCCCAAATTCTTTTAGAAGATGCTCAAAAGATAGTTCCAAATATCAAAGTAGGAGAAACAATCGAACAAGAAGTAACCCCAGCTGACTTTGGCCGTGTTGCTGCTGGAACAGCTAAACAAGTAGTTATGCAAAAAATAAGAGAAGCTGAAAAAGCTAGCATCATTGAAGAATTCGCTGACAAGCAAGATGAACTAATGCTTGGAATGGTAGCTTTGGAAGATCAAAATAACTACTATATCGATTTAGGCCGAACTAGGGGAATACTTCCTAAAAAAGATATTATTCCTGGGGAAAAAATTGTTATGGGTTCTAATATCAAAGTCTATGTAACTAAAGTAGAAAACGGCCCTAAGGGACCAGTTATCAAACTATCTCGTAGAAATTATGGCTTTGTTAAAAGATTATTTGAGCATGAAATACCCGAAGTCGCAAGTGGCACAATTGTTTTACAAATGGTTGTAAGAGAACCGGGCATTCGTAGTAAAGTAGCTGTTTACTCAACTAATGATAAAATTGATCCAATCGGTGCTTGCATCGGGGAACGTGGTTCTAGAATTGCAGGTATTTTAAAAGAACTTAATGGCGAAAGAATTGATATCGTTCCTTATAGTGAAGATCCTGTTGAATTTATCAAAAGTGCTATGACACCTGCTAAAGATGTTATTGTAAGCATCACTGATGAAGAAAAAAAAGAAGCTTTAGTAGTTGTCAATGCTGATAATCTATCTCTTGCTATCGGTAAGAAAGGAAGCAACATTAAACTTGCCAGCCGTCTTACTAAATACAAATTAGAAATTAAGACCATGGAAGAAATAAATGCTGCTGGTAATAGTTAATGAAACAAAGAAAAATTCCAATGCGCAGTTGTATCATTACACATGAAAAATTACCTAAAAAAGAATTGATTCGAGTGCTAAGAACTCCCGAAGGTAATATAATAATAGATGAAACTGGCAAAAGTAATGGACGTGGAGCTTACTTAAAAAGAGATTTGGAAGTAATCAAAAAAGCTCAAAAAAGTAAAGCTTTAAATCGTGTTTTAGAAGTAGAAGTACCTGATAGTGTTTTTGAAGAGTTAGAAAATATGTTAAAATAAATATAGTCAAGAAAGGAAAGTGATAACATGACCGTTAAAGATTATGCTAAAGATGTAAATTTATCAGTTGCAGAAATTTTAAAAAGGTGTGGAGAACTGGGAATCAATGTCAAAAATGCCACTGATGAACTTACTGATGATGATATTATCATGTTAGATAATACAATCAATCTAATTAGTACCGATGAAGGTTTGACTTTTGAAGAAGATGAAGAAATCGATGATAAAGTCGATGAAATACTGACATCTAGTACATTTGATAAAGCTAGAAAAGAAAGTGTTAGTAAACAAAAGTTAAAGAAAAAAGATTCTAGTAGTAATAAAAATGAGTTTAATATACTAAAAAAAGAAATGTATAAGCATAAAAATAAACTTATGGGTAATGTTGCTGATGAATCCATCGTTATCTATAAAAATGGTATGACTGTAAGTGACTTAGCTACTGCCCTAAATGTTAGTGGTACTGATATCATCAAAAAGTTAATGCAGTTAGGATTGATGCTCAATATTAATCAATCGATTGATTTTGAAAATGCCGAAATAGTTGCCCTTGATTATGGTAAAACATTAAAAAGAGAGGAAACTCAAGATGTTGCTAATTTTGAAGAATATGAAATTATCGATAAACCTGAAGACCTTGTTAAAAGACCACCGATTGTAACTATTATGGGTCATGTCGATCATGGTAAAACTACTTTACTAGATTATATCAGACACACTCATGTTGTTGATAAAGAATTCGGTGGCATCACCCAACATATTGGGGCTTATCAAACTAAATACAATGATGAATTAATAACATTCATCGACACTCCAGGGCATGCTGCATTTACAGAAATGCGGGCTCGGGGTGCCAGTGTAACTGACATTGTTATCATCATTGTAGCTGCTGATGATGGTGTTAAGCCCCAAACTAAAGAAGCAATTGACCATGCTAAAAGTGCTAATGTGCCAATCATTGTAGCGGTTAATAAAATTGATAAACCAGATGCTAATATTGATCGTGTCCTAACCGAAATGAATGAAGCTGGTATTACTCCTGAAGCTTGGGGTGGCGATGTTCCATTTATCAATATTTCTGCCGTTACTGGTGAAGGAATAGATTTATTACTTGAAACTATTCTTACTATTGCGGAAGTAAATGAACTTAAAGCTAACCCTAATCGTTATGCTGTCGGCGCTGTAATCGAATCACGTTTAGATAAAAACGTTGGAGGAGTTGCTTCCTTCTTAATTCAAAATGGTACTCTTCGTATCGGCGATCCTATCGTCGTTGGTTCTAGCTATGCTAAAGTCCGGACTATGAAAAATGACCGTGGTGAATCTATTGTTGAAGCGGGCCCATCGATGCCAGTAGAAATTACTGGTTTAACGGAAAATCCTTCCGCCGGCGACAAATTCATGGCTTTTGAAACTGAAACTGAAGCTAAAGAAGTAGCTGAAAAAAGAAAAAATCTTTTAAAACAAAATGAAGGTACACAAAAACGGGTATCTTTAGATGATTTATTTGCATCAGTCGATGCTGGTAATAAAGAAATAAGTATCATTTTAAAAGCTGATGTTCGTGGTAGTGAAGAAGCAGTAAAAAATGCTTTAGAAAAAGTAACTACTAAGGATGTTAAGGTTAAAGTAATTAGAAGTGGTATTGGAGCTATAACGGAATCAGATGTTGTCTTAGCTACTGCTTCCAATGCGATAATTATCGGCTTTAACGTTGTTGCTGGTACTAATACTAAAGAATTAGCAAAAGATAAAAATATCGAAATTCGTCTTTATACTATTATTTATAAACTAATTGAAGATATCGAGGCGGCAATCAACGGTATGTTAGATCCTGTCTATGAAGAAAAACTATTAGGTAATGCAGAAATTCGTCGTATATTTAAATTCTCTAAAATTGGTAATATCGCCGGTTCTTACATTACGGATGGTATTGTTAAAAATGGTGCTCTAGCGAGAGTTATTAGAGATGGCATAGTTATTGCCTCTGATGATAAAATTGCTTCTTTACAAAGAGAAAAAGATACTGTCAAAGAAGTAAAAAAAGGCTATGAATGTGGTATAACTTTAGATAAATTCAATGATTTTAAAGAAGGAGATATTATCGAATGCTACGAAATGGTGGAGGTACCTCATAATGCCTAGTCACAAAATAGAACGTATTGCTAGTGATATATCTCGTAACATTAGTGATATCCTTGCTAATGAAGCCAGTGACTCTTTGCTTAAAACAGTAACTGTTACTGGGTGTCATGTTACTAACGATTTAAGTTTTTGTAAAGTTTATTTTACTTCTTTATCTAATTTAGATAAAAAAACATTAGAAAAAGAATTAAATGAAGCATCCCCATACATTCGTGGGGAAGTCAGCAAACGAGTAAACATTCGTCATACTCCTGAAATAAAATTTATCTACGATGAATCTATAGAATATGGTAAAAAAATAGATGATATAATTAATTCATTATAAGTTAACAAAAGGAGAAAAAAACAATGATTGATATTGAAAGGGAAAAATTACCAAAAGAATATGAAAGGGTAGTTTTAGAAGAATACTATAATTTATTTAGAGATATGTATGGAGCTAGTAATCCTATCCTTCGTGGTCGCAAGACATTTTCTACTGATAGAAGTAAACTTACTGAAAAAGATTTAGCAGATCCGATTTTAACTTCATCGATTGGAACTTTAGAATCGGTGGCTCGTAATGATAATATAGAATTTGTTTTATATAAAGAAGATGATGGCCGTATATCTGCTATTGCTAGAATTAGAGTTAACGAAGGCAAAGAAATTCATATTGCTGAAGTACTATTCTTAGAATATCAAGATGATGAAGAAAAGAGAAAAATTATTAATTCGCTAGTTGCTACTATATCTGAATATGCTTTAAATTTAGATTGTCCGGAACTTTATTATGAGATTCCTAAAAATGATTCATTATCTATTTCAACAGTTATCGAAGATGGCTTTGGTAGAATAATTGAATCTGAAAAAATCACTTCTGTATATAGAACTTTTGTCTTCTATAAAACTTTAATGCCTGAAAGAAGAAAGTCAAATGAATGGACTCGTAGTCGTCAACAAAGAAGCAGGCAAAACTAGTAGGGATGTGGTTAATGAACTTAACCACATCTTTTCTACTAAAAAAATAGGGCATACTGGCACTCTTGACCCAATCGCCACTGGTGTCCTCGTTTGTCTTATTGGTAAGTATACAAAACTAGTAGATTTAATTACCTCATATGATAAAGAATATATCGCAACCATTAAACTAGGAGTAAAAACTGACACTGGTGATATTACTGGCCATATTCTAGCAGAAAATAATCCTGCAGTAACTTTATCGGAAGTAGAAGAAGTGCTATCAAAATTTCCCAAAACTTACGACCAAGAAGTCCCAATTTACTCAGCAGTAAAAATCCAAGGAAAAAAACTATACGAATATGCCAGAGAAAACATAGATGTTTCTCTTCCTAAAAGAAAAGTTAACATATATCACTTAGAATTAATTTCTTTTAAAGATAATCTAATTACTTTTAAAGCCCAAGTATCCAAAGGTACTTACATCCGTTCTCTAATTCAAGATATATGTACTAAACTCCATACTATTGGTACTATGAGTAGTTTAATCCGTACTAAACAAGGTAAATTTGATATAAAAGATTCTTATACTCTAAATGATATTAAAAATAATAATTATAAATTATTAGACCTTCAAGACTTCCTAGAATATCCTATAATTTCCCTACCAGATACTTTAATAAAAAAAGTATCCAATGGGGGAGTAATACCTAATACATTTAATATTCAAGATAAAGTAATATTTACCTATCAAGACTCATATATAGCTATATATGAAGTAAAAGAAAAAGAATTAAAGCCCTACATAATGCTTTAATTCTTTTTCTTATTGATAAATTATTCAAAATGTAGCGATAATGTGTCCAAGTTAATTTGGGGCTCACTGAGCCACAAATTTGAAAAGTATTATAAAAGGTCGCACTCTTCTAATTTAAGTCAACATATAAGTTGTTACGTAAATATCCAATAACGAATTGATTATTTCTCTTTGCTATTAATATTCCAATCGTTTTATTGTTATTTTCTTCTTTTAAATTGCTTTCAATATAATTAACATAGAAATCTAATTGACCAATGTCCTGAGGTTTGAGTTCACGAGTTTTAACTTCAACAACAACATAAGCATTTAGTTTTATATTAAAAAGCAAAACCAGTCCCCAGTTCTAAAAATTTATTTTCTAGTAACGAAATAATATATTTATGGATTGTAGCTTCACTAATATCATCAATATTGTTATTAACTTTTAAAATAATTGGATCTTTTATCATATCTTCAATTGATAAAGTAGTATTAGTATCACTAATTATTTCAATATGCTCTTTATTGGCATATGATAATCTATCAAATGATTTATTTTTTATTTCACGTTTTAAGTCACGAACAGATAAATTATTTAATATTACTTGATTAATATAATAATTTCGTTCATTAATATTTTTTATTGGTAGTAAGTATACATAGTGAGACCAACTCAATTGTGTCAACACTGTTGACACTTTTGAAAACTGCAAATAAAAATTCCTTGCTCTATTAAGAGTTCTAAAACCATAACTTTTGCCATATTTCTCGCTTAACTTAATCCCCCAATCCTTTATTAATCCATCCCCATACTTAGCTCTTTTAGCACCACCTTGTGCTTCAACAATAAGTCTACCAATGTTCCAATATGTATATAGTGTTTCACTATTATCTTGTAAAGTACGTACTCCTTTATTAATTTCATTATGTCTAATTAAATTTTCAACTTCTTTATAATAATTCATTGTCCAAAACCTCCGTTTGAAAATATACTCTAACATAAACAAATCGAAAACTTTGTCGAATTAATGTAATTTTAGCAAAAAAAAATAAAGTTTCACATAAAACTTTAAATTTTATTTATACACCAATTTCTTCTTTATCAACAACTGATTTAGGATAAGGCTTTCTAACATCGGTTCTATAAAGTATATAATCGATACTAGTTCCATAAAAATTAGCTAATTTTGTTAACATATCTTCTGTAAGTATAGTTTGATTAGTTTCATAATAACTATAATTTCTTTGGGATATTCCTAGTTCTTTTGCTATTTCTTTTTGTATTAAATCTCTGTCTTCTCTAAGTTCTCTTAATCTATTCATTGCTTCATCTAATTAAAATTATATCGTAGACAAATATTGTCTATTGATTTTTAGATAGAATTTGTCTATAATTATTATAGTAGTAGACAGTATTTGACAGGTTTCTCACAATTTTTATTATATACTACAAATAAAAGGAGCATATTATGAGAAAGAAAAAAGTAGTAATTACATTATCTATAGTAGGTATATTTATATTATCTTTTATAATATATAACTATATAAATACTGATGGAGTAATAATAGCCAGTAGTAAAAGTAAAGAATATATAAATGATAGGACATTTTCACTGATGCTTGAAACATCAGCAGGATCTGGTGAATATCAAGTATCAAATGACACTTCATGGCCGGGCTCCGGTTATATGTATAACGAAACATTATCTAGTTGTGAAAATGGTAGTACCCTTATCTGGAATGAAGAAACTAGGTCAGTATCTCTAAAGGCAAATATTTCGGATAAATGCTACCTA
This sequence comes from uncultured Bacilli bacterium, assembly GCA_944363805.1. The sequence goes on from CALVVH010000009.1 coordinate 24,878, forward strand.
TACTTTGATATAGTACCACCAGATGTAACACTTGCAACTAACAATACTGATAACGCTTATAACCCAAGTACACCAGCAACACTAAGCTGTAATGGAGCAACATCAAGTTATAATCAAAAATATAATAGAGTACAAATATCACAGATTAATAATCAGTATACAAGTTGTACATTAACATATCAAGCTCCAAGTAGCAAGAATTATTTAAACAATTACATTATAGGCTTATCGGGCACAACCCAAGGCACAGGGCAAGTGGTGAATGAAAATGGATATAGATATGAAGGAAAGAATCCAAATAATTATGTATGGTTTAATAATGAGTTGTGGAGAATAATTGGCGTATTTGATGAAAATTCCCATGGAGTATCAGGGCAAAATCTAGTCAAAATAATCAGAAATGATTCTATCGGAGGACTCGCTTGGCATAAATCAAATACAAATGATTGGACCGTAGCAAGTTTGATGAATTTGTTAAATGGAGCATACTACAATGCCGAAAATGGCACCGGAGGAGAATATTGTTATGGATATTCAACAACAGTTTCTGCTAATTGTGATTATACAGAAATAGGAATAAATAACACATATCGCAGCATGATAGAAAATGTGACATGGTATCTCGGCGGATATTCAAGCACAAGCGCAACAGCCGAAGCCTTTTATGGATATGAAAGAGGAACAACAGTATATAGTGGAAGACCAACAAGTACAACCGGATATATAGGATTAATGTATCCAAGTGATTATGGATATAGTGTGCTTTCTAGTTCTTGTGCCAGAACGACAAATTTAGGTTCATATAATAATGCAACATGCGCCGGACAAAGTTGGTTATATGGCCAAGGATATGAATGGACGATAACTCCGAATTCGTCGTATAGTTACGTTGCGGTCTACTTGAGCTGCAGCGGCAACTTGAGCATCAGCAGCGCGGACAACGGGTATGCCGCTAGACCAGTCTTATATCTAGACTCTTCTGTGTATGTAATCGATGGAACAGGAACACAAAGCGATCCATATATTATAGGGATGTGAGTAACTTTACCCTCCGTGCTGGCGGACTCCAGCGCGGAGGTGCGAGTTACCAACATAAAGAAAGGAAATATAATTATGATATTTAATAAATGTAAACTTGACGTAAAGTCGGGGGGGGGAGACTAATGTAAAAAGGATTGACAACAAAACTGTCAATTAAAAAGACTATGTTTTAATTGTAAAACAAAATGGAAAATTCTGTTATGTATATGACACAGATGCTTTAATATTTAACTATATATTTGATTATAAAATTATTTCGGGATTAAGATGCGGGTTCCCCAATAACTCTTTAGAAAAAGTATTAAATAAATTAGAAGAATTAAAAATTTCTTATCAAGTAAAATATCTTGATAAAATAATTCAAACAAAACAATTTAAAAATCTAAACGATTATACAAGAATATCGATACTTGCAAGAAAAACAGCATTATTAAAAAATAGATTGGATATTTTAATGAAAACTATTAAAACTTCCAATAAAGAAACTTTAGAAAGAGTAATAGAAAGTATTGAAGAATGTTTAAGATTATAAATAATGAATTTAAATTGTTACACAAATATAAAGAGTTTATTAAAAGTTTGGATAGTTTAATAGAAAATATACCTCGTAAAGATTATTTTTATAAAGATAAAATAAGAACAGTATCAAATTACATTTTAGAATTAATTCTAAAATGTAATTATGAAAGTGATAATTTTAATTTGTTATTTTATAAAAGTAATATTAAAGGAAGTATTGCTTACTTAGATTTTTTGTTAGATAGATTATATGATATGAAGTATATCAATGAGAAAAATCTATATAATATAACTACTAAATTAATTGAGGTAAATAAAATGATATCAGGATGGTTAAATAATAAAGATGAAAGTGTGTTTAAGTGATTTAAAAGCAGTATATGAACAAGAAATTAGAAAAAATGTAAAAAACAAGAAAAAGATATTCAAGTTTGAAACGCAAAAGATAGAATATCTTTTAGATATAAAAAGAGTATTAGAAAATAATTTATATGATGGAGGAAGATATAATATATTTCTAATATATAAACCAAAATTAAGGGTGGTGATGTCTCAATCTATTTATGATAAAGTGATAAATCATTATGTATCAAGATTTATACTTATACCTAAATTAAGTAAATATTTAAATAATAGAAATTGTGCAACTAGAAAAAATATGGGAATTGATTATGCAATAAAATTATTTAAGAGGGATATTGAAAGTTTTAAAAAGTATAAAGAATTTTACTTTTTAAAACTAGATATTTCTAAATTCTTTTATAGCATAGATCATAATATCTTGTTAAATCTTATTAAAGAAGATTTAACAAGTGAAGAATATAATCTAGTTAAAGTAATACTTGATAGTACAAATAAAAAGTATATAAATGTAATAATAAGTAATTTTGAAAGAAAACTTAATATTAATTTGCCTAAGTATGAGTATGATAAAGGCCTTCCAATTGGTAACCAATCATCACAATTTTTAGCTATATTTTACTTAGCAAAATTACAACACTTTATGATCCACAATTTACATTTGAAGTTTGTCAACTATATGGATGACTACATTATCATTCATCAAGATAAAGAGTATTTAAAATATTGTTTAAATGTCATTATTGATAAATTATGTAATGAATATAAATTATCAGTAAATAAAAATAAAACTTATATATCATCATCTAAAAATGGTATACCATTTCTAGGATATAATTTTAAAGTTATAAATAATAAAACAATAATAAAATTGAGTAAAAATAGTAAGAAGAATATTAAAAAGGGAATTAAAAGGACTAAATACTTGTATAAAAACAATTATATAGAATTTTCTCAAGTATTTAGTAGTATAGAAAACTATAAGCATAGTTATCCATATGCTAGTAAAAAAGAAGTAAAAAATATATTTGAATTATATTGGTAAGGGTAATTCTTTAGTAATCCGAATTCGTCGAACAGTAACAACGTGTTTGCTTGTGTTCAACACGGCAACTTGAACAACTCGGGCGCGAACAACGGGTATGCCGCTAGAGCCCTAAATGTTTGATGCTTAACTGGTTAAGGCTATTTAAGAATAAGCATTAAGGACATGAATTATCCTGAGGCAAACCTCGAAGAAAAATGGCAGATGAAAAAGTCTACGGACTTTTTCTAGAACTGTCATATATAAATAATATTTAAAAGGAAAGGAATCGTTATAATGAAGGAAAGAGTGGAAGTTATAAAAGCGTTATATCCAAATTATCTAATAGTAATTAAAGTAAGAGATAAAATTAAATTTTGGGGTATAGATAAGAAAATAGTTGATACATTTGGCTATTTGAATTTAAAAAATGTCAATAAATTGGTATTAGATAATTTAGCTATATTAAATAAAGAAGAATACGAAAATAATTTATACGAAGAATATTATCTAAAAACAAGATTAATAGAAATGATTAAAGGAATAGGAGAGGATTTAGTATAATATGAAAAAAAGAATGGCTGTATTATGTGTAGGGATAATTATTTTAATTGGAATTATAGGAATATCTTATAATTCCAATAGTGAAAGTACATTTACTCAAGATGGTGTAACTTATGCTTTAACACTTGATGGAGCAAATACTAATTCATTTCCATCTAAAGGAATGTATCGGGCAGATGTAACTTGTGAAAATGCAACTGGAAAATGGCTATATGATGAATGGCAACTTGCTATTGAAGATATAACTAGTGATAATATAACCTGTGATATTGACTTTACTACCATTTCTCAAACCAATCTTAATAACTATATTATCGGTCTTAGTGGTAGTGAACAAGGGACAGGACAAGTGGTGAATGAAAATGGATATAGATATGAAGGAAAAGATCCAAATAACTATATCTGGTTCAATAATGAGTTGTGGAGAATCATCGGTGTATTTGATAGTGCATCCCATGGTCAAGCAGGACAAAATTTAGTAAAGATAATTAGAAATGATTCCATCGGAGGACTAGCATGGCACAAGTCAAATACGAATGATTGGACAGCCGCAAGTCTAATGAATCTACTTAATGGAGCATATTTGAATAGTGAAAATGGTACTGGAGGGGAATATTGTTATGGATATTCAAGAACAGTTCCAGCAGGGAATTGTGATTATACTGAAACTGGAATAAATGATACATATAGACCAATGATAGAAAATGTCACATGGTATCTCGGCGGATATTCAAGCACAAGCGCAACAGCCGAAGCCTTTTATGGATATGAAAGAGGAACAACAGTATATAGTGGAAGACCAACAAGTACAACCGGATATATAGGATTAATGTATCCAAGTGATTATGGATATAGTGTGCTTTCTAGTTCTTGTGCCAGAACGACAAATTTAGGTTCATATAATAATGCAACATGCGCCGGACAAAGTTGGTTATATGGCCAAGGATACGAATGGACGATAACTCCGTGTTCGTCGGGCGGTAGCCGCGTGTTTCTTGTGTACTACAGCGGCAGCTTGAGCAACAGCAACGCGAACCTCGGGTATGCCGCTAGACCAGTCTTATATCTAGACTCTAGTGTGTATGTAATCGATGGAACAGGAACACAAAGTGATCCATACATTATAGGAATGTGAGAAATTATATCCTCTGTGCTGGCGGACTCCAGCGCGGAGGTGCGAGTTATCAACAAACTCTTGCGATATCACATTAAGTATGATACCATAAGTTTGGTGATGAACTATGGCTAAATTTATGAGTATAACAGATATAATTAATAATACAAATATAAGTAAGTATTTTACTATTCAAGAACTTTACCAAGCATCTTCTATTTTACCAAGGTGTGAAATAGAACTGCTTGATAAAGAAGAAACTTTTGATAGTAAAATATTTTCTTTTTTTATGGAAGTTCATAATTACTATTACGAACATTGTGGAGTAGAATTAGAAATTAAAGATAATGACATAATTAATATATCTTGTACATGTCATAATTTTGAACATCATGATAAATGTATTCATATTGCTGTAGTTATTCTTGCTTGTTACAAAATCTTATTTCCAGTATTTAACGATCCTAAAAAAATATCTAATGCTATATTAGAACAATTTTTAGTAAATAGTAAACCCACTATTAAAAAAGAAGTAGATTTAGAATTAAAACTAGATATAAATAGTAGTTATTATCATGAATTTATTGAACCCAAAGTAAGTATCGGGGAAAATAGATTATATAGTTTAAATAATAAAGTAAGTGCTTTTAAAAAAGTGTATGAAGATGGAGTAGGTGAAGTAAAGTTTGGTAAAAACTTTACCTACAATACAGAATTAAATTATTTTAATGAAGAAAATAAGAGAGTAATTGATGCCTTCTTAGAATATACCGGAGGAGTAAATGGAAGATATCATTCTCCTCAAGAATTAAAAAGATTCTTAAGTAAGATTAAAGATGTAAGATTTATTTATAAAGATTATTTAGTAAATGGAATAAAAGAAGAATTTCCTTTAAAAACTAAATTAAGTAAAAATAGTGATAATTATAATCTAAATTTTGATACTAATGAATTTAATTTATTAATTGATAATGATTATGAATATGTCTATTATAAAGGAAGTATCTATCACTTAAATAAAAAAGAAAGAGAATTATTAGAAACTATCATAGATAATGAAATAAATAATATTACAATTGAAAAAGATAAAGTAAATGTATTTACTAAAGGGTTAATGAATATTGTTAAAAACAATATGGATGTTGATGCATCAGTTGATGATATAGTTGTAACTAAAGATATAGTAGCTGAATTATATTTTGATTTAAGACGTGATTATATAATATGTGAAGTTAAATTTATTTATGATAAAGAAGTAGTTAATTACTTTGATGCAAATTCTTTAGTTCTAAGGGACATGGAATTTGAATCAAGGGTTATTAATGACTTACTTATGTATTCTTTTGAAATAAAAGATAATAAATTAATACTTGTTGATTTAGAAAAAGAAGTAAAATTTATTGAGCAAGGTTTAGAAGAACTATCAAGTAAGTATGTGGTATATACTACCGAAAAATTTAAGAAGATGAATATACGTAAGAAAACTAATATTACATCG
>CALVVH010000010.1 GCA_944363805.1 uncultured Bacilli bacterium
CTACAAAAAAAGCAGCATCATTGACACTACTTTTTACACTTTTTCCTTTTCAATCTTGTTGGAGTCTGAATAGTTACGATAATTCTTAACCCAAATTTAGGATAAATGGGTCTATACTTGTTCCTGTACCACTGGTTATCTCAACTGTGGATGCTAGACTAAAAGACGGGCGCACGCCATAGTAGGCGGGCACTGTAGAGTTATAGACGTAGCCAAGGCCGTTCGCGCTGAACGCATAATACGTATCGTCCGAACGACGGGAAATCGTCCATTCATAATCACCTAAATATAGCCAATTATCTGTTCCATAACGGCTTGCATATAATGGTGTTGTCCAATTTTCTGGACTTGCTCCATATCCATAATCTGATACATACATTAAGCCTATTTTCATTGTTTCTTCATATCCACTTTGGCCTGTTCCTACTTCTACATCATAATATTGTTTGACAGTATTTGTATTACTAAATTCCATTCCTCCGACTTGCCAAGTAGACTCTGCTATTAGATTTTGCCATTCACTTTCTAGTGTATTATAGTATGTTGTATTTAATGTTGTATATATATCTGGTTTGGTACTTCCATCCCAAGTATTTACAGCAGTGTAATCAGTACCATTCCATGCATAAATTCCTATACTTGTCGCCTTGATTAATTTTACTTGGTTATTAAATACTCCAATTATCCGATATTGATTATCTGCATTTTGACAATCATCCCCAGTTGCTCCAAAGCATACATAGTTATTTGGGTTGGCTCCTGAATATCTATATGAGTTATCCCCTGCTTCTTGGTTGGCATTAGTGTATGTTCCTACTCCATCGTGATAGTAAATACCACCGGTTTCTTCTCCATAGGTTGTATAATATGTTTGTATACAACCTGCTAAATTTCCACCATCTGGACACACATCAGCTAGTGTATAGTCAGTTGTACTTACTTCTGTACTATACACTGCTGATTGATATCCTTCATCATCTACTGCATAGGCCTTTAATGTATATTCTGTTCCTGCATCTAACCCACTAAATGTATATGTATTACTTGTACTACTTACATATTCTTCTTCATTCTTGGCAAAGTAATAATTTGTTATGTTATTTTCACTTTCTGCATTTACTGTTAATGTTATACTATCACTTGTTATATTACTTGTACTTACATTTGTTATTCCTATTGGTGAATCTTCTCTTATTACTAATGATGTTTCAAATGTTTTATTTGTATTTCCTTCTTGATCACTATCTAAATTAATAAATGTTACTGTTACATTCCATTCTTGCGTTGTTGGAGTCTCTGTTGCACTTATTTCATAATTATCTGCTATTGTTATTGAACCAGTTTTTGTTGTTATATCAAAACCACTTACTGTTTGGGCATCCCCAGCTGTTACATTAGTTGTTACATCTGTCTTGTAATTTAGTCCCGCTAATGATGTAACTGGATTTCCTTCTGGACCTATTATAGTAAGCAATAACTCTGGAGTATTTTCATCTACTGTATAAACAAAATCATTACTTGTTATATATAAATATAAATAATAATTTCTTGTCGCCGTATTCGTTGCATTATTGGCTGTTAGTGTGGCACTAGCTGTCGTACTTCCTGCTTGGTTACCTGCGCCTTGTGCAAAGTTTTGTTGATTAGCGGTAATACTTATTGCTTCACCAACACTAAATGACAAACTATCAGTAGTATTAGTTTGGACATTTACATTAGTGTTAGCACTAGCTCCTCCTTGCGCTGTAAAGAAGGCATATGTTGCTCCCACCACAACTATAATTAATAGTACAACTGCTATCGTTGAAAATATTAATACCTTTTTTTCATTATTTTTTGATTCCATTATAACCGCCTTCCTTATCTTTATCATAAGTATAAACTATTCCAAAACAAAAGTCAACGAATATCCAGAATAAAATTATCTAAGTTAACGGTACAATTTACATATAGAGGTGAAACTATGAAACTTAAAGAAGCAACAAGTAGAAGAATAATCGAATTATGTAATAAGTACGGATACACGCCAAATAAACTTGCTGAAATGTCTACTATACCTCCAGCAACATTCAATGATATGATTAATGGGAAAAGAGAAAATCCCAGTTCTCTTATTATTAGTAAAATTTGTAAAACATTAAATATTGAATTAAAAGATTTCTATGATTCCGATTTATTTAAAAACTTAGAGGATTAAAAAATCAGATGCGATTCATCATGCATCTGATTTTTTAATCTTTATAATAAGTTTGTTTGCTACTATTAGGGTTATCTGGATTAGTTAATTTTACTAGTCCCATTTTTATTGCTGGATGCAAATACTGATTTCTTAGTGTCGTTTTGGATTTTATATTTAATCTTTGCATAATCTCATTAGCACTTAATGGTACATTACTTTCTAAACAATCTAATAATTTATTAATGTTTATGGTTTCTTGATTAATAGGAACACTCGGAGCACTTAATGCCTCATCTAAAGTTTCGTCAATCATTCTAAGCATAAATTCTACAAATTCAGTTGAATTACCAGTTTTATTACAATTATCAATTACTTTATAATATTCACTTTGGTATTTATGAATTAAAGATTCAATTGGAAGATATTCAAATGTTTCTTTCCAATTATATAATATTATATTTTTTGCCATAATCTAGCAGTTCTACCATTGCCATCACTAAAGGGGTGAATAAAAACAAATTCGTAATGAAATACACTAGATAATATCAAAGGATGTAAAACATCTTTATTTTTGTTCATCCAATCAAATAAATTTTGTATTAAATCATTTACCATTTCTGGTGGTGGACAAACAAAAATACATTTATCGTCATCAAAAACTCCTTCTGCTCCTTTTCTAAATTCACCAGACTCTTCAACAGTTAAAAAAGTCATCACACCATGAACTTTCTTTAAATCAGTAATTGAATACGGATTAACTTTAGAAATCATTTCATAAGCATTATAAGCATTTTTTACTTCTTGAATTTCTTTTTGAGGTCCCATAACCATTTTTCCATCAATTACGTCCTTAACTTGTTCTATTGTTAAACTATTATTTTCAATAGCTAAAGAGGAATGAATGGAATTTATTCTTGTTTGTTTTCGTAAATATGGTTTTTTATTTAAATTACTATAATTATCTAATTTAGCAATTTTTTCTGATATAATAGTAGATTTTGATAATATCTCTGGTGTTATATCAAACGGTGGTATATACTTTTCCATTTAAATCACCTACTTTTTAGATAATAATATTATACTACATTTATCTTTTTAAGGCAATAAGACTTAGTCAAAGCTTGAACAAAACTTGCACAAAAAAACATCCAATCGAGGATGTTTTCGTTATTTTTTATCTTGTTTTTTATCTTCCATTACTTCTTTTAAGGCTGTGCCAAAAGTAGCAATTCCTTGCAGTTCCGCCGGAACGATTATTTTCGTTGCATTACCATCAGCAACATGAGATAAAGTTTCATAACTCTTAAGTTGTAAGACCGCTTCATCTGCACCAGCTTCCTTAAGAAGTCTAATACCATCAGCTTCTGCTTGTTTAATCTTAATTAATGCTTCTGCTTCCCCTTCAGCAATCTTTATTTGACTCATCTTTTGTGCTTCAGCTCTTAAAATAGCACTTTCTTTTTCACCTTCCGCAATTAAAATACTTGATTTCTTTTCTCCCTCAGCTTGCAATATTTTTTCTCTTCTTTCACGTTCTGCTCGCATTTGTTTTTCCATAGCATCTTGAATATCTCTTGGTGGCAAAATATTTTTAACTTCCACTCTATTTACTTTAATTCCCCATGGATCTGTTGCTTCATCTAATATTGCCCGCATTTTCGTATTGATAATATCTCTACTTGTGAGAGTTTGGTCAAGTTCTAATTCCCCAATAATATTTCTTAGAGTTGTAGCTGTTAAGTTTTCAATAGCACTAATTGGAAAGTCTACTCCATAAGTATAAAGTTTAGGATCAGTTATTTGGAAGTATACTACTGTATCTATTTGCATTGTAACATTATCTTTCGTAATAACTGGTTGTGGTGCAAAGTCCTTAACCGTTTCTTTTAAAGATACTTTATTAGCAATGGAATCAATAAATGGGATTTTAAAATGTAATCCATTATTCCAAGTTGCATAATAAGAACCTAACCTTTCAATAACATAACTTTTAGCTTGTGGAACAATTTTAATACTTGGTATTATAATAATTAAAACAATAACTAATATTGCAATTAAAATTTCTGGCATTGTTTATTCCCCCTTTCGTACAATGACTTTAACGCCATCAATTGCATCAATTATAACATCTGTGCCAACTGGCAATTTAGTATCACTTATAGCACTCCATTTCTTACCATCAACTTTAACTTCCCCTACAACATTTTTCTTTATTTCTTCAGTTACTACCCCATGCATACCAATAATCCGATCAGCATTAGTTCTAGCTCTTTGGGTTGGCAAGTACTTTTTTAGTAATGGCCTTGTTGTAAATAGTAGCAATATTCCTAATACCGCAAATATGGTCGATACAATAGCAACATCATCGATAAAAAATGATAATATCATAGCCACTATCCCACTTATGACAAACCAAATAGATAACAAATTAACTGTTGCTAATTCTACAATAGTCAAAACAATAACGAGAATTAGCCAAAAAATCCAATCCATAATTCTCAACTCCAATTTAATTATATCGTAAATTTCCAAAAAATACTACTAAAAAAGATGCTTATGCAGCATCTTCAAATTCTGGTAAATCGCGTACCTTTTCACCAAACGACTTAGTAAATAATTTAACTAGTTCTGCCAAAACGTTTTCATCCATTTCTCGCATTACATAATTTTGATTATCTTCGATAATTTCTTTCAAAACTACATATTCATCGCTTGGTTCTTCGTTATCATCCAATACTACTGATAAAAAGTAATTATCATTTTCGTAATTAGCTTTTTCTAGTAGTAAGCAATTAACATCATTTTCTAAAGTAATCACAGTATCAACCTTCATTTTTTACCTCCCAGCAGATCTTACTTCACTATTTTCTAAATCTTCAGCAATAGTTCCTGGTAAAGCTATTACATCATTATTAGTCTTAATTTCTCCAGTTTTTCTCTTTTTATAAATATTCATTAATGCATCACTAGCCTTATGCCATAATCCCACTAATACTGGAGCATTTTCCGGAGTATCTTCATACTTGGAACCTTCGAACGTATCAATACGAGCATCTGTATTTTTAACAACTTTACGATACAATGTTTGAGCAATTGCTCCAAAACCAGCACCAACTAAAGCCGCTGGAACTAATGGTGAACCTGCAATACCTAAACCAACCGTTGACAAAGCTGAGAAAGTTAGTAAAGTTTTACCATAAGAACCTATTATTGCTTTACGACTTCTTGTTACTTGAAGTTTTTTACCACCTTCAACTTTTCCTTTTTTAGTAAGTCTAGCAATATAATCCTTAGCAGCATCGAAGAAACTTCTTTCTTCAGTTTCATTTGCTTCAATCGTTGGTTCTTCTTTAAATTCAGGAATATCTTCAACTCCTAAAGTATCTATTGGTTCATCAGCTATTTCATCTAATATATCACTTATTTCTTTTTCCTTTTCCAATTCTCCAACTTCAATTATAACTGGAGCACTATCACTACTAAATTTATTAGAAATACCATTATTGATATGATAGAAATCTTCTGGTAAATGTAAATCAGCTGAAGGTATTGATGATTCAATTCGTCCGTCAAACTTCTTATCGATAGCATCAGCCATCTTAAATTCTACACCCGGATTCAATTTCTTTAATTGTTCTAAAACTTCTGCCATTCTTTCTTCAATAGTAGGAGCTGTTGCAGGACGATCATTTTCCTTACTAGGACGTTCAACTTCTGGTTTTGGTAAATCATTACTAATATTTACTACTTCTTCAATTTCTGGTTGTTTTTGAGTAACTTTTTCATCACTAAGTTTTCTTTCCTCTACAACTCCAATACCAAAACGTTTACATAATGAATCAAATTCAGTCTTACTTCTAATGCTTTCAAGTCCATAATAAGCAACTTCGTTACGAGTATCAGATATCAATGCTTGTAACTTATCTTTACTTTCTGGAGCCAAAGCCAATGCATTAATTGAAATTTGTAAACTATTAACATGTTGTAATAATTCATTTTTAAAATCAACTAAACTAAAGCTTCTAACTGAATCATTGTAAGCCTTTCTTTGTTCATTATAGAATTGATATGCTTTATTATAGGCTTCTTCACAAGCCTTCTTTTGGCCATAAAGTTTTAAGGTCTCACTAGTTCTTTCTGAATCACTAATAGATTTATTTTTACCAAGTTCATAAATTTTCCGCATTACATCAAACATATTTTGTTTATGAAATTGCATATTACTTTCTGATTTAATATAATTTTGAACTTTTTCAAACATTTTTCTAACGCTTCTCATATCGTTATTAAAATATGCCATCTTTACTGAATCAGATAATCTCGAATAATCATCAGAATTGATTATACTTTCAATTTCATCTAATTTAGCACCAATAGTCTTAGCAAAATCGACGATATTAGCACTGCTATTCATTTTTCTTTTCAATGCTGAAAATTTATCAAGCAAATCATCTAAATTAACACTGTCTGCTTCCCCTGCAAAAGTAAGAGGATCTTTAATACATAATCCTGTTTCTGCAAGTTTTTCAGCAATTGACATTTCTAAATTCATTCCATCCATAATCCTTATTCCCTTTCTATTATATATTACCACACCTAATTTTTTTTTGCAATAACAAAAATAACTTGGAACGAAAAAAACCGCTTTATACCGACGGTTAATTTCTATTCTTGTTCATCTTGAGCAACTTTAATTACTTCCTTACCATTATAGTACCCACATTTACTACATGCTCTATGTGGTCTTAGTGTTGCTCCACACTTAGGACAAGTTGTAAGTGCACCCACACTCTTCTTCAAATGGGTGCGACGCATTCTTTTCTTTGTCTTACTAGTTCTTCTAAAAGGAACTGCCATATCTATTCACCACCTTTAAATAAATCGTTCAATTTTGCTAAACGAGGATCGATTTCCTCTTCCTCATCATTACTATTTAATTCCCAGCCTTCGCCCTTTAAATTGATACCTGAAGACTTTGTGAAACTAATGGGAACTTCCAATACAATATTTTCCCATAAAAATTCAAGTTTATCAAGTGTATTTTTACTTTTTTCCAAATATTGTGTACAATTTCCATCAGTTTCATCGATAATTTCGGCAATTTTCAAATCAATTGGATAAGTAACTTCCTCTAAAGTTATCGCATCTTCTAAAATAATATCTCCTGTAACATGCAAATTAACTTCGACTTCCTCACTAAGATTATAGCGTATTACTCCATCTACATGAAAATTTTCCATTCTTTTTATCGCTGTATCTTGATAATATTCTTTTCCAAACTCAATATTCTCATCCAAATAGACCGGCAACATATTTAAATTGATAACATTCATAATATCAAACTCCTACCATTACTACATAATAATTGTCTAAATCTTTTAAAACCTTTTGTTCTTCCATATCCATTATAACATATCGCATATTATCACCATCAGCAAGTTCCGCATATAAAATAGTATCATTTATAACCATCGTCGCACTTACTTCTTCTTTACCAATATTGTATACCGTATTTAAATTACTCATAATATTTAACGAATACTTCTTTAATGCATTATCGCCATTTGCATCAGTTACTTGATATATTATATAACTATCTTGTAATGTAACAAAAGAAAATTCTGGATCAGTTACTAATATTGCTTCACTGACATTAGTATTAAGTCCTTTATCTATCTCATAAGCATAAATACTTAAACCATTGACAAAAACTAAATAATCCTGATTAGCTACCAAAAGTTGCATATTATTGCTTTGATCAGGAATCATTACTAAGCTTTCTACCCCTTCATCCAGATCATACATATATATCCCATTATTTAGTTCATAAAATATCAAATTATTACTAAGTAGTATTATATCATCCGCTAATTCCTCACTTATCAAAGTTCTTTCACAATTACTCTTAGCACAATATTCTAATCTTTCTCCATTATAAAATATATAATAATCCGGACTAATCCACACATCACTATCGTTACTATAAAAAGGATTTTGTTCATAGAAAAAATATGTTTTTTCTTGAGCATCATAATTAATTTGGTTAATTGCATCAGTATATAAAACTAAATGATTATCATAATAATACAAATTATTCATTGCATAAAAACTTCTAAGACCTAGTAAAGTTTCATTAAAATCTGCATCTAAGCCCATCAATTGATAATTACCATCTTCATCATATATAAATCCATAATAAAGATAATCAGAAACATAAGCATCATCAGCAGTTTTGTCCTCATCGATTTCTGCTTTACTTTGCATAAACTTTGCTAGATTATACATAGCTATTACTACTATAACAATTGCTACAATTGCAATCAATATTATAATCAATTTTTTTCTTTTTCCTGGTAACATCATATCACCCTTTTAAACATTTTTTCTAATTCATAATTAGTAAACTTCATTATCGATGGCCTTCCATGACAACAGTTATATGGATTATCGCATTTAACTAAATCATCGAGCAATTTTTCCATTTCTCCCATACTCAAGTGTTCATTAGCTTTAACACTCATCTTACAAGAGACCATCTTGGCTAGACTATCCAAAAATCTATCTTTATTAAAATTATGGCGATTGGCAATAACTAAATCGACGATAGTTCGCAGATTATCTCCTTCAAAATTCTTCGTAAGCCAAGTTGGATGTCCTTTAATAACTATAGTGTTAATTCCAAATTCTTCAATTTTAAAACCTAAATCTTCCAAGACTTTTTTATTACTCGTAAATGCTTCATAATCACTCGCCGATAGTTCGATAGTCATCGGCACTAACAAATCAATATAACTGTTATCTTCATCTGCAAACTTTTTTTTAATAATTTCATAATTTACTCGCTCATGAGCGGCGTGTTGATCAAGTATAAACATCCCATCTTCATTTTCCGCGATAATATAAGTTCCATGCACTTGTCCAACCGGATATAACTTCAATCTTTTGAAAGTTTCATTTTTGATAACGACATCTTCATCAGCTTGTTTGCTACCTAAATCCCATGAAGTTTGGACAACTTCTGTAACTTTTGTACCACTATCATATACTTTAGGTTCAATAAAATCTTGTTTAACATCATTTAATGTATCATCAACTATAGCATTAGGAATCAAGAGATTATTATATAAAGCTTCCTTGATTGTATCATATATAAGTTTAATAAGTTCTTCCATCTTACTCATTTTAATATCTTGTTTCGTCGGATGAATATTGACATCAACTAAAGTTGGATCAGTCACAATATTTATTACCACAATTGGATAAAATCCCTCATGTTTATATGTATAATACGCATCATTTATTGCTCTATTTATTTCATTATTGCGTACAATTCGCCCATTGACAAATGTATTAAAATGATTTCTATTTTTCTTAAGTATCCCTGGCTTACCTACAAAACCCGTTACTTCAAAATCATCACTACTAGCTTTTATCTCTAACATATTACTTGAAACATTAAGCCCATATACTTCATGAATTGTCTTAAGTAAATTACCACTACCACTAGTCTTTACTATACTACGATCATTATTAGTAAGTAAAAAAGCAATATCCGGATGCGACAAACTAAGTTTTTCAATATATTGCACACAATTATTTAACTCAGTTGCTTCACTTTTCAAATATTTAAGACGGGCTGGCGTATTATAAAAAAGATTGCTTACCGTAATCTCTGTTCCCTTACGAGCTGTTGTTGGTCCCACTTCATCCATAACCCCACCTTTAATATGGACAAAAGTACCAACATCATTATTGCAAGTATTTAATTCGACTTCCGAAACACTAGCAATACTAGCTAAAGCTTCACCTCTAAAACCTAGAGTTTCAATAAAAAATAAATCATCATCTTTATAAATCTTACTCGTCGCATGTCTGGCAAAAGCTAAAACAGCATCTTCTTTATCCATGCCCACACCGTTATCGATAATATTAATTTTACTAAGCCCGCCATCAGTCAAATTAATCTTTATATTTGTAGCTTTCGCATCGATAGCATTTTCCACTAACTCTTTAACTACAGATGCACATTTTTCGACAACTTCTCCAGCAGCAATCTTGTTAGCCAAATTTTCACTCATTACTCTAATTTTGCTCATACTTCACCTCCAATTATTGAAGGCCGAACTTCCAAGTACTTACTAGCAATATTACAATATACTTTCGTTGCTTTCTTAATTTTAATAAAACCTAATCCCTTGATTATCAAATCACTTTCCGAAGGCACAGTTATAAAATATGCAACTTTTTCTCTTATCCTTCTTTTACTTATCCTTCTTTCATTAGCAATATAGATTGTTAAATTATTACTTACTTCACTAGCTAAATCTAAATCATCGATTTTTAAATAATACTTTTCTAACAATTGATATGTCCGAGGTTTAATTTCTTTTTTACTGACATCATCGACATAATTGTCATTGATAAAACCTGGCACATCGATTACTTTCCTGTCCATTGCCTTGATTTCAATAAATTCTTGCGTCGTATTAATATTTTTACTAACGGTAATATTACTTCCAAACAAAGCATTTATAAGACTACTCTTGCCGGCGTTAGTATATCCTGCGAATAAAACGGTAGAATTACTAGCGATTATATCTTCTATAATCCGAAAATTTTCCTTAGTCCTAGCACTAGTCAAAATTATATCTTCTTCTATATCGTATATATCGCAAATATTTTTAACTAATTTATCCTTTTTAATATTTTGAGGTATCAAATCACTTTTAGTAACAACCAGTACTTTTAGTGTCTTTATTCTCTTATAAGTATCTATTACTTCCGAATACAAATTTAAAAAATCTGTCACAAAAAGTACGAACCCTTTGGTAGCATTGATTTTCTTAAGCAACTCGCCATTATCTTGCTTTTTACCAAAAGACGTCAAAGTCCCATAGTGTTTCAATTTAAAACATCTTTGGCATAAATCGTTAGAAATTTTCGGAGTGTATCCTCTAGCATCTTTATCGCTATCTTGCAAGATACTACCACAACCTAAGCACTTCTTCATCCTTCTCTTCCTTTCTTTTAATCGTAATATTCCCCCATAACTAAAATTCTTTTCTTAGCCAATCTTTTCAATATAAACTTCTCAAAAAAACGATTAAACTTCGTAAAAACAGTTTCATATTTAGCCATTCTATTTACTAAAATACTTGTAAAACCCATGCGATTAGCTCCCAGAATATCAGTTAATATCTGATCTCCTACACAAGCCACCTCATCGACTTCAAACTTATACAACTCAATAATCTTCTTATATTTCTTCTTAAAAGGCTTTCTACTATTATAAGCACAATCGACATTCAATTTTTCTTTAAATGGTCTAAGTCTATTTTTAGAATTATTCGATATAATAATTACTTTAAAATCACTTTCTAATCTAGCAAATAATTCTTTTACTTTTGTATCAGGTTCTATTGTTTTATAAGGAGCAATCGTATTATCTAAATCAAAAAGAAGACACTTAATACCATTTCTTTTTAACTTTTTATAATCGATTGTATAAATACTTTGCTGATAGATATCTGGTATAAATAAATCCATCCTTCTTCTCCTTTCTTATTAACCTAATAAAATTATAAACTATTTACTTTATTTTTTAAAGTCTCTTTATTAGAAAAAATTAGAATAGTTCTTGCATATATACTATTCTAATTTTCCTTACTTTTCAATAATTCAATTTGCTTTTGAAAGTCTTCACTCCTACAAATAAATGAACCTACTACAACACCATCTGCTTTATTTACTTCTTCTATTGTAATATCATTTATTCCCCCATCAACATATATAGAAAAACCATATTTCTTTTTATACTCTAGCAAATTTGTTAATCTCTCTTTGGTGTTTTCTAAAAACTTTTGTCCCCCCTTACCGGGAACTACACTCATCAAAAGAACTCTTTTAACACTCCCAAAAGTATTCTCCCATTTATTGATCTCTTCATCGGGATTGATAGCTATACCTGCTTTATCATTTAGTTTTTCTAAAGCCTCCATATAATTTGCCTCGCTATCCGGATGAATATAGATACATTCCGGATTAAGTTTTTCTAACACTTCAAAATATTGTGAAGGATTTTCCACCATCAAGTGAATATCCAACTTTTTTTGGCATCCAGAAACCATTTTTTCAAAATCAGCAAGACAAAAATTGTTATTAGTAACGTATTTGCCATCCATCAAATCACAATGAATTCCGTCAGCTCCAACGCATTTATCTATCAACTCGATAGTTTTTGCCTCATCATAAATACTATTTATATAACTTACTACTACTTTCATAAATCTCCCTTAAAAACCTAACATAATTTTCATAACGTGAAGCTAATATCTTGCCATCTAAAAAAGCTTTTTTAACTCCACAATCTTGTTCATTATTGTGCGTACAATTTTTAAACTTGCAACTACATTTACTAAACTCCTTAAATGATTCTTGTAATTCGGAAACTGTAACATTTTGCAAGTCCAAAGCACTAAAACCAGGTGTATCAACCATAAATACTCGCCCGATTTTATAAATTTCCGTATGTCTCGTTGTATGTACTCCTCTATTTAAGGCTTCACTTATTGGTTTAGTTTCCAAATGCAAATGCTTATCTAGTTTATTTAGCAAAGTTGACTTTCCAGCCCCCGTTTGGCCAGTCAGCACCACTACCTTATCTTTTAAGGCTCTTTTGATAGCCCCCAGTTTAGTATTAAAAAAAACTTTTATTTTCAATTTTTCATAATATTTTTTTAACTCTTTAATTCTTTTAAGTTCTCTATTATCTAATAAATCTACTTTAGAAAAAATAATCACCGGTTCTATATTCTTAACCATAACCATTACCAACAACTTATCTAACAAACTTAAAGACAAATCCGGTTTCTTGACACTTGTAATAATGAGTGCACAATCGACATTTGCTACCACTGGCCGTACCAATTCATTTTTTCGGGGTAAGATTTTTTCAATAGTCAAATTTTTCTCATCAATTATAACTAAATCACCTACAACAGGGGAAAGTCCCATATTTTTGAACTTTCCCCTCGCCATACAAATATACTTTTCTTTATCGACATCGACAGTATATTGATTACTAATTTGTTTAGTAATACGTCCTTGCATTATTCTAAATCTCCACTATCATCCGGATTTTCTTCACTACCACTTACCGGTTCCCGAGCAACTGTAATCGTAAGCCGTGCTCCACTTACAACCGTTGAGCCAGCAGCTCTACTTTGTCTTATTATTGTTCCTGGTTCATATTCTGTTGTATCTTCATATTCGATATTAAGAGTAATATTATAATCTTCTGCAAATTCTTCAACTTCTGCAATTGTATATTCGTCTAATACAAAATCCGGATATTTATTATCAAGTTTTGGAATATAAAGGGTAATGGAATCTCCTTCTGACAACCGTGAACCAGCTTCAACAGATTGATCAATTATTACCCCTTCTTCATAATCGTTGATATCCGCATCATCAGGAATATCTTGACTTTCAATATAGACATTTAAATTTAAAGCTTCTAACCGTCCTTTTACTTCCGCATAATTTTCACCTGTGTAATCTTCGATTTCAATCGTAACATCTCCTAAAGAAATGTATAAAATTATTTCTGTTCCTTCTTTTCTAATTGAACCAGCTGCTGGACTTGTCTTTGTAACTAATCCTTCTTCAATTGTTTCACTAGACTCCTCTCTTTGTTCATCGCTTACTATAAATCCAGCATTCTGTAAAGCATCAATAGCTTCACTAACTGTATACCCTGAAACATCCGGGACTTCTTCTTGTCTCGATGAAGTAATATAAGGTATCAAAACAAATATTGTCGTAATTACTACAACTAACCCTACAAAAACACTAGCTAATATAATAATTATCTTATTTTGGGTTTTTGCTTCCCCCCTATTAACTTTCTTTGCTATAGCCTCATCACTATCCTTACTTTCCTTTTTAACTTCTTTTTTCTCAGCTTTTTCTGTTTGTTTCACCGTCTTAAGAAGTTTGGTATCATCATAATCATGTTCCGGATACTTAAACGTAATTTTAAGTTCATTTGCTCGCGATTCATCCAAACATGTTTTTAAATCTTCATGCATTTCTCTAGCATCAGCATATCTATTCTTTGGATTCTTTGCTGTTGCCTTCAAGATAATATTTTCCACACTCTGTGGAATCTCTGGTATCTCATCTCTTATACTAGGCATTGGCTCTTTCAAGTGTTTAAGAGCAATCTCTACGGCATTATCTCCTTTAAAGGGAAGTTTTCCCGTAAGTAATTCATACATCAATATTCCAATCGAATATATATCACTTTGTAAAGTTGCTCCCTTACCACTAGCTTGTTCTGGTGGTAAATAATGGACACTTCCCATCACTGAATTAGTTTGCGTTAATTGTGTAGCATTCATCGCTACGGCAATTCCAAAATCGGTAATTTTAATAAGTCCATTATCTAGTATGAGAATATTTTGAGGTTTTATGTCCCGATGAATAATATAAGAGTCATGGGCAACACTAAGTCCATTCGTTATCTGTAAAACTATATCGACTACTTCCGGAACAGTTAACTTACCTCGCTTTTTCAGTAAATTTTTTAAATGTTTACCTTCGACATATTCCATGACAATATAGTACTCACCATTATCTTCCCCAACATCGTAAACTTCAACAATATTAGGATTCGATAAAGAACTTGCAGAAAGTGCTTCTCTTTGAAAACGTCTTACAAACTTTTCATCAGTTGCCAAGTCTCCGCGCAAAACCTTGACCGCAACATTTCGATCCAAAATCGTGTCATACGCCAGATAGACATTAGCCATCCCACCTTCACCAATCGATTTGATTATTTGGTATCGATCACTAATTTTTTGCCCCTTCATGATCATGCTATATCACCACTTTCTCGAACTAAATAGGCAATAGATATGTTGTCCGTCCCCCCTCTTGCATTGCATTTTTTGATAAGTTTAATTACCTTTTCTTCTACACTTAAATTATTTTCTAATAATACTTTTTCAATCTGTTCATCATTGAGTAACGAAGTTACCCCATCACTGCACAAAAATACTTCTGTTGACCCATTGTCGACATCAAAGATGTCTGGCTCAGCTTTTTCTGCAGCTCCCAAGGCTTTCATTAGCACATTTTTCTTTGGATGTGTCTTCGCCTGTTCTTCGGTTAAATCCCCTGCATCAACCAACAAATTTACTAACGTATGTGGTTTTGTTACTCTATGTAATTTATTATTTTTCATAACATATCCCGAAGAATCTCCAATATTGGCAAAAATTAAAAATTCTTTCGTTACAATTGCCGCCACAACTGTCGTTCCTAATCCTTTCGAATTTTCATTCTTTTCCCCATAATCGAGAATCTCACTATTTATTTCACTGATGTTATCACTGAGCCAATTTACGGCATCAATTTTTGTTCCAATTGATGCACTTTCTGTAAATCTCTTACCAAAATGTGTAACTGTTAAGGCACTAGCAACTTCACCCTTTCGGTGTCCTCCCATTCCATCAGCTACAACCATCAAGTATTCACCATTCATATTTTTCAGGATTGTTACACTATCTTCATTATGTTCTCTAACTCTTCCAGTATCTGTCAAATAAAAAGATTTCGTATTAATCACTCTCACTTCTCAGCTGTCCACAAGCCGCTTTAATATTACCACCAAATTCCCTTCTAACAGTTACATTTATTCCTGCCTTAATTAAATAATCATAAAACTTATTAATTCGTTCTTTACTACTTTTACTAAATTCTTGGGTATTGGTCTCATTATAAGGAATTAAATTGACATAGACATTCATTCCTTTTAAAAGCTTGGCTAGTGATTCTGCATCTTGCAAATTATCATTAACCATATTAAGCATAACATATTCAATGGTAACTCGTCTATTAGTTTTAGTAATATAGTCCTTAATTGCTGTAATTACAGTGTCAACATTATACACTTTGTTGACAGGCATTAACTTTCCCCGCACTGCATCGGTTGCTCCATGAAGGGATAACGCCAAATTGACTTGCAAATCGAGATTACTAAATTCTTGAATTTTCGGTACCAAGCCACAAGTCGAAACTGTAATATGCCGAGCTCCAATTGCTAGACCATGGGCATCATTGATTATCTTAATAAACCTAATGACATTATCATAATTATCAAATGGTTCCCCAATTCCCATTACTACAACACTATCGATTCTCTTATTAATATATTCTTGAATTAATAATATTTGTTCAACAATTTCATAAGCCTCCAAATTGCGTACTTTCTTAAGTCTACCACTTTCGCAAAACTTACAGCCCATATTGCAACCAACTTGACTAGAAACACAAACCGATAAGCCATAATTATGTTCCATCAAAACCGCTTCAACTGCTTCTCCATCTAAAAGCCTAAACAAAAACTTTTTGACATCTTCCCCCTCTAAAACTTTTTCAATACAAATAAAATCCGTACTAAAATCTTCTAACATACGAGCAGTAACATCTTTTTTGACATTCGAAAAATTTTCTATCTTATATTCTTTATGCCGATAGAGCCATTCCATTACTTGGGTAGCCCGATATTTCTTTTCTCCCAAATTACTAAAATAATTTTCTAACATTTCTCTTGTATAACCAAAAATATTTTCCATAATCACTTTTTCTTTCGTTTAGCTAAACTTCTAATTAATTTTAAATTTCCTTCATCTTTATATCTATCATAAAACTCATGGTCAAAAAGCATATCTTTTAAATCCATATTCTTGACATACTCTTCCATACTTTCATTTGTCTTTTCTTCCTCTTTTACTTTTTCTTCCTTAACTGCAGCAACTTGTTCTTTTGTTCCTTCTCTTAGTTCTTTAATATAACTACCCAAAGTAAGTATTTCATTTAACACTAAAGGACTAAGAGCTATACCAAACAATTTCATATTACCAAGTTCAGCAACCTTTGTAGCAATATCTGCTCCCAAATAATTAGTAAATGTCGGATCAACTAAAAGATAAGCAAGTGTAATCGTAAGACCAGCAACCCACATTTTTACCTTGCCAATCATATTAGATTGCACATTCAAATTGTGTTCATATTTTAAACTTTGCACAGTAGCAATTCCTAACTCTAAAGCAATCGGAATAATCGCAAGAGGTGTAATTGACATTAAAAGAAGCATATTGACTATCAAAAAGGCCTTATCACTAATCCCATCAAAAAGACTTCCAAAAAATGTTGAACACTTAAGTTTCCGCGCCAAAAAGCCGTCGACAAAATCTGTTGCAAAGCATCCAGCTGAAAGAAGAGCGGTTGCAGCTCCCCCATAAATCTTAAAAACTGGAATTAAACACACGATTCCCGCTGCTCTTAAAGCTGTAAAAAAGTTTGTTACACCAAATTTTAACCATTTATTCATAATTTCCCCCTACTCTTCCCTAAACGCTGAAATCTATTGTAGCACACTCCCCTATTTTTGTAAATTCTAGTTCATATGTAGTTGTATCCACTGTAATCAATATACTCGTTATATTTTCTAAATCTGTATTGACTACTACTTGATACCCTTCTTTATCATAAGTAATAACTCGTTTTTCTTCTCTTTTATCAACTGAATACAAAATTTCACTCAAATTATCAAATAATTTAGTCAAATCCAAATAACTACTATCAAAGTTTTGATAAAGACCACTTAGAGGAACAGCATTATCTAAATTAATTTGATATGTCCCGTTACTATCGACATAATACTTAATTACGCTAGTACCATCTTCTCTAAAGCCCATTTCCTTCCCATCGGCTTTACTACCACTATAAATGTATTTATTACTTTCCGTAGTAATAGTATAAATATATTCATAATTACCTTGAATTAATCTCTCTTGCATATCATTGTAATTTTCAAAATCATACACAACTTCTGGAGTATCATTATTGTCCTCTGGCATATCATCGAAAGTATTATCTACTTCATTTTTCTCTGAAAAAAGTACTACCACAATCAAAATGATAATAAATATCATCCATAAACCTAATTTTATGGCAGCTTTACCTTTTTCCGTTTTCCAAAAACTGTTCTTTTCTTCCATTCTAATCAACCGCCTTATTTATATATTCGTCTTTTTTAATTCCATTTACAAAACTACTAATATCCATTTCTTTTTTCCCATTAGGTTTTATTTTCTTCAAATATATTATTCCATCTTTACATCCAATACCTAAACTATCCTTACTTACTTCCATTATCCTTCCAGCATTTGCTCCCTTTTTACTTGTAAATTCTGCTGTAATTACTTTTATTTCCCTTCCATCAATAACTATATTAGCTAGTGGCCAAGGATTGAGTGCTCTAATTTTATTTATTATGTTTTCTCCAGTATCTTTAAAATTTATTCTTTCATCTTCTCTTTTAATCATCGGAGCCAATGTATAATCATCCGTTTGTTTTATACCTATTACTATTCCATTGAACAAATTATCTAAAACACTAGCCAATGTATCTCTTCCTAGTATCGCCAGCTTCTCATGCATCGTTCCCACATTATCATCATCATTTATTGGTATTTCGGAAATCTTAATAATATCTCCTGTATCCATACCCTCATCCATATACATGATTGTTACCCCAGTTTTCTTATCACCATTCATAATTGCCCATTGAATTGGTGCTGCCCCGCGATATTTTGGCAAAATAGAGGCATGCACATTGACACAGCCTTTCTTTGGCATATTGAGCACTTCCTTTGGTATTATTTGACCATAAGCACAAGTAACAATCAAATCTATATCCAATTTCTTAAGTTCTTCATAATCTTTTCTAATCCTAATAGGTTGAAAAACCGGTATCTTGTGCTCCATAGCTACTTTCTTAACCGGACTATATACTAATTCTTTCTTTCTTCCTACCATCTTATCCGGTTGAGTTACTACCATCACTACATTAGTTTTTTCTATTAACATTTCTAACACTGGAACCGCAAAATCCGGAGTCCCCATAAAAACTACATTCTTATCCTTCATAGCTTCACCTTCCTCCTTATTGTACTAAATTTTCCTACGTTTGTCCACAACATAAAAACCGATAAACACCCAAGCATTTATCAGTATTAAGCCATTTTATTAAACAACAATCCTATATTATCAACTCAAACAGATAATATGTAAGGATCAGAAGACGAGCCAGTTCCTCCCATTAACTCTACGCTAGAGTTCAGATAAAATGACGGACGAACGCCAAAGGCGTTACTCACTGAATAGGTATTCACAAGGCCATTGTCGAGCACACGAAACGTAATAATCGTAAAGTCCGAACGACGGGTAATAGTCCATTCAGCAGAACCTAAATATAACCAATTATTACGTGCATTTGTATCCTCTCCATAATTTGATAATTCTACAGACCAATCACTCGAAGGAGCACCATATCCATAATCTGATACATACATTAATCCTATTTTCATCATTTCTTCATATCCACTTTGTCCTGTGCCTGCTTCTACATCATATATTTCTTTCACAGTTCTTGATAATGATGTAAAGCCTCCTACTTGCCATAATGTTTCAGCAATTAAACTTTGCCATTCACTTGTTAAGGCATTGTAATATGATACATTTAATGTTGTATATATATCTGGCTTTGTTGCTCCATCCCAAGTATTTACATTATCTGCATCCCATGCATAATCTCCATAGCTTGTTGCCTTTATTAATTTTACTTGATTATTGAACACTCCAATAATACGATATTGATTATTTGCATCTTGGCAATCTGCTCCTGTTGCTCCGAAGCATACATAGTTATTGGGATTTGCTCCACTATATCTATATGAATTATCCTCGGCTTCTAAATTGGCATTAGTATAATTTCCTAAACCATCATGATAGTAAAGTCCATTATCCCCATCTGTTCCGGTATATACTTGCGTTGTTATGTAACTTGCAAAGTTTCCTAAAGTTGGATCTTCTTTGTCAAAATACACATAACATTTATCTGATTTATTTGTTTCTACTACTACAGCTTGACTTTCATCATCCCAAGAAATAGCACTACCATTTTCACATCTACTAAGCTCTGCATTAAATACATAACCTTCCAGTGGCCAATTGACATCACTAGTTGTTTGATACTCTCCACTATCAGTCTCAATTTCATACATCATCGCTAAAGAATCAGTACCCTTTAACTCAGCTTTAGTACTTGAACTTAAAACTTCATTGTCTTCAGGAAAAGCCAAAATTAAAATTGCTAGTAATCCGACACTCAAAAGTACAAGTCCCACCTTTTTATTCATCTTTTGTCCTCTTTTCCTTTACTCTTTTTAAAGTTAATAATTCTACCATTTCTTTTTTCTTAATAATCTTTTTATATAAATACCTTATCGCCGCCACATGGTTGTTATAAGTTGTCTTATGATATTTCTTATCTAAATATTTAATATATTCATACATTTCATCTATTGTTATATCTTTAAAGCTTTTGCCTTTAAAATAATTCTCCATGTAATGAATATTAGCAAAATACTCCCGATATGTTCCTTTCGACTTACCCTCTGCTTCAATTGTACGTTCTAAAGTATTATATATTTTTCTATTCATAAACCTCACCCTCATTATAATAGCAAAGAGAAAACGAATATTTTGTCGAATCCAATCACTTCTACTATCAAATTAATTATATATCAAAAATGGGGGTAATGCAAGTATCCTATTTATGCAATGCAAGTATCCTATTTATGCAATTATCATGGGTAACACAAGTATCTTATTTAAAATTACTATATTTTGTACAATTTTAAGTGAAAGGAATTGGGATGTATTTTGATAAACATTAACATTGTAGAGTTACTAAAGAAAAACCACAAATCTAAATACTGGTTATGTAAACATATGAACATGACTTCAAGAAACTTAAATAGAATAATTTATGGATATACGACATCTATATCATTTAAATATATTGAAGAATTTTGTAGACTTTTAAATTGTACACCGGGAGAACTTATTACGATTACAGAAGATGAATATAGTAAATTACAGCAATAGATAAGTAGTTATATAAATATCGTTACTAGTAGTATATTCTATGACGTAACGATTATTTTTTTTAACTATTAAATCTCCGATAGTTTTATTATGACAGCAATTTTTTAAATTGTTTTCAACATTAGTTTTATCTTTGTATGATAATCTATCAAAAGACTTATTTTTTATTTATCTTCTTAAATCCCTTACAGATAAATTATTAAGTATTACTTGATTAATATAATAATTTCGTTCATTTATATTTTTTATTGGCAAAACATCACAATATTGTGACCAACTCAATTTGGGTGACACTGTCATCCAAATTAGAAATTCTATATAAAAAGTTTTTGCTCTCCGCAAACACCTTGCGTCATATAACCTTCCATACTTCTCACTTAGTTTTTCCCCCATTTGTTCATAGTAATGCATACCAAACCTCCATTTAAAAACATACTTTAACACAAACAAATTGAATATTTTGTCGAAAAAAGTTTTAAAATAAAAATTCATCAAAAAAACTCAGATTATTCTGAGTTATCACAATTTAAACAAATATTTTCACCATTTTTATCGACGATTAATTCACCACATTTTGGGCAAATTTCTCCAGTTGGTTTATACCATAATGCATAATTACATTTTGGATAATTGTTACAACCATAAAATATTTTCCCTTTTTTGGTCTTTCTTTCCACAATCATTCCTTTATCACACTTAGGACACTTGCAAACTTCTATAACTTCTTTCTTTTCTTTTTTAATATATTTACAAGTTGGATAATTACTACAAGCTACAAACTCTCCATATTTACCTTTGCGGATTACTAAATCTCCTCCACATTCTGGGCAAGTTTCTCCCGTAGTTTCTGGAGCTTTCTTTTCCATTTCTTTAAATGCCTTTTCTACTAACGGTTCAAATTCATCATAAAATTCATGTAAAACTTCTATATTATCCTTTTTAGCTTCGGCAATTTCATCCAAATCTTGTTCCATATTAGCTGTATATTCGACATTTACTATCCCACTAAAGTATTCTTGTAGTTTATCAGTAGTTTCTTCCCCAATTTCAGTTGGTTCAAACTTCTTATCCTTTAAAATTACATATCCCCGATCTTTAATAGTACCTACAATTGTAGCATAAGTACTAGGTCTTCCTATTCCTAAAGATTCCATTTCTTTAATTAAACTACTTTCTGTATATCTTGGAGCTGGCTTAGTAAAGTGTTGAATCTTATCAATTTTATCAGCAGTTACAACATCTGATTTATAATTTTTAAAGTCTGGCAAAACAACATCTTCACTATCTTCATATTCACTATAGACTTTTAAATAACCATCGAATTTCAAAACACTGCCAGTAGCTTTAAATGTATAACCATTATTTTCTAAAATTACAGTAGTTGCTAAAGTCTTTGCATCTTTCATCAAAGATGCTAATGCTCTAATATAAATTAATCGGTATAATTTATATTCATCATTAGAAAGATAAGCTTTTACTGACTCTGGAGTACGCGTTATACTTGTTGGTCTTATCCCTTCATGAGCATCTTGCATATTTTCATTCTTTTTACCACTTTTAACATAACCGATATATTCATCTCCAAAGTTACCTTTGATATATTTATAAGTATCTGCTACAAATGATTCAGAAATCCGCACTGAATCGGTACGCATGTAAGTAATAAGCCCTACAGTTTCACTACCTAAATCGATTCCTTCATAAAGTTGTTGAGCTATTTTCATTGTCTTAGATGGTGCAAAATTAAGTTTAGTTGAAGCTAATTGTTGTAATGTACTAGTTTTAAATACTTCTCTTGCAGCTTTATTCTTTTCTTTTTCTGTAACTGATTCTATCTTAAATGACCGTGACAACTTATCTAAGATTTCATCTGCTACTACTTCATTAGGTATTTCTACATCTTTACCATGATACTTTTCCAAAACTGCTTTAAAAGACGAAAAATCCGCTTCGATAGTCCAATATTCTCTTGGAACAAAGTTTCTTATTTCTCTTTCCCTATCGACTATCAATTTTAAAGCAACGCTTTGCACCCGACCAGCTGATTTACCACCAGTTTTTCTTTGCATAAGTTTAGACAACCTAAATCCAATAATTCTATCTAATATTCTTCTTGTTTCCCCGCTCTTAACTAAATTCATATCGATTTTACCAGGATTATTGATAGAATTTATTACAACATCCTTCGTAATTTCATTGAAAACTACTCTTTTGTATTTATCTTCTGGAATTTTTATTTCATCATAAATATGCCAAGAAATAGTTTCTCCTTCCCGGTCGGGATCGGTTGCTAGATAAATAATATCAGCTTCCTTAACGTCTTTCTTTAAATTATTGACTTCTTTAGTTTTTCCTTTAATAATAACATAATTTGGTTTAAAATCATTTTCTACATCAACCCCTAAACCAAACTTCCCTGTGGTTGCCAAGTCTCTAATATGGCCTTTACTAGATACTACTTTATAATCACTTCCCAAATATTTTTCAATTGTTTTACATTTAGCAGGTGATTCCACAATAACTAAGTTCTTCATTTATCCTCCTATTCCTATTACTTGATTTTCCCCATTTTCTTCTGTTTGGGGATTAACATCTGCATAAGTATCATGATTTCTTCGTAACTCTTCTAAAGCATTAGTCAAATATTTATAATAATTATTTTGGATTATTAAACTACTCATTTGCATCTTAGCAGTTATAATTCCATTTATTCTTCTAATTTCATCAATACTAACCAGTTCATCCGTATAATACTTAACTTCACTTGTTGCAGCATTATAATAAACCTTATCATTTTTCCAAGAACCATCAGCAAATACCACTAAATTCCAATAATTTTCATCAAAAACGTCACTACCCATATAAAGTCTTGGATCATAATCTAATCCAAATAAATTAGCAATCGTCGGTGTTAAATTGACATATGAAGTATATTTATCTACCACTTCTGGGGTAATTTCACTATTATAGATTACAAGTGGTGTTTTTTCTCTTTCATAATCATTTAAATCATAATCAAGTACATTATTAATTGTTGTATCTTTAAGGCCATATGGATAATGATCCCCAAACATTACGATAACAGTATCATCAAGTTCTCCAGCTGTTTCCAATTTTTCAAGCAAAATACCTAAAGCATTATCAAGTGTCTTAAGCTTGGACATATATCTTCTTAAATCATCAGGATAATTAGTATTTTCTGTAATACTTAAATACTTATCCCCTTCAACACTCGATTGATTATATGGTTGATGACTAGATACTGTTGTAAGCCATAACATGAAAGGTTCTGTTGTATCACTTAAAGTAATATCCATGGCAACATTCATAAAATCTTCATCACTTGCCCAGTTTTTATACTCATTAAAATAAGGAATGCCTAAATCTTGAACACCATAATATCTACCGCTTCCCATATTAGTATGAATAGTATTACGGTAGTAATAATATTCAGTATAATCATGCATACTACTTGTTTTATAACCAGCATTATTAAACAAATTAAATATAGCTGTAGAATATGTATTGTCACGATATATATTAGCTGTACAATTATTTTGAATAGAATAAAGTCCGGTCATCGCACTAAATTCATTATTTCCAGTAGCACAACTATTTCTTGGAGAATAATTGTTAGTAAAGCTTATTCCTTCACTATACATCTTATAGAAGTTAGGATATAAATCAGGATTAATAATTATTTCATTTACTGATTCCATCATAATAACAATTAGATTTTTACCTTCAAATATACCAGTATGGTCATTATAATCAGTAATTGTATTATTAATTAAATAATTATTGATATTATTTAAAGTTAAATCAGTTTCATTATTAATTAATTCTTCCCACAAAATATCATCGAAAGTTCGATTAGTATCTTCAAAACTAACATTATCATCAGTTGCATCAAAAATATAAGCATCCGGTGGATCTACATATAATGATTTAATATCTAAGAACCCAAAACCTATGACCCCAAATTCATTGATAACCAAACTAGGAACACTAGGATATTGGAATAATTCTTCATTGCTTACGGTTTGTAATTCGTTTTGCATAAATTTAGCAGTTAAAGTTTCATTATATACAAAACCAATAACAAACAAAGCTAAAACAGTAGAAATAATTCTAATACCTGGTTCATATTTTATACGGGATTTTAAAACAAATTTCTTATTAAATTTCATTTCAGTAAATTTATCCAAAAATATATAATATAAAACTAAGAAGATAAATGGAATAAAAATAAAATAGAATTTTCCTAAAAATGAAGCAAAAAACTCTTTAATATAAGCAGTAACTGCCCCTAATTGACTAGATGTATTAAAAGACATATATACTCCAATAAAGTTATTGAATCCTAATTGTAAGAAAGAATATATCGTAAATACCAAACTTACTAAGATAATAATAACTTTACTACATGTCTTATTAGTCCAAGACAAAATAAAACTAAGAATCAAGGATATAAAACTTAGCCCTAAGATAATACGAATAAGTGATACATCAAAAACTTGAGAACCACTAATCAAACGGAAAGTTATTTCTAGTAAAAAAGTAAATACTAAAATAATCAAAAAATTTTTAATTAAATTATTGTTTAACAGCTTCTTCATGTTTCCTCTTTTCTGCAATTTCTTTAACAGGTTTATAACTCAACCTATAATTATCTAATATACCATATTTTTCTAGATTTTCAAGATGTTTTTTAGTAGGATATCCTTTATGAGATTTAAAACCATATTCGGGGTGTTTTTTATCAAGCTCATACATCATAGCATCCCTCGTAACTTTGGCTATAACACTAGCAGCAGCGATTGTTTCTGATAAAGCATCTCCATGTATTATTGCCTTACTATTTTCATAAGGAAGGGGCATGGCATCACTTAATATATAATCAGGTTTTACATCTAAAGCTTCTATAGCTTTTTCCATAGCAAGACGAGATGCTTCATAAATGTTTATTTCATCAATTGTCTTAGCATCAACCACACCAATTCCATAACTTATAGCATCCCGCTTTATTATTTCATAAAATTTATCTCGCTTTTTTTCACTTAATTTTTTTGAATCAGTTAATCCTTCAAGATAATAACCAACAGGAAGAATTACGGCAGCAGCAACAACTGGGCCTACTAAAGGGCCACGACCAACTTCATCAGTTCCCGCTATTAATTTATAACCTTGTTCATATAACTCTTTTTCATATTTTAATAGTTCTGTATCCATCTGTCAAATGTCACTCCCCTAATGCTACCATTAACAACATCATTATATACTTTTATGCATACTTTCTCATAATCAATTTCTTCATTTTTATAAGCCCCTATTTTCTTCGCAATTTCTAAAAATATTTCATTTGGGTCTTTCGATACTTCAATTTTATATCTTTCTTCTAATATATGCGGATAATAATTTTTTAGAAAAGACACTAAATATCCTCCGATATCTGTCATATTTAATATCTCCGGTTTAATAGTTGCTGTTGCAGCCAAATTAAATGCTTCTTCATTATCTTCAATCTTTGGCCACAAAATTCCTGGAGTATCTAAAAGCAATAAGCCATTATTAGTCTTAAGCCAATTAACTTGTTTTGTTACCCCCGGTTTATTGCCAACGCTTGCTACTTTTCTGCCTGCTAGTTTATTTATAAGTGTACTTTTACCAACATTAGGAACTCCAATTACACCGACTTTTATTTCTTTTTCTTTTAGTCCTTGGGCTTTTCTTTTTTCTTGAACTTTTTTCATAAGTTCCTTAGTAATTTCAATTATTTTCTTATAATCACTATTATTATTTAAATCTACTAAAACTACTTTATAACATTCGCCTTCATATTTTTTTACCCATTTATTAGTAACATTTAAATCACATAAATCTTTCTTAGTCATAATTAAAATCCGTGGTTTATCTCGTAGTATTTCATCAATATCTTTAATCTTTGATGATGAAGGTATACGAGCATCAACCACTTCATAAATACAATCAATTAAATTCATTCGTTCTTTTAATTCCCTTTTAGTTTTAGCCATATGCCCAGGGTACCATTGAATTTGACTATTATTCATTTTCATCACTACTTTCTATATCTATATGAAGATTAATTTCTTCTTCTGTTGGCAATTTGTCTAATATATCTCTTGGTATATATTCCTTTAGCTTATAAGAAGATACCCCAATTGGAAGACTTGTTCCTTTAAGTGACCATTCTACACTTAATTTGTTTTTTTCTTTGCAAAGTAGTAAACCAAGTGTTGGATTATCAATTTCTTTTTTTAATGTTTCATCAATAGCCGTTACATAAAACCCTAATTGACCAATATATTCTGGCTTAAATGAAGTAGCTTTTAGTTCAACAACAATATAGCATCTTAATTCTAAATGATAAAACAATAAATCAATATAGTAATCTCTATCTTCCATTGAAATTTTATACTGATTGCCAACAAAACTAAATCCTTTTCCTAGTTCGACTAATAAATTTTTTATTTTAATTAACAGTTCATTTTCTAGTTCTTGTTCTTTATAATCATTTTTTAATGATATAAAATCAAAAATATATGGGTCTTTTATAATGTGATTTGCTAAATCAGAATTATCTTTAGGTAAAGTTATTACAAAATTATTATCACTTGTACCAATTCTCAGATGATAATTCAATTCAATTTGATGAACAAGCATTGATCTTCCCCAACCGTTTTCTATTATACCTTGTAAATAAATCTTTCTGATTTCTTTATCTTTTACTTTATCCATTAAGACTACATTATGTCCCCATGGAACTTGTGCAACAAGATGTTGCACAAGTTCATCATCTTTATATTCTGCATAAAATTTTTTCATATATTTTAAGTTTCTTACAGAATAGCCGGTAGCATTTGGATATTCTAATTTTAATTCACTAGCTACTTCATCGATAAATTTATTACCATATTCATAATTATCATACAAAATTTTACCGAGTCTAAAATATAATTCAATTAAGTTGTGATTTACTTGTATTGCAGTTTTTAATCCTGTAGCTTTTATATCTGATTTTATAATATTAATAATTTGCTTAAAGTTTTTTTCTAACATAAATTCACTCCTTTCTTTTTTATGGCAACAACATCATAAACACCTATCTAATTCTCTTCATAAATATCATTAAAATCACTGTATTTTTATCTTAAATTTTTTTTATTAGTAATAAATTATAACCCCATGGTAATTTGGCAACAAGCTGTTGCCAGTTTTCATCATCGGCATATAACTTTCCAAGTGTTTAATTATATATTTGAAAAAGTTAACTCAAGAAAATGAGAGCAGATAATTCGGTCGGCACTGCTGACCAAATTGGATATAGTTCATAAAATTTACGCATTCTTCTAATACTAACTGGCGAAAACCCACTATCAAATTCTTTACTTAATTTTATAGACAATGCATCTATTACTTTCTTTCCATAACTAGCTTTAGTGCTATTATTAGATAGTTCATAAGTAATTTTTCCAACATACCAATATACTTCTGTCATTGTAGTATCAATATGTTTAATCATTTTTTCTCTTGCACTTATTATCTTACTTCGTATATCCTGATAAATATTTTCAACATCAATTATCTCATTTTCATTATTTACTGTCAACTACCATGCAATAAATTGCATGGCTTGCTTTAGGTGCTGAAAGCACATTTAATGAGTAAACTCATCCCAT
>CALVVH010000011.1 GCA_944363805.1 uncultured Bacilli bacterium
TAAACTTTGGAGTGTTTTACCTTATTTTTCAATCAAAAATCAGAAAAAGTTATCAACATTTTCTGATTTTTTCTTGTAAACTATTTTTTTCACCGAAACTCAAATCTTTTTATTAATTAAAGCAATTTCCTATAAGATGAAAAAAACTAAGAATTAGCATTCCTAGTTTTGGTTAACAAATAAGCTATTTAACATTAATTATTCCATAGCTTCCATCTTTACGTTTATACAAAACAGATACACAATCTTCATCAATATTTTTAAAGACAAAGAAATCATGATTCAATAGCTCGATTTGAATTATAGCTTCCTCTTCATCCATTGGTTTCATATCAATATCTTTTCTTTTAACAATTTTAGAATCTTCTACATCTTCTTCAGATACTTCAAAATCAAAACTCATTTCAAACTTAGGTAATCCCCGATATTTTTTATCAAGGCGATCCTTGTTTTTTCTAATTTGGCCTTCAAGTTTATCAACTACTAAATCAGCAGCAGCATAAAGGTCTTGATGTCTTTCTTCAGCTCGTAAAGTAAACCTCGAAGTTGGCACTGTTACTTCAATACTTTGTTCTTGATTTTTAACTTTAATTAGAACCTTACACTCAATTGCCTTTGGATTTTCAAAGTACTTGTCAAGCCTACTTAGTTTTTCGCTAATATAATCTTTAATAGATTTAGTGACTGTTACTTTATCACCGCGAATACTTATTTTCACTATAATCACCTCTATTAATAATATACCATAAAATATGAAAAAAAACTACATATTAAATCATTTGAAGAGGATTATGTGTTAAGTTTTACTTAAAGTTTTTCACTAGGTTAAACTTGAACTTTGCGTCTTTATAGGTGGTTATATTTTTCAAGATTCATAAACTGCTATCTTTTAGTTTAAAAAGTATTCTATTTTTTCCCAACAAAAAACCAGAATGTACTATCTCTGGTATATTGGAAAATCAAACATTTTTAACTAACGGTAGTCATTTGTTCTTCAACAACATCAATTGCTTGCAAGCCTTTAGCTGTTTCAATTAATTTAAAATTTACTAAAGCGCCTTCGTTTAATGTTTTGTAGCCTTCTTTTTGAATAGCTGAATAATGAACGAAAATATCAGATAGTTGGTCGTATTCGATGAATCCGTATCCTTTTTCATTGTTAAACCATTTAACTCTGCCTTGCATCATAACACACTCACTCCTTCCTTCTTCTCTTTAACTTTAACATATAAACTGCATATAAGCAAACATTTTAGTACGACAAAGTTCGACACTATTTTCTGCTTGTAAAAATAATACCAGATTTTAGGCCACTGTAATTTTAAATGTGTTTAAAACAGTTACTTTTGTGTTCTAAAAAACTTCAACTGATATCAAAGCGATATTTTTTAGATAATAAACTTATTTTATTACCATTATCTAAAACAAAATAAGAATTGGCCCAATTATATTCTTGGACACGACATATATTCAGAAAGCAGGCACGATGGGCTTGTTTAAAACGGCCATCTAATAATTTTTTTGCTTCGTTTAAACTAATATTTAAAATATATTCATTATTATCAGTTACAATTACCACTTTTCTTTCAATAGTATCGCGATAAATATATAAGATGCTGTCATAATAAATATGAAGACTCATTTTACTATTGGTATAAAAGAAAAAATTGCCAATATAATAGCTGTCTAAAATTTGTTTTAAATCAGTCCAAATTTTTTTAGGATATTGATAAATATTAGGAATGAAATCAAAAATATTATTGATCCATTTCTTATATGTTTTACCAAGCAAAATTAATTCACTATGATGATCTTTAGTGCGCACTTGGTTGGCTAAATTCTTTTGGTTTAATTCATATGTATTGTTAATTAGATATATTTTCTTAACTTCGTTTTCATTAATTGTTGCTGCTAGTTCAGAGGTATATGATTGAAACCACTTGATGACGAGATTTTTCGAATACAAAAAGTCTAACTTACCAATTATTTTTTTTAGAGTTAGATAGTTCCGTTCATCATTGTCAATCAATACTATTTTTATCATACATTTTTAGTATAAAACAAAAATTCATTTATTGTAAATAGTATTTTAGCATATTTACAATAAATGAACACTACTTAAATAAATATAACTCACTATCAGTATAAACATAAGTTTTATTATGATGTATGTTTTCAAATTTTTCCAATATTATAGATATTTTTTTTCCTTTGCCTATAATTAGTAAGTCTTTCATGGCAATTTTATTTTTTATGTACTTGAGTAAGGAATTTATATTGGGAAAAAAATCATCAGTAATAAAAAATGTTTTAGTTTTATTATAGATATCGATGTAACTTAATAATATGTAGTCATTTTGGACATTTAAAAAGGCTTTGGTTTTATTCAAGTCATAATATTTTGTTTCATTTTCAAAAATTATTTTGCGATAATTAAATTTTTCGAGTAAAAACTTTAAATATTTAATATCCACCGGTGTATATGTGGAATTAATAATGACTTTGATAGTATCACCAAAAAGGTTATTGTTTAAATGATTACTTTGTAAAAGTTTGGCATATTCTTTTAAAAATTTTTCATCATTATAGATTTTACCATACTTAATTATACTATTGTCTATCTTATGTTGAATAACTTTATCAATTTTCTTATTTTTTAAATATATTATATCTTCCGTTAAATATAGTAGATTATTTACTTTCATCTAGTTGCATTCCTTCCTACATTTTAATGTTTCTTGTACTTTTCTTTAGTAGCTTCTCCACCTCGAATATGTTTGATGTCGTCATGCGCTTTGAGTATTTGAGAAATTTCAGCTGCCAAATTGGCATCGATTTTGCAAAGTCTTTTTCTTAAATCATTATGTACGGTACTTTTGCTAGTAGAAAATTCTTGAGCAGTTTTGCGAACTGTACTTTTGCTAGAAAGCATGTATTTTGCCTCTTCTAAAACCCTTTTAGTAATTCTTTCTTCCATAAACCAAACAACCCCTTAATAAATTATATTATTAAAGGGTTATTTTATGCTATTGAAGATCTTCTATATTCATGGTATAGAATTCTTCTGGGTTGATAGTATTACCATTATAATAAACTTCAAATAGTAGACAGTTTTCTGATTCTTCATCTAATAAATTATCACCGCTTTTACCAATTGGTGTACCCGCAGTTATGAAGTCGTCTTTTTTAACATTTATTTCCCCAAGACTGTAATAGACTGTTTTTAAATTGGTATTGTGAGTTATTTCGACAACTTTACCAAGTATTTCATCTTCACTGACGTTGCTTACTGTTCCATCATAAGCACTTAAAACATCAAAAGTTTCAGGTGCAGAATATAATACACCGCTATTTTGCAAGTATGTTTGTTCGTAATAGACTAGTGAGTTTTGTTGTGTTGATTCGTCATCTTCCATATTATAGTATGATTTACTAACACTTACTTGGTCTGAACTAAATGGTTTGACTATGCTTGTCGTTTGAACATTCTCTTCATTTTTTATTACTGGAACTGCATTATCATCTTCCAACGCATTTACAGATAAATCATCAGAATAGTTTAACTGATTTTGTAGGGTACTTCCTAAAAATGAAATACTAATAAATAAGACCCCAATTACTAGAATATAAACTGTCGGTAAAACAAATCCCCTTAACTTTCTTTTTTTCATAATTCACCATCCTAATTAAAGTATGAGAATTATTTTGTTTTTTTATACATCTATTTTGACAATGTCAATATCTTTATAATAATGATTTAATATTTCTTGATAATTTGCTCCATTTTTAGCCATTTCGTTAGCACCATATTGACTCATTCCTACACCATGACCATAGCCACGAGTTGTAATTTCGACGGTATCATTTATAGTAATAGTAAAATCTGTCGATCTCAAACCAAGAAGAAAACGAAAAGTAGTTCCTGGGAATTGCTGTTTATTAATCGTTATAGAATTTACCCGTCCAGTTGAAGAACGGTCAATATTAGTAATATCAATATTAGAACAATTAATTGATAATTTTGTGCAAAAATCTTGTTTAGAAAAAGATGTAGTTACAGCAAAGTTTTTGACATTTTCATCCCATGATGAATCGACACTTACTAGATAATCTTTGGTTTCTCCAAAGACTAAAGATACATCCTCAGTTGCTCCATTACTCATAGCAAAGTAATAAGCGCTGATAACTTCTCCATTATATTCCATCACAAGATTTTCAGTTTCTTTAACAGCAGTAGCTACTTTATTGTAGTAATAATCATAATTTTCTTGCCATTTTTCTCGCATTTTATCTTGAGTTATATAAACTTGATTAGTTATATCAGTAACTAAGTCATAATTAGCAGTCGAAGTATTTATTTTAAATAGTGCATAGCTTCGCGCAGCGATGGCTTGGGCTTTTAGAGCTTCGTCAGCAAATGATGCCGGCATTTCACCAGCAACAACACCAATGATGTATTCTTCTAAGTCCAATTTGGTTTCTTCTGTGCTGGCCAAATCCTTTATAGTTACTTCAATTTTGGGATTATTAAAAGAAGCAGCCTCATTTTTTTCAGGACTGCTTATTATTGCAACGATACTCAAAACTAATACTACTAATAATAGAATTTTATTTTTCATATTTTGCCTCACTAATTATATGTATTAAATAATTAAAAAATGCTAAGAAATTCTAGTTATATTAACAAAATCTAAAACAAAATTAGTTAAAAGATAGCCAATAGATAAACTCAAAATTATTACTAATATTCTAACTTCAATTGTCTTATTTTTTTTTATTATGTTATTAAAATTTATGCCAGTAAGCGCAAATGCAGCGAGGAAAGAAAAGACAATATAAAGAATTAATTTATACATGATAATTTCCTTTTTCGATGGCAGTTATTTCAGCGATTCGTCGTAAGTGTCTTTCTTCACAAGGACTTTTGGTAGCTATAAAAGTATCCAAAATTTTGTAGACAGTTTCTACTGTTATATTGATACCAAAAGCAATGACATTGGCTCCATTATGGTTCTTAGCTGTAAAAGCATCATTTTCATCGAATACGCGAGCACATCTTATACCCTGAACCTTGTTAGCAGCAATACTCATGCCAATACCAGATCCACAAACAAGAATACCTAAAGAATTTTTTTCTTGCAAGACTTTTTGACAAATATCATAAGCAAACTCTGGATAATCATCTGTTGGATTGTTAATAAGTTTTGATGTTTCTACAACAATGCCGTTACTATTTAAGTAATCGATTATGAAATCTTTATATTTTTCGCCTTGATGGTCTACTCCTAGAAATATTTTTATTTTAATCATCTCCTAAAATAATGTACTAATATATTGAAAAAAAACAAAAATATTACTACTTTTGTTCTTTATCTAAACCAAATTTTTTATTAAATTTTTCAATGTTTCCAGTTTTCTTTGCTTTTCCTTGTGTTCCTGTATAGAATGGATGGCATTCACTACAAATTTCAACATCGATTTTATCTTTAGTTGAACGAGTAGTAAATGTTGCTCCACAAGCACAAGTAACTACAGCATCTTTAACTTCTGGATGGATATTTGCTTTCATATTCTCTCCTTCCGCCATGCCAAATTCATGGCATAGTAATCCTTTGCTTTTAATATTATATCATATTTTTTGCCTATGGCAAGCAAATTAATAAAAAATTAGCGTTTCATATTGACAGTGCCCATCAACTACATTGATTTTTAAATTGCCAATATATTTTACATTATTAATTGTAGCAGTTATTTTAGCAACGTATTTGTCAGATTCACGGAAAATTCTTTCAATATTATAAGTTATTTTATTTTTTGCAGAATTACTAAAAATAGGATATGCAATTTTATAATTGGCATTTAAATAATAATCGATATTACTTTGTTCTTCTTCAGAATAAGTGCTCATAATATCAAAAGTATAAACTTCTTTTAAAGAAGTTAGTTCAGATAGGTTAAGAAAATAATCTTTATAAGAACTCCATTCTGAATCTTCAATAACTTTGTAACTAAGGGAATCATTATAAAGAAGTGTTGGATAGTCTTTAGTATATAGACAGTCCAAAATAATTGGTGCATAATAATCAAAAAAATTACTACTCGAAGCAATAGAATAGCCAATATCATTACCTAATGTCGAACAGGCCAAATTAGAACTCTCTTTGGTATTATTAACATAAGAAAATATAGTTACTAATTCTTCGGCAATCATGGAAATATTTGAATCTTCTTCAACTTTGGTATTGTTTTGATGATTGGCACTGTAATCATTTTGAGTTATCAAGTAACCGATTAACCATACAATTAAAACGATACAAATTAATATGGCAATTATTTTAACAATATTACTAAAACTATTTTTCATATTCACGAACTATGCCTACAATGATTGTTCTTGTATTTTTTGGTTAATCTCAGCATAGTTTTTCTCCTTTACTTTGAAATTATTAGGTCTTTTTAATTATACAATATTTTAAAGGTTATTTCAAATAGTGGTGACTTTTAAATTAAATCATTTTAAGTATTTCAGAAGCTATTTTTTGATGGGCCTTATAATTTAAATAGTAACTTGTTTTGTTTAAATAAAATTCATCATTCAAATAATAAGCGATAATGTCCAAAAATTGACATTCGTATTTGCCAGAGATTTTTTTTAATCTATTATTTATTTCGAAGGCGTCGTTTTGGTCAAATTTATAAGCTGGATATAAACCAACAACTATAATAGAGCGGTCATAGAATTCTCGAAGGCTATTTAAAAATGTTTCAAATTCGACTAAGTAGTTTTCAATTTTTTCCGTGGTTAAATTGTTTTGAAGAGAAAGATCAGCAAATTCATCCAGTCCAATACTTAAGGTAATAATATCGGCGGAAGCTAAAGTTTGTTTGATAGGATTCCTTGTGAATTTACCTAAACTATTTTCTTCTAAGTATTCATTTAATTCATGGATCGTAAGGTGAGCTACGGAAAATTCGTTGTTATAACTATCTAATTTATTTTTATTTTCTAATTTTT
The DNA here is from genome assembly GCA_944363805.1 of uncultured Bacilli bacterium. Next base: position 7,016 of record CALVVH010000011.1, read on the forward strand.
CTTTGAGATAATCATTGAAACTCGGACCAGCTACGTTATAGGATGTCATGCCTAAACTAAAACCATCACCGATACTTACCAAATTAATTTTATTCTTAACAGTAATAAAATTAATTAAAATTGTTAATATGGTCCCAATGATAATTATGATCAATAATTTATATCTTCTTTTCATGCTTACCCCCAAGAAAAAAGCAGTGATTTATTCACTACATTATACTTCAACAATTTTGATATTAGCACCAACCGAAGACAATTTGTTGATAATTCGTTCGTAACCTCGCAAAATGTGTTCTGCATCATTGATAATTGTTTGACCATCAGCAATTAAGCCGGCGGTTACTAAAGCGGCTCCAGCTCGAAGGTCGGTTGCGGTAATTTCAGCTCCATGAAGAGGAGTTGGTCCGGTAATTTGAGCATGTTGTCTTTCAGCTCTGATATTAGCTCCCATCATATTAAGATATTTTACATGTCCCATTCTATTTTCCCATATTGTTTCTTCAAATAAAGAAATACCATTTGCTTGCGTTAATAATACTGCCATTGGTTGTCCTAAGTCTGTTGGAAAGCCGGGATAAACTGCAGTTCTAACATTAGTTGGCTTTAGATTTCTAGATTTATTTAAAATTATTTTATGGTTTTGAATTTTAAAATTGACTCCCATTTCTTGCAATTTATTTAAAAGAAGAATATTGTGTTCAGGAATCATACCTTCAATGGTTAAATTATCTCCAAGTAAAGCTCCCATGATTATATAAGTTCCAGCTTCAATACGGTCAGGAATTACTTTAATTTCAGCACCGTGAAGTTCAGGAACACCTTCGATAGTAATTTCCTCTGTTCCAGCCCCAGTAATATTAGCTCCCATATTGTTGAGTAATTCTGCAATATTGATGATTTCAGCTTCTCTGGCAGCATTCATTATATGGGTAGTTCCTTTTGCCATTGATGCTGCAATCATTAAATTAACGGTTGCTCCAACAGATGCAAAGTCTAGCATAATATCAGCACCTTTTAATTCACTAGCTTCAATCAAATATTTACTGTCTTCTTTAGTAATAGTTGCTCCAAGAGCTTCAAAACCTTTTAAATGTAAATTAATAGGTCGAGAACCTATATTGCATCCTCCTGGAAAATACATTTCGACTTTTTTAAATCGAGCTAGAAGTGCTCCCATAAAATAATATGATGCCCGAAGTTTATTACTTAAACTTTCTGGAATTAATGTGTTTTTTATGTTAGATGTATCGATTTCGATAATTCCAGTTGCTTTCTTAACATCAACATTTAGTAATTTTAGAATTTCAATTAAAGCATCTTTATCAGATATATTAGGAACATTGGATATTTTAACTTTACCATTTGCCATAATTGCTGCTGGAATTAAAGCAACTACGCTATTTTTAGCTCCTCCGATTTTGATTTTACCACTTAAAGGACGATTTCCTTCAATAATAATTCTTTTCATACTTACCTCCACTATAATTTTATTTTGTAAACATTTTATTTATGGCACTTCCATAAATATATTTAGCAATATTTAGACCATTAGGGTGAATGTTCATAAAGTTATCGAGCATTACACCACTATTAGCTTCCATTAAATATAAATTAGCATTTTCATCCAATATAATATCAATACTGCAAAATCTAATATTTGTTTCTTGAGCAACTTTTAGAGCCAACGTGGAAATTTTCTTTTCTAAATCACGGGGAATGTCCACAAATAAATTAGCTCCCCTTGATAAGTTAAATTGCCAATTATATTCATATTTTTCACCTTTGGGTAAAACAATATCAGGGATATTTTTCTTTTTAGAAAAATAATAGGGATTAAAATCTATTAATAATTCTGATAATGTTTTTTTACCATCGCCTTGGACAGCAGGTTTTATTTTACCATACATTAATAGGATTTGGCTATCTAAAATAATCACACGATACTCATTTTTAATATTTATATAAGGACATATGCTCAAAGAATAATTGTTAATTAATAGTTTATCTAATAATTTATATATGTTTTCTAGGTCAGTTTCATGAAAAACCTCTTTACCACAACTACCAAGGTTGGCTTTTATAACTAAATCATGATTATATAATTCATATAATTCTTTGATATAATCAGGAGAATAATTTTTAAATATAATATGATGTTTAATTATAGGATTTTTCTTTAATTCCATAAGTTCATAAAAAGCATATTTATCATCAAGAATTGTAGCAATAGAATTGTTATTTAGATCAAATTTATGAGCGATTATATAATGAATTTGATTGTCTTTCTCAAGTACATAAATCCAATCTTTAGATATCTTTGTTAGTTTAATATTCTTCTCTTGACATAGTTCATTTATTATTTCATTAAATTTAGGCATACTACCACCAAGTCAATTATATCATTTTTAAATGAAAAGGTGAAATATTCCGAGAAAAAGTAACAATAATATGCCAAGGATAATAGCATACTTTCCAATAAGCTTACTACTATACTTCCCGATTATTATTCCTAAATAGGTAAAAGAAGCACTGCAAAATGCAAAAATAATGCTAGCAAGAAAATAATTGTTAGTAATATCATTTATACCTAATCCAACAGAGAAACTATCGATTGAGACACTTAGAGCAAATATTAAGAGATCTATGATGCTTACTTTAATATTAGCTGTTTCATCCTTTATATAATGAACTGCTAAATTGATGCCTAAGATAATTAAAACAGTACCTAAAATTACATTGCTGGCAAGATTTAAGAGTTCTATCACGGCAAGACCAACTATATTCCCTAAAAGAGGCATAAAGAAATGAAATATACCTACAAATAAAGGAAGTAGTTTAATAATATCATTTTTAGCTGATATAGAACCAATCGATAAGGACAAAGAAAAAGTATCCATCGATAGAGAGATACCTATTAATAAAATGGATACTATTTCTTGCATATAATCACCTTAAGAAAATATATGCATGTTTTAAGAAAATTTTTCTAGCACTTCACGAACATAAAAAGTATAATTAGCAGTAGATACTTCCTCTTCTTCTGCTTCTAACAAACATAACGGAGGAAATAAGACACACCACCAGTTATCTCCCAATCCAGATCCTAAGGTTATTACGAGAGATTCATAATTTCCTTCAGGATACATTACACCTTTATATTCTTTTTCAGGGAAATAATTATTTCCATAATTAATCGTATAATCGATGTTATAGCTTTCTATTATACTTTCGAATTTATGCATATTTTTATCAATAAGTTCTTTGGTTTCTTCTTTGGAATTAGAATTTTCAAGAATTTCAGCGAAAACTGGTTCAATTTCTTTTCTAATTCTTATTTTAGTTTCTTGATCCTCTAAAGAATTACTATTAGCAATAATACGAAATCTAATAGCATTACTAGGTATTAAAACTTCTCCGGAAGTTTCAGTTGATAAGCAAAAAAGAACTGTTACAAAAAATAAAGCAATGATTATTTTTTTCAATATTATCACCTAAAATAATATTGCGTAATCATTGCTTGTTTTATTCATTAAAAATAAATAAATATCTAGTTCGGCCTGTTAAGTCATTTGCAAATTTATATTTCAAATTAATATTAGCATCTAAAAATTTTTGCAAGTCTGTTGCTTCATTATCACCGATTTCAAAAGCCATAAGTCCTGACTTTTTTAGATTTTTTAAATGCTTGTTAATAATTTGTTTATAAAAGTATAATCCGGAATCACTAGCAAACAAAGCTAAGTGAGGTTCATACTTTAAAACACTATCTTCCACATAGCCATCATGAGGAATGTATGGTGGATTTGAAATAATTATATCATAGTTTTCTGGTAAGTCATCTAGCATATCTTGTTTTAAAAAAGTTATCTCAGTATTATTTTTCTTAGCATTTTCTTTTGCTAAATCAAGAGCGCTTTTTGATATATCAACTGCTGTTACATCGGAATTTAAATTCTTTTTTAGAGCAATAGCAATGCAACCACTGCCAGTACCTAAATCGATTGTTGATATCTTGTGATTAAAATGTTTTTTGGCATAATCGATTACAAGGGATACTAAATACTCGGTTTCAAAACGAGGTATTAAAGCCCTTTCATCAACATCAATTAGGCAATCTAGGAACTCAACATTGCCAATTAAATATTGAATTGGATAACCACTTTCTATTTTACTTACAATTTCTTCTAAGTTATCAGGATACTTTTCTTTTAATATTTGCCAATCTTTGATGTTGATATTTTGTGGTCTATTCATAAATTTTTTCCAACAAAGACATATCGTAACCAATCAATTCAGAGTAGTTAGGTATTGTTTCTTTTATTTTTTCGTATTTAGCCGCAAAATCACTATAATCTAGCGAAAACAAGTATAATGCATCTGTAATAATTTCATTGATAAAATCTATTTTTTCTTGTTTTAAATAGCTAATTATTTTCCAAAAGTTTTCTTCATCAATTTTATTTATAAACTCTATATCATAAGTTTCATATATATGGTTAAGTTCCTCATCTGATAAATATTTATTTAAAAAATTCATCTTTTCACTCCATCTCTATTCATAAGTTCATCTAAATTTATACCATAGCGTTTAAGCATTATTGCCTTACTACAATTAAATAATGGATTTAATTTATCGTTAATTATAACTGGTATATTATTTTCTATCAAATAATCATAAATTGCTTTAGTTTGTTTTATAGACCTTACAAAAATATTATTTGTTAAATAATCACTAAGTCCCAATTCTTCAAACAATGCTATTATTTCTCTTATTTTTTTTATGTTTATGTTTAGCATAGTAACTTTTAATAAATGAGCATATTGGGGATTATCCCATTCGGGCATATGAATAATATTATTTATTTTTTCGAACTTTGTCTTCCATATAGTAGGAGTCAACAAACTTTGATATTTGGGATTACTCCACTCGGGCATGTCCAATATTTTTTTTATTTCTTCATAATTGGTATGCCAAATATTCGGTGTTAACAAGCTTTGATATTTGGAATCTTCCCATTCCGGCATGGCCAATATCTTTTTTATTTCTTCGTAATTGGTTAGCCAGATACTCGGAGCCAATAAATTTTGATATTTTGGGTCTTCCCATTCGGACATGGCTAGTATTTTCTTTATTTCTTCATAATTGCTCCGCCAGATATTTGGAGTCAGCAAACTTTGATATCTTGGATTATTCCATTCTGGCATGTCCAATATCTTTTTTATTTCCATGTGGTTGGTTTGCCAGATAGTTGGAGTTAACAAACTTTGATATTCTGGATTATTCCATTCCGGCATGGCCAATATTTTCTTTATTTCTTCATAATTGTTTCGCCAAATATTTGGAGTCAACAGACTTTGATATTTGGGATCTTTCCATTCGGGCATGGCTAGTATTTTTTCTATTTCTTCATAATTGGTTAGCCAAATATTTGAAGTCAATAAACTTTGATATTTTGGGTTTTCCCATTCGGGCATAGCCAATATTTTTTTTATTTCCACGTGGTTGGTTTGCCAGATAGTTGGAGTTAACAAACTTTGATATTCTGGATTATTCCATTCCGGCATGTCCAATATTTTCTTTGCTTCTTCATAATTGGTTGTCCAGATATTTGGAGCCAATAAACTTTGATATCTCGGATCTTCCCACTCGGGCATGGCAAGCACTTTTTTTATTTCTTCGTAATTTGTTTGCCAGATATTTGGAGTCAATAAATTTTGATATTTTGAATCTTTCCATTCAGGCATGTTTAAAATTGATATAACTTCTTTATAACTTCTAAGTTTTAGATAATTGGAAAATAAAAATTCTTGATTTCTTTCTTTTAATAATTGTTTAACTCTTTCTATTTCATTTTTTTGCATTATTCAAATTTTTCTCCAGCAAGTTTAAGTTTTAAGTCTTCTGTTTGTAAGGCTTCGATGATTGGTTCAAGGTCACCATCCATTACCCGATCTAGACTCATGATAGAAAAATTAATACGATGGTCTGTTACTCTATTTTGAGGATAATTGTATGTTCTTATCTTTTCTGAACGGTCTCCGGTACCTATTTTACTTTTTCTTGCTGCTCCTAATTCTTGTTCTTCTTTTAAACGTGCTTCTTCATTTATTCTAATTTTTAGCAAGTTCATGGCTCTTTCACGGTTCTTAAGCTGACTTCTTTCAACTTGGCAAGTTACAACTATTCCAGTCGGAATATGCGTAAGTCTAACGGCTGAATTGGAAGTATTAACTGATTGTCCACCGGCACCACTTGAGTGGTAAACATCCATTTTAATGTCACTTTCTTTAACTTCAATATTTGATGTTTCAACTTCAGGCATTACTAAAACTGTAGCAGTAGATGTGTGAACTCTTCCTTGAGTTTCTGTGACAGGTACTCTTTGGACACGATGCGAACCACTTTCATACTTTAATTTAGAATAAACATTGTCTCCCTTTACCATAAATTCAATTTGGGAATAACCACCACTGGTTCCTTCAACTTCGTGAATAATTTCAATTTTCCAGCCGTTTGCCTCAGCATAATGCAAATACATTCTAAATAGGTCTCCAGCGAATATGTTGGCTTCATCTCCACCAGCAGCACCACGAATTTCCATGATAACATTCTTGCCATCATTTTCATCTTTAGGTACTAAAAGAATTTCTAATTTTTTATATAACTCTTGTTCTTCATTTGTTAAAGATTCTATTTCAGCAGCAGCTATGTCTTTTAGTTCTGGATCATTTTCCATCTCATGGGCTTGGGCTAAATTATCTTTTACTTTTTTATATTCATTATAGACATCTACAGTTTCTTTTAAGTCACTTTCTTCTTTAGATAATTCTCTTAGTTTATTAAAATCACTTAATACTTCTGGTTTTACTAATTCTTCTTTTATTTCTTCATATTTTTTTACAATTGCTTCTAATCTATTAAACATAACTTTCCTCCTTATAATTTTTTAAATGCAAAACGAAGCTAAAGGTTAGCTTCATCGTCAGCATCAATTACAACAAGGTCAGCAAGGTCGTCGTCATCGACATCATCTGTTTCGTCATCTTTATCATAGAAGATATCATCTTCTTCAGGTTCTTCAATATCATCGATTTCTTCTTCGTCTTCGATTAATTCCTCTTCGTCTTCTTCTTCATCTTCAATAACAATATCTAATTTATGACGAGTTTGAAGATCCCAATATCCATTTTTTAACATAATAAACTTTTTATTAATTGACATAAGCTCAAAAAAGTCCATAAGTTGGTCTTCCACAACGCTATCTGGTAATTCTAAGGCTTTACAAACTTTTTTAAAAATGTCTTGTAATTTCATCTTCTTGCCAGACTCTTGTAGTATTACTGCAGCAATATCATCATAACCCATTAATTCTAATTCTTCTTTTGGTATTTCACTTAATTTCATAATTGTCCTCCTTACATTTTTTCTGGTGGGATTACCCCGATTAAATTTAATGCATTATATATTGTTTGACGTATTCCTTTAATTAACAAGATGTTTTCCATAGTTTCTTGTTCATTATCAGTAAGTATTCTATTTTTAGAATAATATGTATGAAAAAGATTAGCTAATTCATAAACGTAGTTAGTAACTAAATGAGGAAGTTCCTTTAAAGCAGCATTTTCAACTACTTCTGGAAAAGCATATACTTTTTCTAACACATTATATGTATCAACATTATTTAATGTTTCAAATTTTTCAGGAATATTGTTGGTATCTTTTTCTCTTAAAATTGATGATATTCTCGCATAAGCATAAGATACGTAGAATACTGGATTTTCGTTAGATTTACTTTTGGCTAGGCCTAGGTCAAAATCCATTTGGGTATCAAGGCTATATCTTGAAAAATAATAACGAGCTGCATTGACTCCAACTTCATCAATTAGTTCTTTTAAAGTAACTGATTTACCAGTGCGCTTGCTCATTTTGACAACCTCACCATTTTCCACAAGACGAACTAGTTGTAATAGTTTTACTTCTAGTTTATCAGGATCGTTGCCTAGGGCTTTAACACTACTTTTTAGTCTAGCAACATAACCATGATGGTCTGTTCCAAAGATATCAATCATTTTATCATAGCCACGATTATATTTATCATAGTGATATGCAATATCGGGAACTAAATAAGTAAGAGTTCCATCTTCTTTAATTAAAACATGGTCTTTATCATCAAATATACTGCTACATTTAAACCAAGTAGCACCATCACTAACATATGTATAGCCATTTTGAGATAATTTGTTTATTATATCTTTTAAATCGTATTTTTTACTAATGGCTTTTTCACTAGTAAATACATCATAATTGATACCATATTCTTTTAAGTCAGCGATGATACGATCTAACATTTTTTGAGTACCAAATTCTTTATAAAATTCAATATTTTTATCTAAATAAGTATCTTGATGTTCGGCATAAATTTCTTCAGCCATAGCAATTATTTCTTTACCAAAGTAACCGTTTTCAGGCATTGGATAATCTTGCTTACAAATTTCAAAATAACGAGCTTTTATCGATTCACCCAAATTATTGATTTGGTTTCCAGCATCATTAATATAATATTCTTCAGTTACATCAAAGCCACAGAAGCGCATTATACGAGCAAGAGAATCCCCATAAGCACCACCCCTAGCATTACCTAAATGAAGGATACCAGTAGGATTAGCACTAACAAATTCAATATTTATTTTTTGACCATTACCAATGTTGCTTCGTCCATAATTTTCTTTTTCAACTAAAACTTTTTTTAAGTTTTCTAATAAGTAATCCTTGGCTACAAAAAAGTTTATAAAACCGGGAGCTTTAATTTCAATGTTGGTAACTTGTGAACAACTAAAATTATCAACCAAAGATGCAGCAATATTCATAGGATTCTCATGCATGATTCCAGCAAGTTTCATAGCAATATTACTAGCATAATCGCCATTTTCTTTTTGTTTAGGACGACTTATTTCAATAATTCCATCATAATTAATTCCCATATCGGAAATGCTTTTTTGCAATGCAGCAATTATTAATTCTTTCATCTCATTCCTCTTTCATATTTATAGTTATTACTTTTTCATCATCTGCTATTTTATATTTTATTATTACTCTTTTTTCATCTCTATCAATATTGCTTTCGCAATCAAAACTACAATTTTCATGAGTTGGAAAAGTAAATGCGCAAACATTATTTAAAAAATCTATTTCCATAATATATTCACTAGATAAACGTTTATACTTTTGATTTTCTAAATCAATATAATTTGTTACATCTGATTCAATAAACTCTAAATATTTATCTTCTTCATATTTACAATAAACATCTTTTAAATCAACTAAAATAGAGGCATTATTGGAAAGTTGCCAGTCGATTTTTTGGCGCAATTTCTTCACCCCGCTTTTTTTCTTGATAATTATAGCATAATATATAGAATTTTGCACTTATATTTTACATTTTTTTTAACATAATAAACTACAGGTGATATAAATTGAAAAAAGTTCGTTTTTTATTCAAGTTAATACTTTTCGGATTTATATCTTTTATTGTTGTCATTATTGGGCTTTATACCTATGCTTATCTTAGTCCTAGGCTTGATTTAAAAACTAGCGGAAGTCTATATTTATATGATAATAATAATGAACTTATCTATCAAGGTTCTAGAAATAATGAATGGTCAAATATTGAAGATATTAGTGAGTATTTAATCGATGCTACAATTGCAGTTGAAGATAAAAATTTTTATAAGCATCACGGATTTGACTATTTGAGAATTATAAAAGCAATGTATTTAAATATTAAAAATGGTTCAATTGTTCAAGGAGCATCAACTATTTCCCAACAGTATATCAAAAATTTGTATTTAGATTTTGATCAAACTTGGGAAAGAAAAATAGAAGAAGCATTTTTGACTCTCGAATTAGAAGTGCATTATGATAAAGACGAAATATTAGAAGGATATTTAAATACTATCAATTATGGACAAGGTAATATGGGGATTGTCAATGCATCTTCCTACTACTTTAATAAAAAACCAAGTGAACTAACTTTAGAAGAAGCTATAATGCTAGCAGGTATATCTAAAAATCCGGCGGCTTATAATCCGGTGTCTGATTATGATGCTTGTATAAAAAGGGCCAAAATTGTTGCTAAAGCGATGCTAAATAATGATTATATTGATGAAGCAACGTATAATAGTTTATTTCAAAATAACATTGAAATATATGGTCAAAACAAAACAAATAATTTACAAATGTTAATGTATTATCAAGATGCTGTTTTGGATGAATTAGCCAACATTCCGAAGATTCCCGAATCATTAGTTGATGCTGGAGGATTAAAAATATACACTACTTTGGATATGGACGCTCAAGCCAAGATGGAAGAAAATATTTTAAATAATAGACCAGATGAAGAAATTCAAGTTGCAAGTGTTATAGTTGATCCGAATACTGGAGCTGTCAAAGCTTTAACCGGAGGAATGAATTATGCAACTAGCGAGTATAACCGAGCATTGGAAAGCAAGAGACAAGTAGGATCAACAATGAAACCGTTTCTTTATTATGCAGCTTTGGAAAATAATATGACAATGTCTTCAACATTTTCGAGTGAACCGACGACATTTAATCTTTCCAATGGAAAAACTTACAGTCCAGCGAATGCTAGCGATTTATATGCTAACAAAAATATCACTATGGCTGCAGCTTTAGCTTTATCTGATAATATTTATGCAGTTAAGACTAACTTATTTTTGGGTGTTGATAAGATGATTGGAGTGGCACATCGAACAGGTATTACTGCAGAATTAAACGAAGTTGCTTCGCTTCCTCTAGGAACTAGTGAAATAAATTTAGTTGATTTTGCTACAGGATACACTACTTTTGCTTCTGGAGGATATCAAAAAGACTTATATTTTATCGAAAAAATTGAAGATTTAGATGGTAACGTTTTATATGAACATGAAGAAAAAAACAAATTGGTTTTGAATCCAAATTATACTTATATATTAAATGAAATGATGAATACGACAAGTAATGATGCTTTCGTCGATTATACAACGCCGACAGCTTTAACTATCTCAGCAAAATTTAGTAATAAATATGCAATAAAAACTGGGTCTACTAATACAGATTTTTGGATAGTTGGATATAATCAAGATGCATTAGTTATGACTTGGATGGGGTATGATGATAATCAAACGATAACTTCGAAAGTACGAACCAATTCTAAAAATGCATGGGCCAATACTATCGAATATGTTTTAAAGAATATTGACACTAGTTGGTATGAAACTCCCAAAAACGTAGTCGCCATTCCCTTAGATGCTATAACTGGGGAAGTAACAAACAATGCGGATAAAGCTGCTCTTTATTATTATGTTAAAGGGTCAGAACCTGGTGTTACTAACGAACAATATGTAAGTGGTGAGTAAGAAAAAAATACTGAGTGAAAAACTCAGTACTCTTTATATTTTGTCTTTTTTTATTTTTATCATTATATGGTATTCTGTTGGTAAATTTATTTCTTCAATCACTACTTTGTCACTATCAAAATTTAGACCTCGAACAGTTTTAATTACTTGATCTAAATAGTCATTATTCATAACTTTATTTTCTGTTGGAGTACTAGGAATTATGAAATCATCAAGCATTTCGATATTTTCTGTTTGATTTAAAATATCACTAGCTTTTGGAGGTTCATCTTCAACTTTTGGCAGTTCAAATGTTTTTTGAGGTTCTTCTAAGTCGAGATTGGCTGCTTGACTTTCAAGGAAGTTAAAAAACTTATTTGGAGTCTTTTCGGGATTGCCAAACATAGGGCTCGAACTAATATTAGTTTGATTAGAATTCATATCATTACCTCCTTTAATTGGTTGGGGATTAGATTGATTTAATGTTTTTATATCGACAGAATTATGAACTATATTTTCAATATTAGGGCCACCAGAAATTACTGGAATATCATCGATATCACTAGGAGTTTGAGCGGTACTTTGATTGGAATTTGAATTTTCATTGATTGGCGGTGTTTGAGGTAATGTTGAAGATGCTGACGTTGGGGAATTGGGTTTATTTAATAAATTATTGATAATGTTTGTGGCATTATTAATATCAGTTTGGGAAACTATTTCTTTTTGAACAGAGTTTGTGGTTGTTGTTGAAGATGAGCTTACAACAATATTAGAATCAGGAACTATCCTTTTTATCTCATCTTCTAATTGCTTTACTGTTAATCTTTCAGTAATAATTTTATTTAGTAGCACTTTTTGCATTTCATGGTCTTTAATTTTTAATAATGAGCGAGCATGTCTTTCAGAAATTTGCTCTTTAATTACCGCCTGTTGGACAGATTCATCAAGAGTTAACAAACGTAATTTATTAGAAATTGCTGATTGAGATAAGCCCATTTTTTTAGCTAATTCTTCTTGCGTCATGTAACCTTTTTCTAATAACGCTTGATAAGATCTGGCTTCTTCAATTGCAGTTAGATCTTTACGTTGAACATTTTCAACAATGGCAACTTCCGCACTAGCAGTATCGCTTAAATTAGAAATAATTGCAGGTACAGCCACTAGGCCAGCCATACGAGCAGCTTTATATCTTCTTTCCCCAGCGACAATTTCGTATTTATCGTTTTTTCTTCTTAAAACTAATGGCTGAATTATGCCATGTTGTTTGATAGAAGCGGCCAGATCAGCTAAAGAGGCATCATCAAAAGCCAATCGTGGTTGAAAACGATTGGGTATTATATCCTCAATAGGCACTTGAAGTATCTTTTCTTCTGTTTGTGTATTATTCACTTAAATCAACCCTTTATTCTCTTATAATTTTATCTTATATAAGTTATTTTTGCAATGGTTTTTTGATAATTTTTTCATATGGTCTTAATTTATTTATGTCGCTATTGCAAATTTTTTGAATGGTTATTAGCATTCTTTTGCCGGCGTCATGTGGCAAAGCAAATTCTTTTACATCCTCGATTTTGCCACCGAGATAAGTAATAGCATACTCGCTATTTTCTAGTTCCTCTTGGGCATTACCTTTCATGGCAACAAAATATTTGTTTATGCCTACTAGTGGTAAAGATAATTCTACTAAAACAGGAAGATTTGTAACTGCTCGAGCAGTTACAATGTCAATTTTGTTGATAAATTTTGGAGTAATATTTTCGATACGATCGTTGATAACTTCTAATTTATCAACATTTAATTTTTCTTTTAATTCACTTAAAAATCTAGTTTTTTTATTATTAGAATCAACTAAATATATTTGTAATTCGGGAAAAAATATTTTTAAAACCATTCCAGGAAATCCAGCGCCAGAACCAATGTCTAGTAAAGTATTATATTCAGTTAGATTAATAGATTTTATTAAAGTCAAAGAATCGTAGAAATGTTTTAAATAGACTTCTTCCCTATTCTTTATAGCGGTTAAGTTAGTATGTGCATTATATTCTAACAAAAAATTGCAATAAACATCCAATTTTTCTAGTTGTTCTTCAATTACATTAATTCCTAACTTTTTTACTTCTCTTACAAATTCTTCTAAATTCATTTGTTATATTCCTTCTTTAAATAAACTGATAATACGGAAATATCGACAGGATTTACCCCACTTATTCGGGATGCTTGAGCAATAGTTTTAGGGCGAACAACACTCAATTTTTGTCTTGCTTCACTGGCTAAGTTTGTAACGCATGAATAATCGATATCATCAGGTATTTCTTTTTCTTCTAGTTTTATTAGTTTTTCAACTTCTTTATACGCTTTTTTAATATATCCTTCATATTTAACATCTATTTCTACTTGTTCTTTTACTTCTTCACTGTAATCGAGTTGAATAAAATTTTCTAAGAAAGAAAGTTTTATTTCTGGTCTTTTAAGTAGTTCATAATATGTTAAATTACTACTTGGAATTGGGATGTTATTTTCTATAAAAATATTTTTATTATCTTCTGTTATTTTAATGTGATTTTCTTTTAAATACTTAATTAAATCTGCTATTTTTTGTTTCTTTTCTTGAAGGCGATTATATTGTTCATCAGAAATTGTACCACATTTTTTTGCATAATCTCGAAGACGCAAATCAGCATTATCATGTCTTAAGATAAGGCGAAATTCAGCACGAGATGTAAGCATACGGTATGGTTCAATTGTTCCTTTAGTTACTAAGTCATCGATTAATACACCTATGTAAGCATCACTTCTTTTTAAAATTAAAGGTTCTTTATTATCTAATTTTAATGATGCATTAATTCCAGCGACAATACCTTGACCTGCCGCTTCTTCATAGCCGGAGGTGCCATTTATTTGACCCGCTGTAAATAAGTTTTTAATAACTTTATTTTCTAAAGATGGATAAATTTGTAAAGGGTCGATAGCATCATATTCGATAGCATAAGCATATTTAGTTATAACTGCATTTTCTAAGCCTTTAAGACTATGAACCATAAGTTCTTGAACATCTCTTGGCATACTGGTAGAAAAGCCTTGTAAATACCAATCATCATAATATAAACTTTCAGGTTCTAAAAATAATTGGTGTCTTTCTTTATCAGCAAATCTAACTATTTTATCTTCAATTGATGGACAATATCTAGGTCCTACTCCAGTTGCATAGCCACCATACATGGCTGATTTATTTAAGTTATCACGAATAATCTTGTGAGTTGTTTCATTAGTATATAAAAGATAACATGATTGTTGCTTATCTACATCGTAAGATGGTTCATAATCAAAACTGAATGTCCAAGGTGTATTATCACCTTTTTCTTCTTGCATAACAGAAAAATCAATTGAGTCTTTTTTAATTCTTTGAGGAGTACCTGTTTTAAGACGAATAATTTTTAAACCATATTCTTTTAATTTATCTGATAATTGATTGCTTCTTGCTTCACCATGAGGTCCTCCGGGAGTATTTTCACTACCAATCAAAATGTTACCTTTTAGGTAAGTTCCAGTTGTTAAAATAACTGTTTTACCACTTATTTTTTCGCCATCTGCTGTAACTACACCTTTAACGGTATTATCTTCGACGATCAAGTCTTCAACCATTGCTTCTTTAATTGTTAAATTTGGTGTATGCATTAATGCTTCTTGCATATTTTTTGGATAAGTTATTTTGTCAGCTTGGGCACGCAAAGAACGAACTGCTGGACCTTTAGAGTTATTAAGCATTTTTATTTGAATTTGACTAATATCAGCGATATGACCCATTAGGCCTCCGAGTGCATCAACTTCGCGGACAATTATCCCTTTGGCAGTTCCACCGATCGATGGATTACATGGCATATCACCAATATTTTTGATATTGCCAGTTACTAAAAGTGTTTTCTTGCCTATTTTAGCAGCAATGTGACTTGCTTCTATTCCAGCATGTCCTCCACCAACAACTATACAATCATACATAAATCTCACCTACTTTCCTAAACAAAAGTTACTAAATATATTATCAACTAATTCATCTTGATAGGAATCCCCAATTATTTCTCCTAAATATTCCCAAGCAGACTTTAAATCTATCTCAATCATATCGATTGGCATATCATTTTTTAAAGCATTGTAAGCATTTTCAATTGCGGAATTTGCCTTATTTACTAAGTCTATTTGGCGAATATTTGATAAATAACTCATGTCTTTATTTATAATACTATCTAAATTTAATTTGTTTTTGATAGCATTTTTTAAAGAATCTAGACCGTTAACATCAATAGTATTTCCCCAAATTATTTCCCGGGAAATATTTCCCGGAATTTCTATTTTTTGTTCCAAATCTGATTTATTTACAAAAATAATTAAATTTTCTGAATCATATTTTTCCAGTAATTCCAGGTCTTCTTCGGTCATTTTTTCATTATTATTTGCAACGAATAATACAATATCTGCTTGGTCTGCAGAACGTTTACTACGGTCGACACCAATTTTTTCAACAACATCATCAGTTTCTCTAATTCCAGCAGTATCGATAAAGTTTATGGCAACTCCATTTAAAGTAATTGATCCTTCGACAATATCCCGAGTAGTTCCAGGAATATCTGTTACTATGGCTTTTTCTTCATCAAGTAGATGATTTAAAATACTACTTTTCCCTACATTAGGTCGCCCTATTATTGCTATATTTATTCCTTCTTTAATAATACGCCCATTTCTGGCACCATCAACTAAACTTTTTAATTCTTTAGTTATATCTGTTAAGTATTCATCCATTAAATCATGAGTTACTTGTACTTCATCTTGATATTCTGGATAATCAATATTTACTTCAATATTTGCAAGTATTTTTACTATTTTTTCACGGATATTTCTAATCTTTTTTGTCAAAATTCCATCAACATTATTAATAGCTAAAGTTCTGGCAGCATCAGTTTTTGCAACAATTAAATCATTTACTGATTCGGCTTCAAGAAGATTGATTCGACCATTTAGAAATGCCCTTTTAGTAAATTCACCGGGTTCAGCAAGACGGCATCCACAAGATAGTAATATTTCCAATACTTTTTCAGTAGTAGGTTTACCTCCATGACAATTAATTTCAACAGTATCTTCAGTTGTATAAGTTTTAGGTCCACGCATTAACATAACTAATACTTCATCAATATTTTCATTATTATATTTAATATGGCCATAATGAATTGTATGGGTTTCTTTATCAATTAGATTACCATCGAATATACTATCTACTATTTTTATAGCATCAGGTCCAGTAACACGAACAATTGAAATCGCACCGATACCAATAGATGTTGATATTGCACAAATTGTATCTTCCA
The DNA here is from genome assembly GCA_944363805.1 of uncultured Bacilli bacterium. The sequence goes on from CALVVH010000011.1 coordinate 23,767, forward strand.
TAATAAAAATACTTCCTTTCGTCGGAAGTATTATAGCATAGATTAGGCAATTCTGAAAGGGTCAGATTGAGTACCAGTGCCACCGGTGAGGATTACATCGGAGTTTAGATAAAAGGTAGGACGAATAGCATTGCCGTAGCGTGCTGTATCGTGAAAGACGCTGCCAGTGTTGCTCATGAGGTACGCACTACCCGTATCACCCGAATGACGAGAAATTATCCATTCATACAATCCCATAAATATCCAGTTATTATTCCTATTTGTATCATAATCACACAATATTGTATTCCAGTTGTCTGGGCTTGCTGTATATCCATAATCACTTACATACATTAATCCTACCTTTGCACTATATGTTGTGCTCTCTGCTGGATTTACTATTTCATTTTCATATGCTGTTTTTACTACTGCATCTCTTATATTTTCTACTGTATTTCCCCCTACTTTCCAGTTTGTTGTTGCTATTAAATTACTCCACTTGCTTCCTATATTATTCAAGTAATTTTGATTTAGATTTACTGTATTTAGATTACTTTCACTCCATGTATTTACATTTGTGCTATTATTCCAACCATATACTCCTATTAATGAACCATCTATACTTCCTTTATATGTATCATCTATTCCCCATTCTTCATATGTTTGACTATATGCTCCATTTGTTCCTAATAAACTTGTTGTTGCATAATCATGTTTGATTAGTTTTACTTGATTACCAAATACTCCGATTATTCTATATAAGTTATCTGCTGGACATGTTTCTTTGTCTGATCCAAAACATACATAATTATTGGGATTTGCTCCGCTAAATCTATATGAATAATCTCCGGCTTCTAATGTTCCATATGTTCCTGTTCCATCATGTAAGTATAATCCATTTTCTCCATCAGTTCCGGTATATACTTGCGTTGTTATATACTCTGCTAAATAAATAATATCTGGTTCTTTATCAAAATAAACATAACACTTATCACAAGTATTTGCTTCCATTAATACTCTTTTATTTTCATCATCTCACAATAGTTTACTACTATTTTCACATTTAGATAACTCAACATTAAAAGTGTAACCATCATGTGGCCACGTTGTATCTCTTGATACTTGATATTCTCCACTTTGATATTCTGTTTCATACATCATTGTTAATGCATTCGAATTAATAATATCGCTATTAGAACTTATTTTACTACTTATAACTACTTTATCAGTATTATTATTTATAATTAAAATTGATATAATTGCTAATAAAATTAATATTATTACTATTAAAATAATATTAAATTTTTTTAACGATTTAGTTACACTCATTTATTATCACCATAATAAAAATAGCATAATTGTATATATTTTGCATAACTTTTGTTATGTATATTTGAAATACATTTTATAATATGATGTTCTTGGAGGTAAAAGATGGCCTTTAGATTAAATTCGGACAGAAAAGAGACTGAAAATAAATGTGTTAGATTTCCAGTTCCATTAATTGAAGAAATAGAAAAATTTATTGAAAAGAAAGATGTAACTTTTTCAGGATTTGTTATACAAGCATGTAGATATGCATTAGATAATGCTGAAGATACAGATGATAAAGAAAAAAATAATTGATTAAACATATAAATAGAATTATTATATACTCAATCAATTGGAGGTACTATGATAAATATTGATGAACTTGCTATTATGTCTAATAGAAAAGAAGAAGAAAATCTTAGATTTAGAAGTTATTTAAAAGGACATGCTGATGATAAAGAATTAGATAAACAATTTAAGGAATTACACGAAAAATATTTTAAGATATATAACTGTAAAGATTGCAGGAATTGTTGTAAGAAATTAAATACATCTATGACTGAAGAAGAATTAGATACTATATGTAATAAATTGAATTTGGATAAAGAAGAATTTATAAGTAAAGAATTAGAAATAAATAATAGTGGTAAGTACTCATTTAAATGTAATAGATGTAAGTTTTTAGATGTTGATAATAACTGTTTAGCAGAAGAATGCCTGCCAGAATCTTGTAGGGATTATCCTTATACCAATAAGAGCGAAAGATTATTTAGTATATATGGCATTATTGGTAATACTAGTATTTGTCCAGTTGTATATGAAATACTAGAAGAATTAAAAAAAATATATCATTTTAAAAGGTAGATAAAGGATAATTATTTACCTTTTTCATTTACTAAAATTGTGTGTTCACACACTTTTAGTAAATGAAAGAAATCTTTATTTATTACTATAGCCACGATATAATTCATTGTATGGTAATTGACAAATCTAATGATATTTAACTTTTTTTTCATTAGATTTGTCAATTAGATGTTGATAATTTATATGAGCTATGGTATTTTTATATAAAGTTCGTACTCTAGTTCGCTTAGGGCGTTAGTCTAGGAAAATTTTGTATTAGACACTGAAGAAGAACTTTTTTTATTTAAGATTATTAATATAAAAAAATATTAACATCATATAATATTTCATCTATGCGATTAATAATATCATCTACATAATATATACTTTTACAATCTTTTATTATGCCGTGTTCATCTCTAGGAACATTTATATCTTCTAATAATTCTTGTTGAGTATATATATTACCATTAGATAAATGTTTAATATCGTTATCATAGCCTTTATATAAATATCTTCTCCAAGATTTTAATTCTTCTAAAGCACTTAGTAGTTTATATTTATTTACTACTAAATTCATTTCATTTAAATCATCAGTTTCAAATATATATTTATTATTCATAAGTATTTTCTCCATTTCGTGTATTTCAAAGTGCAATTTTTGCACTTTGAAAATAAATTAGCCTATAGTAAAATTATATTTTTATTAAATTAAGTCATTTATAATATCATTAATGGATTTCATGATGTCTTCAAAAGTAATATCTTTAGCATATTCAAATTTCTTTGAGTATGAATTCCATTTTGTTTGTAAAATTGTACTATTTTTTATAATTTCAAAAGATGATTTAAAATCTATTTTATTTTTCCGATAATTAAAAGTATTTTTTATTGCCATTTTTAAATTATTTTTGTCTATATTATTCCACTCTTTATTATAGATTAGATAAATGTCATAATAATCTCTTAATCTGCTACTAAGTTCTAGTCTCGTAAAGATTGCTGATAATTTTTCTGCTATAACAGTTTCTATTGAATATGCCCAAACATTTATGTTTTTTTCTAATAATAATGGTTGATATTTATAAGATATTGCTGATGGTGTAATTGGATCCCCAGTTGCAATATCTATATGAAACATTTCTCTTATGTTTTCAAAATGAGCAACAAGTTCTATTCTATACCCTCCATATTCATCTTCATCTCTTATTGGAGAGATGCCATTATAATCGAATGTGGTATTATCATTTAAATTGATTTCAATTATCTCTTTTATCATATTAATTATATTTTTTTCAGTAAATGGATAATTTCTAAAAGACGCGTCAATATCCATGGTGCTTCGGCTTTCTATACCAAATAAAGTACTCAAATAAAATCCACCTTTTAAGATGAAATTATCTTTATATTTACTGACTGATAATCTTTCAATAAATCTATCGTACATAAACAGTCTAAGTAAAGTATTAAAATTAATATTTTTATCTTTTGATATATTTTTTAATTTATCTTTTAATTGCATACTATTCATAAATCATACTTATAAAATTAATTACTTTATCTTTTATGCCCATTTTTTCGGCATATTGAGTTAGTTTAGTAATATTTTTATCCTTTCTTTGCAAATATTTTTTTGCGCTGTATTTTACATGTTCTAAATCCATTCTATTTATTGATCTAATAATATCGCAAATGCATCTTTCCATATCATATGCTTTTACTATATTTCCCATTGGAGTTTTTACTTCTGTTAGACCAAGATTATAAATATCATTATTTACATAAAATACATTATGATTCTTTAGTTTTGGATTATTATAACTATAGTTAACCGTAATATCAAAAATATTGTCAGGAGCTTTTATTGATAATCCGTGAAAATAAAGAGCAGTCATATGAGAATAAATAATCTTAGAAATTTCTACGTTCAATACATAATAATTATCTTCTATTTTGGAAGAATCAATATATATTCCGGGAGCTATTTTTTCAATTATATTTTTTTCTTTTAACATTTTAAGATACATCCGATGTATTCCTAAGTCTGTTATTTGTTTTGAAGTAACATAACCATTATTAAACTTCATTAATTCTTTAATCATTTCCATATTATTAACATTCTTAAATTCTTTTAAACTCATTTGTTTCATAGTATACCTTCTCCTTTTTTTGACAAATATACTGAAATTATATAAAAATTCAGTATATTTGTCAAGATATAATCCAAAAAAAAAAGAAGCATATTGCTTCCCTATTCTGGTTTAATTACTACGTGACGGTTTGGTTCTTCCCCTTCACTTTCAGTTTTAACACCTTTAAAATCTGTTAGTACATTATGCACTATTCTTCTTTCGTATGAAGTCATATTATCAAGAGCAACAGGAATTTTAGTTTTAGCTACTTCTTTAGCTGTCATTTTTGCTAATCTTTCTATGCTCTTTTGGATTTTTTCTTTATAATTTGAGACATCTAAATTAATTTTATAAAATATACCCGTATCATTTTGAATCTTTTGTTTAGCTAAATTTTCTAATGCTTTTAATGTATGACCATTTTTACCAATGATTATTGGATTATTATTAGAATACATCTTTATGGTAGTTCTTTCATCTTTTGTTGTAATTTCAAATGATGCTTCAAGCCCCATATTTTCAATTATTTCTTTTAAAAATTCTTTTATGGCATCATTGATATCACTTTTTTTATAGACAGTTACTTCTTTTAAATTACCTTGAAATAATTTACCTTTCTTATCATGAGATGTATAAACTATTTCATCTTTAGTTAAGTTATTTTCCGCTAGTATTTCTTCTAATACTTCTTCAGTAACTTTACCATCTTTAATTATTTTTTCCATACTTCATACCTTCTTTCTTAACTAATTTATCTTTAA
>CALVVH010000012.1 GCA_944363805.1 uncultured Bacilli bacterium
ACAAGTAAAGATATAACATCTTCATTGGTGACGCTACCTTTATATAAAAAGGCAATTTCTAAGCTATTATAATCATCTGGAGGATAAAATTCGATTGGATCAATTACTCTTCTTCTTAAACATTTTAAATAAAATATTGCTAAAACGATTAATAGACAGCTAATTGGTAAAATTAAAGATAGTAAAATGTTTGTTCCGTAGATACTTTTGGCTTCACTAAAGTATCCTTCAGGTAATTCTAAACGAATTGTTAGAGCATCACCTTCATAAATTGGAGTGTAAGAATAACCAGTAATCGTATTTCCATCAACTTCATAACGAACATTATTAGAAGTTGATGTAACTGGGCCACTAGAAAATCCTAAAAGACTTTCATCAAATTCAGCAGGCATATTAATAGTAAAGTTAACTGTATCGATTACTGTATCTTCCCATTCAGGACCGATGATATTAAAATAAAATTCGTCTTTATCTTTTAATGGATCTTTACCAATATTATAGTTATATTCAATAGCATATGTTTGATAGCCATCAACTAAAGTTGATTCATTTCCTAATCTAATAACATAATTACCATCAGTCTTTTCGATAGTGCTACTTGGACTAGTCTTTACATTTGTCAATGAAACATAGTTGTTAGAAGTTGTGCCATCTAATCTTTCAATATTGTTGCGCATAGGAATATTACGATAAATTCCATGCTTAGAAGTATTGAAATAAACTAGCATTTCTTCTTTAATATCGAATGAATTATCCTTGTTTACATCAATAGTAATATTATAAGTATCAATATAATAATCATATTCATTATATAAGGCTTTCGGAGATAAAATACCTATAAATGATAATAATATTCCCCAAAAAATAAATCTTATTTTTCTCATAGTTCCACATCCACATTTTGTCTTTCATTATCAGTAATACCAAACATGTCTTTGGTTTTAAAGCCATAAGCTTTAGCAATTAAATTACTGGGAAACTTCTCTACTTTATTATTATATATTCTAATTACTGCATTATAATACTTACGAGATTTAGCAATTTCCGATTCAATTTCACTTAACGATTTACTTAAAGATAAAAAGTTTTCGCTAGCTTTTAAGTCTGGATAACTTTCAGCAAGAGCAAATAATTTTCTAACATTGTTGTTTACTTCATTATTAGTTTGTAACTTATCTTCGTTTGATAAATGGTCATACGATTTATTTCGCAAAGCAATAACTTTTTCTAAGGTTTCACTTTCATGTTTGGCGTATCCCTTAACAGTTTCTACTAAATTTGGTATTAAATCCCATCTTTTTTTTAGATAAACATCCATAGCAGAGAATGCTTCATCAATTTGATTATTAAAGTCAATAAAACTATTCCATGTTACAAAAATATAGATAATCAGAATTAAGACTATACCACCGATTAAAATAAAAATATACATATACTCTTCACCTACTTTAATTGTAACAAAAATAGTACTTTTAATAAAGGAAAAAACAGATATTTTACAATCTGTTTAAAGCATATCTTTAAATAAACCATAGATATAGTTTTCAATATCAAATGGTATTAAGTCGGTCATTTTTTCGCCAAGGCCTACAAATTTTACAGGAATATTTACAGCTTCTTTAATAGCTAGAACTATTCCACCCTTAGCAGTTCCATCAAGTTTGGTTAAAACTATACCGGTGATATTAGTTATTTCTTTGAAGGCTTCGGCTTGCATAATACCGTTTTGACCAGTGGTAGCATCAATTACAAGTAAAGTCTCGTGCGGTGCATTTGGTATTTGATTGCCAATTACTTTATTTATTTTTTCTAATTCTTTCATTAGATTTACTTTATTGTGAAGTCGACCGGCGGTATCTATTAAAACAATATCCACATTTTCTTCTTTGGCTTTAACAAGGCCATCAAATATTACTCCAGCAGGATCAGTATTTTCGCGTCCATAAAATAATGAATCAGTACGATCTGCCCAAATTTTTAATTGTTCAACAGCCCCAGCTCGGAAAGTATCCCCGGCAATCATCATTACACGTTTTCCTTCATTTTTATACTTGTGAGCAAGTTTCGCGATAGTTGTTGTTTTACCTACACCATTTACTCCAACCATTAAAATAACAGTTGGTCCGTCCTCAGCCATATTAATCTTATCCGTAATCGATTCATTATTAACATAAATGATAAATAATTCATCGACGATAACTTCATTTAGGTATTTTGTGTCAGTTATATTTTCCCCTTTTACCCGTTTACGTAAACGATCGATAAAGTCCATTACTGTTTTAACGCCAATATCAGCCATAATTAAAACATTTTCTAGTTCTTCAAAATATTCTTCGTTTACTTTAGTATATTTAATTCCTAACATATTAAGTTTAGAGACAAATTCTGTCCTAGTTTTTTCTAGTCCTTTATCATATTTTTTTACTTCTTCATTTATCGTTTCTTCCTTATTTTTATTACTAAAAATATTTTTTAATTTATTAAATAAGCCCATAATTAACCTCCGATTAACATTATAATAACACATTTATAGATTGAATTATAGACAAATTATCTTTTTTTTGATATAATTTTATCAGTTCGAAACTTTATCACAAAAATAATTATAAGAAAGAAGGAATTTTTTTAATGGAAAAGAATAGTATACCAACTAGAGTTATCGCTTTAGGTGGTTTAGGTGAAGTTGGAAAAAATATGTATATCATTGAACATAACGATGAAATATTAGTAATAGATGCTGGCGTTATGTTTCCTGAGGATAATTTGCTAGGTGTCGATTATGTTATTCAAGATATTACATATTTAAAGAAAAATGTAGATAAAATTAAAGGTTTATTTATAACTCATGGCCATGAAGATCATATCGGCGGAATACCTTTTTTACTACAAGCCGTAAAAATACCAGTGATTTATACACCAAAGATTGCCAAAGACTTGATTGAAAAGAAATTAGTGGAAAGAAATATTAAGTATGATAATTATCAAATTATTACACCAGATTTTAATGTTAAAACAAAATATTTTGATGTATCATTTATCAATACTACCCACTCCATTCCAGATTCATTTGCGTTAATTATCAAGACACCAAATGGAACAATATTTGAAACGGGAGACTTTAAATTTGATTTAACTCCAGTTGGACCAATGGCAGATATTCACAGAATGGCTAAAGCAGGACATGATGGCGTTACCCTACTTTTGAGTGATTCAACTAATGCTTTATCTAGTGGATACTCTAAGAGTGAAAGTGCTGTCGATGGTACCCTTAATGATATGATAAGTAGACATCATGGACGAGTTATTATTGCAACATTTGCATCAAATATTTACCGTATTAAACATATCGTTGAATCATGTAAGAAATATAATCGTAAGATTATAATATTTGGTAGAAGTATGGAAAATAGTATCGAACTGGCTCTAAATAACGGTTTAATCAAAGATAAATCAATGTTTATCGAAGCAAATGATGCAAAAAGTTTAAAGAGAAGTGAAATATGCATTTTGTGTACCGGGAGTCAAGGTGAACCTTTAGCGGCATTATCAAGAATTGCCAATGGACAACATAAACAAATTTCATTACTAGGGGATGACTTGGTTATATTTTCTTCAAGCCCTATTCCAGGAAATGCTGAAAGTATCAATCGAATTATTAACAAACTTTATTTAAAAGGGGTTCGCGTATTTACTAACTCAGATTTTAGTGATGTTCATACATCAGGGCATGCGAAAGAAGAAGAACTTAAATGGATGCTTAGAATTATAAAGCCAAAATATTTTATGCCAATGCATGGAGAGTATCGAATGCTTAAAAGGCATACAGAAATTGGGGTATTGTGTGGAGTTAAACCCGAAAATACCTTTATCTGTAGTAATGGTGATATAATCGAATTATTAAATGGTGAAGTCTCTAAGAACGGTACTGTCCAAGCTGGAGATGTCTATGTTGATGGTTCACGAGTTGGGGATATTGGAAGTGTTGTCATCAAAGACCGTAAGCTAATGAGTCAAGATGGTATTTTAATAACTATTTTAAATATCAACACTTTGACCAGAAAGTTATTGTTAAAACCGAATGTTACGGCGAGAGGATTTGTTTTAGTCAATGAAAATCAAGAACTAATGCAAAAAATTGAAAGAAAGATTGCTGAAGTAGTCAATGAATTTTTAAGTAAGAGTCCTTATTCTTACACTGATTTAAAAAATCAAATAATTTTAGAATTATTACCATTTATCAACAATTTAACTGGTAGAAAACCAATTATATTACCAGTTATAATGGAAGTTAATCAATCATAAAGCTGTTGTAAAACAGTTTTTTATATAGAGAAAATAGGCTTTTACACCTATTTTGCTTCTTCTTGAACTCTAGTTTCCCGGATAACTGTTATTTTAATGGTTCCCGGATATTGCATTTCTTTTTCAATTTGTTCTTTAATATCGCGAGCCATTTTATAACTTTTAGCATCATCAACTTCTTGAGGTTTAACGATAACACGAAGTTCCCGACCAGCTTGCATAGCGAATGTCTTTTCAACACCTTCATAAGAGTTACCAATTTCTTCAAGTTGTTCTAAACGCTTGATATAATTTTCTAATGTGTCATTACGAGCACCAGGGCGAGCTGCTGAAAGAGTATCTGCAACCGCTACTAAAACAGCTATTGTTGATTTAGCTTCAGTATCACCATGATGGCTTGCTATAGCATCTAGTACTACATCTGGTTCGTGGTGTTTCTTGGCAAAGTCTAAACCAATTTCAACGTGACTCCCTTCGATTTCAAAATCAATAGCTTTACCAATATCATGTAAAAGTCCAGCTCTCTTAGCAAGAGTCACATTTTCACCCAGTTCAGCAGCCATTAAACCAGTAAGATTAGCTACTTCGATTGAATGTTTCAAAGCATTTTGACCATAACTGGTTCTAAAGTTTAATTTACCAACAAGAGTAACCAATTCTGGATCCATTTTAGCAATGCCTAAATCATTTATCGTTTGATTACCTATTTGAATAATTCTAGCGTTGACATCTTTAACTGTCTTGTCATATATTTCTTCAATTCTACCAGGATGAATTCTTCCATCTTTGATTAAAGATTCAATTGTAAGTTTAGCTATTTCCCTTCGCAAAGGATCAAATGATGAAATAGCAATTGCCTCAGGAGTATCATCAATTATTAAATCTACTCCAGTGACAGATTCGATAGTTCTAATATTTCTTCCTTCTCTACCAATAAGTCTACCTTTCATATCATCATTGGGAAGGTCAATAGTACTAACTGTTTGAAGCCCTACAACATCATCAGCATAGCGCTCCATACTACTAACTATCAATTGTTTAGCAGTCTCATGAGCTTCAAGTCTAGCTTTTGCTTCGGCTTCTTTGATGTAATTAGTTATTTCTAACTCCATATCACTTTCGACTCTTTGCATAATTGCTTCACGAGCCTTCTCTTTGCTGTACTTTGAAATACTTTCAAGTTTGGCTACTTCTTCTTTGAGTAACCCATCCATTTTTTCCTCTTTATCTTGGATAATTTTTTGCTTAGCTAATAAATCATTTTCTTTTTCTTGAAGTAAATTATCTCTATTTTGAAGCATTTCTTCTCTTTTATCGAGATTATTTTCCCGCGCTAAAAGACGGTCTTCACTTTGTAAAAGTTCTGCCTTTTTTTCCTTAATTTCTGCTTCAGTTTCTTGTTTTATACGAAACGATTCTTGTTTTATTTCAAGTAAAGTATCGCGTTTATTCCTTTCTGCTTCTTTCTTAGCATCTTCAATAAATTTATTAGCATTATTAAGTGCTTTGGAAGCTCTAATAGAAAAGATAATCCAAATTATTAAGCCTCCCAAAAAAATTCCAACAATAAGGGCAAAAATGGCAATTAAAATATTATCCATTTTTTCCTCCATTTTCTTATAGAATATATATTAAATATGTAATATTTATTTATATCTATAATTCAATTATAATTGCAATTGGGGAAATAATCAAGTATTTGTTAGAATTAAACAACTAGATTAAGTATTACTTCAATATACTCAGTATTGTTTCTATTTATCTTTTTTTATTCTAAATAAAAATTTTATATTATTATTCCAAAACCTTTTTAAACGAGATGGCTCAGTAACTATTCTATATAACCATTCTAAATTTAATTTAATAAATATCTTGGGAGCTCGTTTTTTAGTTCCGCTCATTACATCAAATGAACCCCCTACACCAATAAATATCCCCTTCTTAACTTTAGAAAAATATTTGGCAATTATCTTTTCTTGATAAGGTATACCTAAAGCAACCATGCAAATATCTGGAGATTTTTCAACTATATCTTTCATGACTTTATCTCGGTCATTAACATAACCATTTGAGTAACCTAAAATATTAATATTAGGGTATTCTTGATTTATTTTATCAATTAAAGTATTTATTACTTCTTCTTTAGAACCAAATAAATATATTGAGTATTTATTTTCGTTAGCTAGCTTTAGAAGATATTCAGCAATATCGATACCTGTGATTCTTTCAGTTACATTTATGCCAACTTTTCTAGCGGCTTTAACAACTGCAATGCCATCAGGGACAAAACTATAATTACCATCTAAAATATGTTTTAATTCTTGGTCATTTTTACTTAACATTAAAGTTTCAGGATTAACCGTAATTATAAATCTTTTATGATTATTTTTTAAATCATTGACCAATATTTTAAAATAAGCATTTTTGTCTTCGATATATAGTTTTTTTAGATATTCTTTCATAAGTCACCTTGTTTAAAATATACATTAATTATTATCATTTGTCAATTTTGGACTTTTTGAAAAAGATATCATTCCTAATATAGTTAGAGGAACCAGTGTTGGTAAATAGTATCTTGGAGATACTTCTAATAAAAGACTGGCTACAGTAAAGCCGATTAGGAAAAGCATTAGTATATTAAAGATACTAGAATTAAATTTTTTTCTTAATGATTTATAGCCAAATACAAGATTAATAATTATTAAAAAATAATAACTTGCAACACATATAAGTAAAAGTAAATTAGATAATATACTAGGCAGTTTAATATTCAACATATCTAAAGCGCTTTGCCAACTATAGGTTCCTAAGTCTCCAGTTAAAGTGACAAACTTTTGAATCAGCAATTTTAAATTAGCAAAGCCATTAGATATATAATTTTCTATTGCTAGATTTTGAAAATTGTATTGTATTTGATTGGCATCAAAATCTCCTTGAGCAATACTATCTTCGAGTATAGCTGAACCAGTTGGAGACCAACTACCACCAGAGGTTATATCTGAACCACAATATAAGGTAAAGCCAACATAAGTTGCTGGCTCGTAACCAATTTCTTTTTTTAAGTAGGCAGTTGATAGATTATTTATAATGATATAGCCCAATAAAATGCCAAAGACACATATGACAATTAAGAATTTAGCTTGGTTTTTTTTAATAAAGTATTCATAAATTATTTCAATAATTAAAGCTATAATGAATATAATAGCAACAGGCCGAAATAAATTGGCAATTCCTAGTAATATACCAAGAATTATTGCATATAATATTTTTCCTTTTTTACTATTAATTTTAAAGAATAAAATAGTGATATAAATTACTATAGTCAAAAATGCATTAAAAGCTGTTCCTCCGAAAGCAAACATACACCAAATGATATTTAGTGGATTAAACAACCATAATAGCGTGCCAAGGCATGCTATGTTCTTAGTTGATATTTTATTTAATATGCGATAAAGAAAAAATGTCGCAATAAAATTTAAGATAATATTAGTTCCGACCACAACAACATAATTTATACCAAATAATTTAAAAATGATGCCCAAAAACATAATATAGCCCCATAAATGTGGAAATAGAGCAATATATTTAAAATTATATGCACTTTCTAAAGCAAAACCGCTGGCACTTACATAAAATGTTTCATAATCTATATAGGGTTCATTATATGGTAAAAATAATAACGATATATAAACTAATATAGCAATTAATAAAAAGATATAAAAATATTTATTATTTTTTATTACTAATTTTTTCTTCCAAAAAATTAGTAATAGTAATATGAAAATTGTCCCTAGTAAAGGAAAAAGATAATAGAAATTATGAGTTATTAAAATATTGATAACTATAGAAATACATAATCCTATTATTAATAATATAAAAAATATACTAAGTATTTTGAAATAATTATTTTGAATAAATCCGATAAATTTATTTTGAGAATATTGATTATTTTCAGTTATATCAATTAATCTATTTTTCTTAACCAAATACTTTTTGGAAGCTAAGTTTAACATCGGCATATCAGATAAACTATCAGAATAAGCACTATCTACTCGAATGTTTTTATATAATTGATGCAATCTTTTTACTTTTTCTTCACCATAACAATTTACTGATAAAAATTTGCCGGTTTTCTTATCAACTTTGGATGCAATTATATTCTTGACTTTTAAAATTTTTTTTAAGGGTTTTAATAGAAATTCTGGAGAAGCGGAAATAATTATATCATTTCGATGTTTTTTCTTTTGATACCACTTCTTTATTTTTCGAATGTTCTTTTGCCAAAAATTAGTTACTAGAGCATCAACATTATCTAGATATTGTAAATATGAGAAAAAGATTTCTTTCATTTCTGTTTTAGTTATTTGCTTTTTTTTATACATTAGAAATGCTTTTATTTGTTTTGGCAATAATTTTATTATTTTAAAATTTTTTTTAAGACAGTATAGATAAAAATCAATACTTGAATCTTTCTTATAAATTGTTTTATCAAAATCATATAAATTAATCATTTTTAAACCTCAAAACTACATACCATGTATCTATTTTATTTTAAATTTATTTCTTTTATAAATTTAAGCCATTCTCTTTGAACGTTATCAAAACTATAGATTTTACTTGTTAAACGAGCTGTTGCAGATATTTGTCTTTTTTCTTGAGAAGATAAATTTAGATAAGCTATTATCTTGGTAGCATATTCATTTTTATTTCTATCGATTATTATATAACCATTTCTATCATTAATAATATCCAATACTCCCTTAGCACTGTCAAAAGCAATACAAGGAACGCCATAACTCATGGCTTCAATTACTACAAGACCAAATGATTCTTCAAAAGATGTCATTAAGTATAAAGAACTATTTTTAAGGAAATCTCTAATGAAGGTATATTTTTTAAAGCCCCATAGTTTAATATTCTTTTCTAGATGTTTTTCTTTAATTAGTTGTTGTAAATTTTCTTTTTCAGGGCCATCACCAAAAAGATTTAGTTTTATTTCCGAATCTTTATTAATTAAAATGCTCATAATATCAATTAGATCACTAAATCCTTTAATTTTATCAAAGCGTCCAATAGCAATTAAATTTTTATTATCCACATGGCTTAATTCATTGTCTTTAGGATAATAATTTAAAGCAAGAGGTATATAATGCATTTTGATATGAACCTTATTTTGATAATTATATAACAAATTCTTACTAACTGGCAATAAATAATCAATATTTTTAAGTTTATTTAATTTAGCAATATATTTATCACTTATATCATAGACGTGTTGTTCACTAATTTTTATTACTTTTTCTCTCCCATACTTATTTAATAATTTACTAAATTCATATCTTGTGGAAATAATAATTTTAGCATCACTGTTTATTAAATACTTAATAACCTTGCTATTTTTATTTAGCAAAATATAGATTGATTTTATTCCTTCTTTTAAAGTCTTTATTAAATGAAAGTGCTTTAGATTATTAATAAACTCTTGTCTATTAGATACAGTATTTAATAGATAAGTTACTTTAACTTTACTATCTAATTTAAATGGTATTTTATATTTTTGTTTATATAAAGATACTATTTCAACATTGTAATGTTTTGATAACATTGAAGCTTGGGTAGCAATAGCATTTTCTACTCCACCATAGCCCATATGTAAAGCTAATATAGCCACTTTTTTATTATTTATTTTAGGTTTATTGAAAGCATTCAATTCATTAGCTAGAAACATACAATATATAACAACATAAATAGATACTGCTGGAGCCATATATACGTGTCCTGCAACAGTTGAAATTCCTAAACTCATAAGAATCATCAAAAGGTAAAATACACGTTCTTTAGTTAATCTAAATTTATCTTTAATTAACAAATATAGTAAAAATAAAAATGGTATTAAAAATAAGATGACAGCAAGTACTCCCAAGTGATAGAAGATATCTAAAATGTCCATTTCAATTAATTTAGTAACATTATCATTATTTATTTCTTCAGTGTTATTAAAGCCTAGTCCTAATAAAAATGTTTCATTGTTAAAATTTTCAACATAAATTTCATTGGTGTTTTTTAAGAAATAATTTCTTTGACTAAGTAAACGTAAGCCATATTTTTTTATCTTAGTAAATAGTGAATCTCCCGGTAAATCTTCACAATCAACACATTCATATATTTCTTCGGTTTGACTTGGAGTATCTAATACTGCAAAGAAATTTTTAATAGTATAACTTCCAAAATTAATTATTAGAATAACTATAAAAATTATAAAGCAAGAAATAAATGGATTTTTTAAGATTTTTTTGTTATGTAAGAAGGATATAATTAAAACAATAAAGCCACTGATAATTAAGCCGAATAAAGTTACTTTAGTACCTACATAACTTATAACAAGTAATATAGGAAGCATTCCTAAGAATAAATATTTTCTTTTATTACTGATGAGTAAATATGAAAACGGGAACAATAATACTAGTATCGTCGATATTTCATTGGCCGCATAGAACCAACCTACCATACCATATAAACCATTTTCATAAGTGTTAAAACTAGTTCCTGTTAAAATTGGTAGTATCAATAAAGCTGAATAAGCAATTATTGTATAAAGCATTAACTTTTCAATACTTTTTTTATCAAAGCCAATATCATCAAATATACATAAAAAAGCAAAGAAACTAATTGGGAAAAACAAGAATTTAACTAAGTAATTTATTTCATTAAAAATAACACTAAAATTCCAAAATATTGGTTTAGTTAAAAGATAAGCAAAACTAAATATAATTGTTAGTATTATAAAAATTACACTAACCTTTTTATATTTGGATTTAGTAAAAAACAAAGTATAAATTACTAAAAATATTAGTAATAGTCCTTTTAATACGGCCCCAATTGACATGGAAATATCGGTAAATCTAGTCATAATGGCGCTTGCTAAGTCGACAAATGGCAAAAGGAGAAATATAAAATAAACTAACTTCTTCATTTTATTTTTCTCCTTTCTTTTTGTTGTATAAATTACAATAAACTTTAGTTAATATTTTACTAGATTTTATCCTTCTTTTCAACCATGAGAATTTTTTTAAGTAACTACACTTTTTCCAAGTAGGTTCTAATTCATCTAAATATTGAAATGCCATATCGATGAATTTATTTCTTAATTCAGAATCATTTATATACCTTTGTTGAATGGTATAATCTGTTAAAATCATTACGGCAATGGTAATCATGGCATCATGTAAGTAATTGTATTTTTTTAAGTCATTTACTATGATATCAGTTATTTTTAATATATCAAAGATTCTTTCATCGTGAGTAGTTGTCTCACTATCTTCATGAATAACATAATGAGCTAAACATTCATCGACTTTTCCTATTTTTTTAGCAGTTAATAATAGTTTTACCACTAATGGGGCATCTTCATATTTTAAATTTTCAACAAATCTATTATCTTTGTTTTTAAATAAACTTCTTTTATATATCTTGTTACATGGACCTAAGTTAACCATATTTAAAATATCAGGATTTTCTTTTAATGATGCATCAGGAAATGTTGGAAATTTTATTTCTTTTAAACCATAATTGTGATCCTCATAATAATCACAGATAACAATATCACATTTATCTTTGATGGCCTTTTCATACATTACTTCACAAAAATTGGGTTCAACATAATCATCAGAGTCAATAAATGATAGATACTCACCAGTAGCTATTTCAATTCCCAAATTACGAGTCTTCCCTATTCCTTCATTATTTTTGGAAATATATTTTATTCTCTTATCTTTATATTTTCGAATAATACTTTCTGATGTATCAGTTGATCCATCGTTTATTAAAATAATTTCAATTTCTTCTAAAGTTTGATGCAATAAAGATTTAATGCAGCCATTTAAATATTTGCTTGTATTATATACTGGTACGATGATACTTATTTTTTTCATTATTACCTCGCTATAAAATGATAAAAGAAATAAGCATTTTTCTTAATTAAAAAGTTTCTAATTTTAGTTTTAATGCTTCCGCCATGAAAATGATTGAAACACTTATTTTCTTTTAATATTTTACGATACTTTTTAAAATCTTTATATTCTAATCTTGTAGAATAATATATTAAAGAATTGTTGATAAAGGCAATTATCGAGTCTTTATTAAAAATATCTTTTAACCTACTTTTTAAAAATGCTGATTGCATTAACATATCTTCCATTTTCTTTATTTTTTTTGAATAGTCTGTATTAGTCATTAAACTGTTTTTTCTTTGAACATAATTGTAACCAATAAATTCAATTGATTTAACCTTTTTAGCTTTCGCGATAACTAGAGGGATTAAACCATAATCTTCTGCTATGCAGCCTTCCATAAATTTAAAATTATTCTTTTTATAATACTTGGCATTGTAGCAATAGCTCCAGGCATTTTCAATATAGTGATATTTAAATATTTTATTAAAAGCACTTACACCATCAGTAGTAGCAAAGCCTACTTCTGGGTGTTTAACTATTTGCCCATCAATAACATCTTGAATTTGAAAGCGAATTAAATCTGGATTATCCTTAAGTTTAGTATTTAATGTTTCTAATAAATTATCATCAAAAAAGTCATCACTATCTAAAAACAAGATATATTCACTATTTGATGCATCAACACCAAGATTACGAGCTTTGCTTAGGCCGGTTTTTTCGGCATATATTTTAGTAAATTTCTTGTGTTTTTTGACATATTCATCAACAATTACTTCGCTATTATCACTGCATTTATCACAGACAATTATGGCTTCATAGTTTTGATATATTTGATTTACTACGCTATCTAAACATCTTTTTATATATTTTTCTACGTTATAAACTGGTATTATTATACTAAATTTAGTCATCATTTTTAGTCCTTTGATTATTTTCAAGAATTTTGGCGTCTATTAATGCCTCTACTCTATACATTAGTTTTGAATAAATTGGCTTTAAGATTTTTTTCATAGTACCTTTAACATAATTTTGAGAATTATCTAATTCTAGTACAGTTGCTAAATGTCTATTGTTATAATAGCCAATATTCTTATTAGCATTATATATCTTTTTGGCAACAATTTGCTTTTGTTTTAGAAGTTCTTTATTATATATTGGACCATATTTACTAATTCGACCACAGATTAAGTATAATTCATTGTTACTCAATTCTAAATTTAAATTTTCGCGCAATTGCTTATCTATAATTTTGATATCCGAAGCTAAAACATCTAATACTGCAGTTTGAGTTTCGTTTTCATCACAAATACGATAATTTAATAAAATTTCTTTTAGATTGGACATCTTTACTACTTTAACAGCCCGCGACCATAATTCAGCATCTTCAGTTTTATAGTCAGGGCTATAATAAAGATTATATTTTTCCACAATGTCTTTTCGCATCATTATTGTAGGATGAAACATTTGATTATTAATAAGAGTATATGTTTTTATCTTTTCTGGATCAGTTTCAGGATAATATATATCATGTTTATTCATAAACTGTTTTACAGCAGTACCCAATATATCTATGTCAGGATTATTTTCTAGGAAATTATATTGTTTTTCAAATCTTGATGGTAACGAAATATCATCATCATCCATTCTGGCAATATATTTTCCACGGGCATTTTTCATACCTACATTCAAAGATTTAGCAAATCCCAATTTTTCTTCATTATTAATTATTATGATTCTATCATCTTTCATTTTCTTTAAAAAATCGTTTATTTCTTTTTGCTTAGGACTCTTCTCTACCACAATAATTAATTCAAAATTTTGATATGTTTGGTTTAAAATGCTGGTTATGGCTTCTTTTAAATATGTATACCTTTCATAAACAGACATTACTACAGATATTTCTGGAATGGTATTTTTTTCTATGTTTTTCTTGCGATAATCTTTTAATAGTTTTTCCCACTTTTCGTTATATTTTACCCAACTAGGAAATTTTTCTTTTAAAACTTCAGAATTCCAAAACTTATCATAACCATATGAATGAACAATTGCAGCACTCCTAACATTATTCCGCATTGGTTGGCAACAATATTTTTGAATATTAATTGGCTCTATTTTGATATTGAATTCTTGAACTAATAAATTTAGAACACCTTGATCTAAATATCTTAAACGTTTATTATATTTTTTTACTTGATCATAACACCATTTAGTTAACTTTTCATAGTCATTTAATTTATCAGAGAATACAATAATTCCAGAATTTAATAAAGGTAAACACATGTTGTACCCCTCTATTAAGCCATTAAAGTTAGCTTCGGTTAAAAAGTTAATATCTGAATATGTCATAGCCAAGCCACTTTTATTTCCGTATTCTAATAATCCAGAAATATCATCTTGAATTAAAATATCTACATCATTCCAAATTACTTTTTTATATTTTTTTAACATATCAAAGCATTCAAATCTAGCTAAGCAAAGGTTTGAATATAATTTTAAATAAGTAGAATCTAACGTTCCTTCAGATATATCATTGTGATATTCTATAAAATTACATGATAAAATACTATTTAAAACATCTTCCTTTTCTTGAGATAATCCATCATGATAAACATAGATATCCATGTTTTTTGGCATATTTCCATGCTCTTTCATGCTAATTAAAACATTAGCAAGTGCAAAGTCTAAATCTTTGGTAATTCCAAATACCATTGCTAAATCTTTTTTCACTTTACATCCTCTCCTTAAACTTTCAACAAATATTTTTTGGTATATTTATTCAAACTCAAGATTTTAATGATTAATACTGTTATTATCATGGTTAAAATAAAATTACAAATAACATTTAATGGTCTAATAAAATCAGAAAAAATATTTGATTGATAAATTATATATTGAATTAAATTATGTATTAAGAAAATTGGAAAAGAAATTTTAGATAACTTTATAAATAAATTAGCAACTTTTCCTTTTACCGGCAACCTCCTAAACAATTCAAACAATGCGCAACACGCAATAAATAAAAATATATTTTCATATCCTAATTTATAAAAAATATCATTTATAGTTAGACAATATTGTAATACTACACAACTTATAAAGGAAATGAAAAAAATTATATATAAGGTTACCTTTTTTATATTTTTTAAAAGACCATTGCCAATATAAAAACCTAAAATAACATACAAAATATAAATGCCATAATGTCCATAAATACCATCTGAAAAATAAAAATCGATATTACCAATAATATTAACACCAAAAGTATTTAAAATCAAATTAATTGAAGGTATTATAAAAAAGTATGTAACACCAATTAATATAAGCCATTTCATAAATTTAAAATTAATTTTCTTTATAATAATAGATATAAATGGAATTATTAAATATATTCCAAGAATTAACGGAGCATACCAAGCTGGTAAAATATAATCTACTTTTTTTAACAACAAAATATTTTGAAAAAGAGAAAATAAAGAAATATTTGAAACTTCTCCTCGCCAATTAAAGTAAAAAGCAATAAAAACATTCCAAATAATAAACCAAATTTCCAAAGTAATCAACAATGGTATAAATTTTCTTTTATAAAATTTTTTCAAATCTTCTTCATTATTAAATTCTTTGTTACATATTAGTACTCCAGTAAGAAACAAAAATAATGGAACGCCCAATCTACCGAATGTTATACCCAATAAATCAAATATTTTTGATTGAAAGGACAAGCCAGAATACAAGATGCTTCTATCTTGAAAAATATAATATACACTTTCTATAGAATGGCAAAACACTACAGAAATTATAGCAAAAGTTCTAGTAAAATCATATGTCCAATTTCTTTTGATTTGCTCCACGACTTATTTTACCTTTAAAAATTTCAAAACCTTTTTCCACTCATCTTCGTTAAAAAATTCTTTTGCAAATTTTCCTTCATCATATGCTTCAGTTAGTTCTTTTCTTGCAATTTCTGTTGCTTCATCTTTTAATTCATTTGCCATTTCTATAGTCCATAAATATGAATAGTATCTACGATAATTAAAGCTGCCCCACATTCTATCTGTAGTATCAAAAGATTGTTCTAAAAATTGCTTATTCAAATCCCATTCTTTAAATGACTTTTCTATTAACTTTGAAGCATTATAATGTATTGATGATCCAGGATTATCTTGTCTCCAACAATAAAATGGATTTTCTATGAAATATACTCTTTGGGCGTAATATAGTGTTTTTAGATGAAATCCCACATCTTGATATGATCCACCAGGTGTTTCGTGATGTCTAATATGATGTTTATTCAAAAAGTCTCTTTTATAAAGACCCGCCCAAGTATGAAGTGCTGTTCTAAATGGTCTAATATCAATTTGAGGATTTAAAATTTGATTATAAAAGTCAGCTCCATATGTTATAGATTCTCGAACTAATTGTTCATCTTTAGGCATTCCTGAATAATAATGATAAATATCACTTTTTATCCAATCTAGGTCATTGGCTTTGGCGATATAGAAAAGTGTTTCATACATTTTTTCATCAATTTTATCATCAGACTCAACTAAACCAATATATTCTCCTCTTGCAATATCCATACATTCATTAACGGATTGACCATAACCAGATCCTTCTCTACTAATAACTTTTACTCTTTTATCTTTTTTTTCATATTCTCGAAGTATTTCTAGAGATCCATCATTTGATCCCCCGTCTCCACATAAAACTTCAATTTCATATAACGTTTGGTTTAAAATACTATCTAAACATTCTCTTAAATAATCTTTTACATTAAAAACTGGTACTACTATAGAAACCTTGGGTTTAATTCTTTTTTCTAGCTCATTTATATATTCTTGATTTGCTTCTATTTCTTTTTGAATTTTTTCGCTTTTTATAGATAAATTTTTAATATCTTGATTTGCTTTTTCACATTCCAACTCAAGTTTTTTTATTTTTTCTGTGTCATCAGCATATAAATTTTGGAGTCTTATTGGATGAACTAAATCAGTTGGCATCTCACCGATAGGGAATAATTTTTCTAACTCATTAATTTTATCTTTTTTACAAAAAAACATTATATTTTGTCTATACCAAAAAGCAATTTTTTCATTATTCCAAAATTTCCAACGTAACGCATCATATGGTACATAGTCATATTTTTCGAATTTTCTAATCCAATATGACGGATATTGTTCATTAACATGGTTTGTTCCATCTTGATGTGGTATTGCGGCCGAAAATAAAATTATATCTGATGCTTTTGTTAAATTTTGCAAATATATTTCAGAATATTCTTCTAATATGTGTTCTGCAACTTCTAAAGAAATAGCCAAGTCATATTTTTTAGACAAATCAATTTTCTTTGTCAAATCAGCTGCCATAAACTTTTTTTCATCAAATAACAGCCATTCTCTATTTATATAATCACCATCTAAGCCAAGAATATCATTACACCCTAATTTCTCTACAGAACTTAACCAAGTTCCTGATCCACACCCAAAATCAACAACACTTTTGGGTTTTAGTTTGTTATATACGTACGACATTATTATTTGTGATGCTTCTAAATCCTTTTGATTTGTTTCATAAAATTTTTTATCATACAATGTGTTTTCTTTCATAACTTATTCCTCTCTTCTACTAAACTACATATTTTCTATTTCTTTAAATGCAAAATTTGAAGTATTTTTTTAGGTATCCACAAAACCATCTTTCCTGTTTTATAAGTTCTTGAATTGTAAATTTCTTCTGCAGTATTATTATAAATGGTTTTATCATAATTTATTAAATTATACAGTATAGAAAAAATATATTTTGGCTTCCCGTTTACTTTTATTTGCTTTACTTCATTATCTGGAAAACACATCGGATCTAATATATTTTTATCTGGTTTGTTTTTTAGTGCTTTGTCTATCAATTTGTTATTAATACAATTTTGCATTTGTAGTAATAATTCTAACATTTTTAAATCTCCAGATCTAATATATTTTTCAAATAAAGGTCCATATTCATTATTAGCCCTTTGCATTGCAATGTAATGACCAATATAAAGATTCTTATCTGAAGTATATTTTAATTGATCCATTAAAGAAGCTATTGCATCATAACAAACATCATTTTTCCAAGAATAACCTTCATGCAATCTATAACAATACAATTCTACTGAAACAACGTAAAACTTTTCAGCTTTTACCATGGCTCTAATAAAAAAGTGAGTATCATCATATACCTTTGTTTCTGCAAATCTAGCATCGCTATTTTGTATCATATTTCTATTATAGATATAACTATGAAAATGATAATCATATTGTACATCATCATAATAAAACATTCTTCCTTTTGGAAATCCTACTAAAAATGCTCTATGTAAAGACAGCGGTTCAATTTCGCCTTTCAAATTTAAAATACTTCTAAGACCACCACAAACATCTACATTATTTTCTTTTGCAGCATTATACATTTCATTTAACGCATTTTTGTCCATGTAATAATCATCAGCATCCAAAAATGTTATAAATTCACCAGTTGATTTTTCAATCCCCATATTTTTTGCCAAACCAATTCCTGGTTTTTGTTGATGAAAAATCTTTAAATGTTTATCTTTTTTACTATACTCTTCTAATATTTCTAAAGTTTTATCTGTAGAATCACCATATATACATACTATTTCTAAATCCTTTAATGTTTGTTTAAATACACTTTCCAAACTTTCTTTGATATATTTTTCACCATTTTTTACTGTCATAATTATAGATATTTTGGGATTATCATTTTTCTTGTTTTCCATTTTAATTAACTCCTTTATTACTTGTTTTTAAAATATTATCCTTCAAATTTAAACTTTCCCTTAATATTCTATCCATATTCCAATATTCAAAATTGCCGAATCTTCCATTTAAATAAATTCCTTCTTTGTTATAAAAATCTCTTATATATTCCATATTTTCTGTATGATCTATATCATAAATTACATAGGCATATTGATAATCTGTGATATCAATAAATTCTACATCTTTAGTATCTTTAGCAAAGCCAATTTTTACTAAACCATCAGAAATTTTTTCTTGTAGTTCTTCTTCAGAAAGAACATCTACTTGATCGTTCTTCCTATAAGTTACTTCAATCATATATGTGGCTTCTTTTTCTGAGTGGTGATATTCAGATCCTAAGAAATCCATTTTAGAAATTCGATGAAACAAGACGTCTTTGTCAGGTATCATAAAAGCAAAATTTTCTCCACATAAATCATATGGCAATTTAACAAAAGCTATTTTAATTGAATTATATCTTAAAGCATCTACGTGCTTTTTCAATTCTTCTGTTGTTTTAGCATAACACTTAGTTAATTCTTGAACTGGAATTGTAGAAATTAACAAATCCGCTTCATATTTTTTGTTTCCAGCAATTATTTCATACTTATCGCCAATTTTTTTTATGCTTGTAACTTTTGCACCAGTTACGACTTTACATTTATTTTCGTCTAGACGACGCAAAAATCCATTTGGAACTGCTTCAATACCGCCTTTAGTCGGAAAACTGAAATATAATTGATGCAAATAACCTTGAATTGTTTCTCCAGCAGCGCTTCTTCTTATTTCTTCTTGAGTAGGTTTAGGAATTCTATCTACCATACTTGTATTCATATATGCTGGATCATATTTCCAAATTTTTTCATTATAAGGTCTAAGATATGTGTTAGTTATTCCTTCACCAAAAGTCTTTAAGAAAAATTGAATCATATTTGTTGCTTCATAATTTTCATATGGATTATGATTAAAAGCATTTATACAATATTCTAAATCCTTTTCTGGTAATTTAGATAAATCGTTTTCAAAAGGATATTGTACTCTAATCCCTTTATACAAAATTTGATTACTTCTAACTAAATCATTTTTACCTTCATCTAAAACGCTTAACATTAGTTCAAGCATTT
Source organism: uncultured Bacilli bacterium (assembly GCA_944363805.1). Next base: position 20,170 of record CALVVH010000012.1, read on the forward strand.
CTTTATCTTTGCTAAATAAAATATGTGGTCCAATGTCGTAAATATATCCATTTTTCTTAACACTTCTACACAAACCACCAGGAGTATTTTCCATTTCTAATAAAGTAATATCATCAAAACCATTTTCATTTTGTAAAAAATATGCAGTACTAATACCAGATAAGCCTGCACCTAAAATAACTGTTTTCATACTTCTGTACTCTAAAATGTTTAGAGTTTTATTCACCTCTTTCTTAACATTACATTTTTTATTTTACCATACCAAAACTAAAAAAGCACTAGTTTTTAGTGCTTATCATTAATATTATTACCAGTTATTTCACCTTTAGTTAGGTAATTATAAAATATTTTCATCATCATATGATCAAATGTCATATGAAGATCTTCAGCTATTTGCATATCATTTTCATCAACATGCATTTTATAATCAGCCATTTCTTTTAATTTTCCACCGGAATATCCAGTTATTCCAACTACTTTAGCGCCACATTCTTTGGCATATTCGGCAGCATTTAAAACATTTTTAGAGTTACCACTACCAGAGATACCAATAAATAAATCTTTATCAGTTATTTTATTTAATAATGGAAATCTAAATACTTCTTCATAACCAATATCATTAGCAACAGCCATCATAGTTGATACATTATCATTTAAACAGTAAAAGTTAAACTTTTTATCAACATATTCACTGATACCTTTGTTGAAGTCATTTTGCATATGGGAAGCAGTTGATGCACTACCGCCATTACCACAAACATAAATAGTTCCACCATTGTTATAAGTATCTAAGATGATATTCATTGCTTCGTTAATTTCATCTAAATTAAATCTTTTAATACATTCAATTTCTCTTTCATAATATTCTTTAATTGCATTTTTAAAATCTACCATAAATTATCTCCTTCTTTCTTCACTTTTTATAATCATTTTTACTGCCGAAAGTAAATCTTCAGCTACTTCATCAGGTTGAACCTCATATTTATTATCAAGTCCTGCTTGACCAGTTTTTACTAAAATACTTTTCATATTAGCATTCTCTGCCATTTTAATGTCTAGTGTTGAATCTCCGATGACAATTGATTCACTCAAATCGATGTTGTAATCTTCTGCTGCTTTTAAAAGCATGCCAATTTTAGGTTTGCGACATTCACAATCAAATTTTAACTCCGGCACTTCACCAGGAAATCCTTTATCCTTATGATGGGGACAGAAATATAAGCCATCGATATATGCGCCATCTCTACCAAGTAAAGTTTCCATTCTTTTATGAATTTCGTCTAGCTCAGCAAATGTACATTCTCCCCTGGCGATTACCGGTTGATTAGTTACAACTATACATAAGTATTCAGATGAATTAATCATCTTGATTGCTTCACTAGCACCATCAATTAATTCAAATTCATCCTTATTTACTAAAAATGGTATATGAACATTGATTGTGCCATCTCTATCTAAAAATATAGCTTTTTGTTTATGACTTAAATTACGGTGTTCACATAAACCATTAGCATAATCATCATTAACACTATAATATCTTTCTGGTGTTCCCATATCCTTAACATATTCTGTTGAGTGATATGAGTACACTTTATCATCAGAAGTAATCATCTTAGCAATGACATCTTTTTCTAAGCCACACTTTTTAGGTTCTGATACATAATCAAATACTCTTGGAGAAAACATATAAATTCCTGAATTAACCAAGTTTTTATAGTCATAATCACGATTATTTTCTTTAGAATCAAAACCCGTTACTTTACCAGTATCATCAACAACTACTAAATCGCTATCGAAAGGATGCGAATTAGGATGCGTAAGTAATGTGGCATCAGATGAATGTTTATGATGGTATTCGGCCATTTTATTAAAATCGACGCTTAAGAAAACATCGCCAAAGATTAGAATAAAATCTTCATCAATCTTATCTTTTAAATAATATAGTGATCCAGCTGTACCAAGTGGCTTATTAGGATCCTCTTCATAATAACTTATTTTTATTCCTAATGAACTACCATCTTTAAAATAATCTCTTATTTTTTCCCCTAGATGACCAGTTACAATTATTACTTCATCGACACCAGACTTTTTTAAGCATTCGATTTGATGTTCTAATATTGTTTTTCCGCCGACAGTAAGCATTGGTTTCGGAATCTCATCGTTAGTAATTGATGCGATTCTTGTTCCTTTCCCGCCAGCCATTATTACTGCTTTCATTTATTTTATTTAATCTTAAAGATTAACTACCCTCCTTTATATAAGTATAACAAATAATATTAATTTTGGCTACATTAATTAAGCAACGAAAAAAGCAGCATAATAATGCCACTTTATATTAGTTATTATCTTTAATATATTTTACTGTTTCGCGAACTGATTCATCAGATGTATGTTGGGCTGTCCAACCAGCATTATGAATCTTAGTTAAATCATATTGGAATTTAGGAACATCGCCTTTCCAACCACCTTTACCACCAGTATAGTTGTATTTTACATTTTCATATCCTAAAACTTCACAAACTATATCAGCGATTGCTGTTACACTTGTAGCTGTTTCTACACCAGCATTATAGATTTCTACTCCTGGTTTCATTTCCATATCTAAAGTGAATTTAACAATAGCATCTACTAAATCTAGAACATATAAGTAAGGTTTAGTTTGATGACCATCTCCTAAAATTTCTAGTTCATTAGGATTCTTTTGTAATTTACGAACAAAGTCATAAATAACGCCATGAGTTAGATTTGGGCCAATTACATTTGGAAATCTAAATACAACAGTACTTAAATCATTCATGAATGTATAAGAAGAAATAAATCCTTCACTAGCATATTTGGCTCCACCATAATATGATATTGGTCTTAAATCTCCAAGAGTTTCCGTAAGTAATTCTTGTTTATCACCATAAATTGCAGAAGTTGATGCAAAGAATAGATTTTTAATGCCATTTCTACGTATAAGTTCAAGAGTACTATAAGTAGTCATAAATGTATCATTAAAATCAACACTTGGCTTTCTTCCACCCTTTTGAATATCAGAATTAGCTGCTAAATGATAAACTATATCGATTTTTTCATCTTTAAGTGCTTCACAAAAATTATCAGTTTCTTCAATATTTAATTTGTAAAATTTGTAATTAGGATTGCCTTCAAAACAATCGACATTTTCTTGATGGCCTAAAGTAAAGTTATCAACACAAACAACTTCAAGTCCTCTATTTAATAATTCTCTAACTAAATGAGTTCCAATGAACCCAGCTCCACCTGTTACTAATGCTTTCATTTAATCACTCCTTCTTAATTAACAAATATAACAGTTGTTCCTTGATGATCAAATTTAAATTCCATTTCTGGTAAATCCTTCATCGCACTCCTAAATTTTTCTTGTTTTTCTTCTGGAACATAGAATAAGAAAAATCCACTACCCCCTGCACCTAATATTTTACCACCAGTTGCACCATTTGCTAAGGCTAAATCGTACCATTCATCAAATTTTGGATTAGATATGCCACTAGCTAATGTTTTTTTGATTAACCAATTTTCGTGCAATATTTCACCAACAGCATCAATATTATCATGTTCTAATTCATATTTTAGTTTATGAGTTAACTCAACAATTCGTTTTTGACCTTCTTCTTTATCTTTAGCACTTGTCATATTTTTTGATTGTTCTTTTAATATTTCAGATGCGCTATGTTCTCCACCAACATAAAGCATAATCAAATTCTTTTCAAGTTGATTGTAGGCATCTTTAGACATTAATACCGGTTCTACAAATACCGAACCATCTTTATTAAATTGGTAATAATTAAGTCCGCCATAAGCAGTCGCATATTGATCTTGCTTACCAATTGGATTTTTTAAAACATCGATTTCCATGTGGCAAGCGGCTTGGGCAACTTCTTCATCCGAAATATATTCTCTTTTTTGGCATTTTAGATTTTTGATTAGACCAACTGTGAATGCACTAGAAGAACCTAAACCTGTACCTTGCGGAACATCCGCAATCGAAGTTATTTCATACCCTTCTAAACCTTCTTGTTTTAAACATTCTCTAAATATTGGATGTTCGATATCATTAATATTATGAACGCTTTCAGTTTTAGAGTATTTTAAAACCGTTTGTTTTTTGTCAAATGAGGGATGCGATGTTATGTACATATATTTTTTAATGGTTGTACTTATTACACATCCACCATTTTTTTCATAAAATGCGGGTAAGTCACTACCACCACCACATAAGCTAACTCGAAAAGGAGTTTTTGTTATAACCATTTAATTCACCTCTTTACTTTCTTTTTGGTTATTAATTATTTAATTGCTTTTCGTAATAAGCATCACAAACTTTGTTAGTTTCGCCAGCCATAACAACCTTGCCGTGTTCTAGCCAAACTACTTTATTACAAAGCTCTCTTATTGAATCTAATGAGTGAGAAACATATAATACTGTTGTTCCACCATTAATCATCGACATCATTTTATTTTTACTTTTCTCTTGGAATTTAATATCACCAACTGATAGTATTTCATCTACTATCAATATTTCCGGATCAACTATAGTTGAAATGGAAAAAGCTAGTTTAGCAACCATCCCAGAAGAAAAGTTTTTAACAGGAACATCAAGAAAATTTTTAAGTTCTGAAAATTCTACTATTTCATCAAACTTGGAATCTAAAAATTCTTTGGAATAACCGAGGATTGCACCATTTAGATAGATGTTTTCCCGAGCAGTTAAATCACCATCGAAACCAGCACCAAGTTCTATCATCGGAGATATAACCCCATCGACTTCTACTTTACCTTCCGTTGGTTTCATTACACCACTAACAACTTTTAATAAAGTTGATTTTCCAGCTCCGTTGGAACCAATAAGTCCAACAACATCACCTTTTGCTACATCAAATGTAACATTTTTAAGAGCCCAAAAATCACTTTTTTTAATTCTTTTTCTTTTATCAAATAATCTAATAAATGTCATCTTTAATGAATTGTCTTTTTCAATACCTAGGTTAAATTTCATACCTACATTTTCTATTTTTATCATTTGTAATCACCACCTATTATAGATAATAAATGAATTTATTTTGTTTTTTCTTGAAAACAAATAATCCAATAACCAAAACAACTACACCAGATAAAAGACAACCTAATAAATTAGTCCAAGTAGGCATTTGTGAATTTAGCAAAATGTCTCTTGTCGCATTAATAAATTGATAAAGCGGGTTAAACACAAATATTTTTTGAAGCCATTCAGGCAATATTGATAAAGAGTAAAATATTGGAGTAAAATAGTTAAGAATGGTTAATAATATTCCCCAAATATAAATCATATCACGTAGGAATACGGCAATTGTTGATAAGATATAACCAACTCCAACAGTAAACATAAACATACATATATATATAAATGGCAATAATAAATAATAAATATTTATATAACATTTAGTTCCTTCTGCTGCATCTCCTGATAAAAACACTATTAAAAATAAAGGAATTAATGACAAAACAAAATTAATAGCTACAAATAAGCATTTAGCAATAGGAAAAATATACTTAGGAATGTAAACTTTGTTTATCAAAGTAGAATTTCCCGTAATAGATGTCATCGCATTATTGGTAGCTTCACTAAAATAGTTAAATACAACTAAACCACTCATTAAATATACTAAATAATTTGTACCTTCCATACTAAATCTAAACATATTAGAAAATACAATAGCCATAACCATCATCATTAAAAGTGGATAAAGTATGCTCCAAAGAACACCTAAAACACTTCTTTTATATTTTATTTTAAAGTCTCTTATAACGAGTTGAGACAAAAGGAAGCGATACTTTTTTACATTATAAAATATATTTTTTATAAAAGTCATTTTTTCTTCACCTTTCTTTTATTTCTATTAGGAATTTTGCTAATTTCAATTTTCTTTTTACTATGATCAAATAATATATCCGTTTTTAGTACAACAAATAAAAGCAATATCATTAAAACTATATATATCGCAATTGCTACTTGATTATCTCCTAGAATATAGAAAATAGAAACTGCTGCAAAAGCAATATCAATTGCATAAATAATTAAAATGCTTTTTGTTTGACTATAACGCATTTTTAATAATTGATGATGAAAATGTTCTTTGTCAGCCACTCCAATATTCTGACCTTTTAATAATCTTCTTAATATGGCAAATATAGTATCAAAAATAGGTATAGCGAGTATTACTATTGGGACAATTAATGACGTAAATGTCGTTACTTTGTAGCCTAAAAGGGCGATAACTGATATCATAAATCCTAAGAATAAGCTTCCTGAATCCCCCATAAATATTTTGGCTGGTGGAAAGTTATGCACCAAAAAGCCTAACGTTGCTCCAAGCATTATCAAGGAAATTATGACATCTAATCCTCCGATACGATTTAATATGAAGGCAATAATGGCAATAGTTAAAAAGTAAATTGAACTAATTCCAGCAGCTAGGCCATCCATACCATCTATTAAGTTAATAGCATTTGTAATTGCTACAATAAAAATAATTGATGATAATGATCCCCAAAATTCATTGAAATAAATGTTATGGCCAAATACGGATAATTCCGTAAATGACAAATCACCATATAAGACAACAATTGCTGCAGCAATAATCTGTACAATTAGTTTATATCTCGCTGGAACTGAATTAATATCATCAACAAAACCTATTAATAAAAGTAAGAAACTACCAATTAAAATCGATAACATTTGCGGACTTACTTCACCATATAGCATGTATCCTAAAAGAAACGCTAAATAAATGGCAAGTCCTCCTAGCCTTGGCATAGGAACTTTATGAATTTTTCTAGCGCTAGGTTCATCCATTGCTCCAACATGAGTTGCCACTTTTTTTACAATTGGCACAAGTATTAAACTTGTTAAAAGAGTTACAATAACTATAACAAATACATTATGTTCATTTACAACTAAATTCATATTTAACTCCTAGTAATAATATTATAACCTAAATGAAAAGAAAATAAAAGAATTAACGTTTATTTTTGTATATCCTTCAAATACTCACTTAAATTTTAATGCCGTTTTTATAATATTCTCACACTCTTTATTATCTTTAATAGGATTATAATTAGGATATATAAAAAAGCCATTAGAGATACTAATTAATGAATCTACTACACTATTTAATTTTTTCCTTTTTAAAAATCTAATTTTCCAAACGGTTCCAATATAACTTGCTAATTCAGCTCCTATTTTTCTTACTTCTTTACTAGCACTTTTATATTCCTCAATATCTCTAACATTATGTTTTTCATTTACTAAGTTATACGGATTATTATAATATTGACAATACAATTTTATATTATAAATTATTTTTTGCTTTAATCTTTTGTACTCTCTGTGCGGATTAATAACTAATTCCAAAAAATATTGACTTATAACAAAAACTATAACGCCAGTCAAAATAGTTAAAAAGGTTTCGCTTTTTAATAAATATACAATATTTTTATTCATAAAATATCTTCCTTTCATTTTCAATTAGTGGATTAAGTTACTTAAAATAATATTAAAAGTATTATACCATTTCTTATTATTTGCTACTTATTATAGAAAACCAAATTCTTACGAACCCCATCTGAACTCTATTTAACTCCTCTGAACTCTATTTAACTCCTCTGAACTCTATTTAACTCCTCTGAACTCTATTTAACTCCTCTGAACTCTATTTAAC
>CALVVH010000013.1 GCA_944363805.1 uncultured Bacilli bacterium
GTAACTGACAGTAACGGAAGAACTTCCGTAGTATATCAAACAAGTCAAAAAACAGAACCAGATACAATAACACTTTCGTTTGCTAGTTCTAATGATATAACCAACTTTTTAAAATATTGCCAACCACAAGTAAGTTATGATAATGGAGCATCATGGCAAAACTTAACCTTTGCCAGTTCTGCCGGAGGAACAACTGTTATTAAGGCAAATGCTCAAATTAAAGTAAACAATAGAAATACTGATCCTAGGTATGGTTGTGCTATAAATATTTGTACAAGTGCTAGTTGTTCAAGTAATAATTATCATACCTTTTTCTCTGACAATATATATACTAAAAATTCAGTGTATAACCATGTTAATAATATTAAAAATTACACATTAAATGGGACAGAAACTCACTATTCTTTAGTATATTGTTCATGTTTAGTTGGAAATACTGAAGTATATGTTTTAGATAAAAATAAAAAGAAGAAAAAGAAAAAAATTAAAGACATAAAGAAAAACGATAAAGTTTATATTGTTGATGAAAAAGGCAATGTTGTAATAAGAAAAGTAAAAGCTAATCATCAAAGTAAGGCAACTACAATATTTAAAGTAATTTTAGAAAATGGAGAAATAATTGAATGTAGTTCACGTCATAGTTTTATTGAATTAAATTTAGGTATTTTATATGTTGAAGAATTAAAAGTAGGGTATGAACTATTGAATATTGATGGCAATACATATAAAATAACCGATATAATTGTTGAAAACTATCCTGAGGGAATAGAAGTCTATAATTTAGAATTCGAAGAAAATAATGCTAAAATTTATGCTATCAGTGCATCAATGATTTTAACATTTGGTATAGTTTTGGGATTATCTGAAGCCCAAGAAAATCATTTAGAAAACAATGAAATTAACGAGGCTAGTGACGATTTAGCAGCGGCAGTATTTCTTACAGTTTAATAATCATATAATGAAGATGAATATTAAAAATTTCTAAAACAAATTTGATGGAGATAGTATGAAAAAAGAAATTGATGTAATAATTCCTGCTTATAATGCCCATAAGTGGATAGGAGATCTGCTTCGTTGCCTAGAAAAACAAACAGCTAAATCGTTATTTCTTGTTACCATCATCGATGACGGAAGCAAAGAAACTTACGATTCTCTATTAAATAATTTAAATCTTAATTTAGATGTTAAGGTTATTCGCTCTAAGCGTAATCGGGGATTAATTAATGCGCGTATATTAGGTATGAAAAATACTAGTTGTGAATATGTATTATTTTTAGATGCTGACGATTTAATAACCAATGCTAATTTAATTTTAGAAATGTATCAACAAATGAAAGAAAATAATTACAATGTTGTATACGCTAAAGAATTTAATAAAGGTAAACATAAATGTATGTACCATGATTACCATATTGCTGGAAAGATGCTTAGAAGAAGTATAATTAAAAATTATCATATAAAGTCACATAAATACACAATGGAAGAAGATACATCATTTATGATGAGCTATTATTCTGTAATAGATAGAAATACAATTTTTAAAATTGATAAGTTATTTTATAAATATAATACTGATAATAGTGGTATTACTAGTAAATATACTAAATTTGAAAATTATGATTATACTACATTATTTTCTTCAATAAAACATGCTTATAGATATGCTAGAAAATATAATAACTTCTGGTATTTTAAAGAAAATATGTTTAAAATATTCCTGTTTTTAGCTAATGAATATCAATTGCTTGGTATTCATTCAACTAATAAAAATACTGTTCATAGTTTTCTTCTTCAAAGCAAAAGATTTTATATTAAGTATAACCATTACATAAATAATTATTTAAAATTTAATAAAGTTTCTCAAAATTATATTAATAAATATAATTGGTTTAAAAATATTATTTATAATATTTAAAATAAATGTCTATAAATGTTTTTAATTAATATTCTTATTTTTAATAAATTCCGTGAGCATTTTTGTAAGTGCTCTTTTTTCTATTCTGGAAACATAACTTCGCGAAATTTTTAATTCTTTGGCAATTTCTTTTTGTGTCATCTCTTTTGTATTATATAATCCATAGCGTTTTATGACTATTTCTTTTTCTCTTTCATTTAAAGTTTTTAAATATCTATTTAATAGAGCCACATTGTTTTTAATTTCTAATTCTTCGAATAAATCTCTTTGCTTATCTTTTATAACATCAATTAAATTTATTTCATTTCCTTCCTTATCAAATCCAATAGCATCATTTAAAGATACTGTAATCCCTTGCTTCTTATTGCTTCGAAAATGCATAAGTAATTCGTTTTGAATACATCGCGCGGCATATGTTGTAATTCGTGTTTGTTTATTATTCTTATAGCTATCAATGCCCTTAATAAGGCCAATTGTTCCAATGCTTATTAAGTCATCTGTATTGTCTTTGCTATCAAACTTTTTGACAATGTGTGCCACTAATCTTAAATTGTGTTCAATTAACATATTGCGGGCACTTTTATCCCCAGCTAGCATTCTTTTAATACAGTCTTCTTCTTCCTCCATACTTAGTGGCTCCGGAAATATAGTGTTTGAGTAACTTCCTGTAAAAAACAACATATCTTTTATAATATTGAGTAAATTTAAAAACATAATTTTTCAACCTCTAATAAATCTTATTGGAAAATATCAATAATTATGTTAGAATTAACTTTATAGGGAGGGTTCAAGATGGGCAGTAGGTTAGACGTTATTGAAAAAGTACAACAAGAATTTTCTTTTTACCGAAAAGATAAAAACTATTTTGGATCCTTAATTAAACCAAACGTAACAGATGAAAAAGAAGCTTTAAAAATAGTTTTGAAAGACCTAAAGGCTAGTTTTCGTAAATTTGAAATGTCTTGGTTTATCGATCAACTTAAAAATAGCAAAGGCAGTTCGTTAGCCAAATTAAATTTTCTTTTAGATTCCTTAGCTAAATACAATCTGATAATTGACATTGACTATTTATCTAAACTATTAGAAAAATATCCAGAATTAGCTGAATTGTTAGATAGTATATTGAAAAACAAACAAAAAATAACTAATAATTATTTGGCTAGTTTAACAAATAATGAAGCAACTATCGATTTGTTAATTTTGTATTCTACTTTAAAAGGAGTGTTTGTTGAGGAATTAGAAGAGATTGAAATAAAAACTGATTCTTCGAAAGAATTTTTCATCCGCAATAGTTATTCAGCTTATTTAGTAGAAATTGGCCAAATTCCTATTTTACCTGCAGAACAAATAAGAGATTATTTCGCCAAAATGGCTGAAATTAAAGAACAATTGGAAACGGATTTAACTCAGGTAGAAAGAGCGCGCTTAGAAAAAAAATATAAATTTTATCATGATGCTATAATTGAATCTAATCTGCGTTTAGTGGTAAGTGTTGCTAAAAAATATTTTGGACGTGGCTTGGATCCTCTTGATATAATTCAAGAAGGCAATAAGGGGTTAATGAAAGCTTGTGAAAAATATGATTACGAAAAAGGCTATCGTTTTTCAACTTATGCTACCTGGTGGATTAGACAAGCTATCACCCGTAGTATACTAAATGATAGTTTAACTATCCGTATACCCGTACACCATTATGTAAAGATTAATCAAATTTTAACCATAAAAAGAAAAATAGAAATGGAATTGGGGCGTGAAATTTCTTCTGAAGAATTAGCTCAGCAACTGGAAATGGATATAGATCAATTGAATAGCATGTTAAATGTGCCAAGAGCTTCTGCTTCTTTAGATGCTCCTATTCAAGGTGCCGATAAAGAAAATGATAGTTCGAAACTTAGCAATTTTTTGCCGGATGAACATAACTTGGAAGAAAATGTTATAAAAGGTTTCCTTCCTGAATATATCAACGACATTTTAAAAGAATGTTTACTAGAAAGAGAAGAAATTATCTTGCGCATGCGCTTTGGAATTAACAATCCTAATAAACCTAATAATCTATATAGTAGGGAACATACCCTTGAGGAAGTTAGCCAAGAACTCCACATAACTCGTGAAAGAGTTAGACAAATTGAAGCAAAAGCTTTAAAAAAATTAAAAACATATACTGCTAAATCTAAATTGCAAGGATATTTTAGTGAAAATTCTTCCGATGCTAGTGCTAGAGAAATGCAAGGCAACGAAGATTTAAAAGGAATAAGAAACTTTGAAGAAAAACTTGGTCTTGATGAAAGTATAACTAAGAAATTCACTCTTGAATATATAAATGATGTTTTTAAAAAATGCTTAACATCAAAAGAAGAAGTCTTTTTACGAATGCGTTTTGCCATCCAAGAGCCAGACAAATTTAACCCTTTATATAACAAGACACATACTTATAGAGAAATTCAAGATGAAACTCATTTAATTAAAATGAAAAGTGGTAGTGCCTTTTGCTGTACCGCCTTGAAAAAAGTGCGAAAATATATCAAAGAAAATAGACCTAAAGATAGTTTGAACATAGAAAGGAAAGAAGATATGAATAATAGATTAAGTTTTGATGAAATAGTAGGTGGTCATAGAGAAGAGACAATTGCCAATATACCTAAATTACCTACTGAAGACCAACAAGCCATATTTTTGCGTTTTGGAAAAGAGTTAAATCAATGTAATTTAATTGATATAGATATCAGCCGACGGGCATATGACGCTACTAAAAAATTACTTAAGATGATAGAGACTCCAACATATTTACCGCGCCAAGTAACTAGGCAAAAGAAAAATGGCCCAGTAATAATCGTTAAAGATGGCAAAAAGAGCATTTTATCCTTACGTGATAAGTTAGGTTGTAATTCACGCACTTTAATATTACTGGCACTAAACATTCTTTTTGATGATACATTCCTTATATTATTTAATTATTTTGGTCCTAACTTATGTTCCAATGTTGATGAAATAGGAATTCCACAAGAAGATTATCAAAAGTTAGAATCTCTTTATCCAGCTTTAAAAGAAAAATTGAGAAGTTTGGGAAAATATACTTATTTAAAAGATATTTTGGGAGGAACTGAAGCAGAAGTATCGTCCTTATCTTCGACATTTAAAATCGATTCCCCCAAATATAAATTATTTGTTGCTATTTTTGGAGACGATTATCTAAAACCGATAAGTGACATAAGTAAACTTGATGAAAAAGAGTTGCATATGTTATTTAATGGCTTACAGACTTTACATACACAACTAAAAGGTAAGCAAGTTAATGCCAAAGATAAGGGAAAAAAATTAAACGATATTATTCCAGCTACAGATGAAGAAATATTTAAACCAGAAAAAGCAGCTCAAAGTTTGCAAGAAATTTTAAAATGCAGTGATGATGAACTAGTTGCCATAATAAATCCTGAAAAAAAGGGAAAAATATTCACTTTCTTCGCTTCTATTTTTGGTGATGATTTTAGTAGAAAAATTGTGCGTAGTAACTTAGATTCCAAAACTCGGAGATCATTTGTTATCAATTTAAATTATTTATCAAAAAAGCTTAAAAAGAAACGAAAAGAACTTTACATATCTTTAGTTACAAAGTTAGGCTTAGATACCGATGCTTTTAAAGATTATGTTACTTACTATAAAGAAAACAATCCGGATTCTTACTATAAATTATCCATAGTCTTTGGATCTGGCTTAAATCAGGATGTAGACCAAAATACCATTGATGAAAACAACAATACTTTAATAGAAGAATTTGTTAAAGGATATATTGCTTATTGTATCAGTAATTTTTTTAGTAAATTGAATTGTTCTGAAGAAGAAGTGGAAATGCTAAAAAAATCTTCAACTGAACATGGTGAACTGGTAAAACTTCAAGAAATACTAAATACCAGTATTTCTAATGCTACGAATATCTCATCAACTGTTGGTAATTATTTAAAAAAGCTTAAGATTATGTTAAATGAGTTTCGAGCAACAAAAGAAGAAAACAAAGTTTCAAATCCTACTCCGACTGGTGAAATAACAGCAATAGAAATATTGACAAAAAAGGAGTATCCTAGCAAATTAACTCCCTTAAAGCATCCATTCTTTAAAGAATTTATTCAATTACTTCCTTTAGAATATCAAATAATTACAGCTCTTAGGTTAGGCCTTTATGATGGCATGATTCATTCTTCAAGTGAACTTGCTGAAATATTTAATATAAGTGAACAAGAAGTTTTGAATAAAACGGAAAAAGGAATTAGTTTATTTCAAAACCTGGTAATAAGATATCAAGAATTATTTGGTAAAGATTTTCCTACTTTAGATGGTGAAAGTACAATGCTTTTAAAGTTAAATGATAAATAAATAATGAAGTAGTCTAAATGGCTACTTTTGTTGCTTTTAAGCTGATTATATGGTAATATTTAAACAGAATGGAGTATTTAATATGGTAAAAAAATTAATATTAATTGATGGAAACAATTTGATGTTTCGCTCTTATTATGCTACTGCTTATAGTGGCAATATGATGAAAAATTCTAAGGGACTTCCAACCAATGCTTTATTTGGCTTTGTATCAATGCTTAATAAAATAATTGCTGAAGAAAATCCCACATACATGGCTGTAGCTTTTGATATAGGGAAAAATTTCCGTAAAGAAAAATATGACTTTTATAAAGAGGGAAGAGTAGATACTCCCGAAGAATTAAAAATTCAAATGCCCATCGCTAGAGAAATATTGGATGCTTGGGGAATCAAACATTTTGAACTAGCCCCTTACGAAGCCGATGATATCATTGGTACAATTGCTCGCATGACTGAAGAAGATCCCAATTTTGCTTCTGTGATAGTTTCTAGTGATAAAGACTTACTACAACTTATCAGTGATGAAACAGAAGTTAAATTATTAAAGCAAACAGGATTTATTCGATATAATCATGAAACGTTTTTAGATGATTATAAAATAGAGCCAATTCGTATCATCGATTTAAAAGCTTTGATGGGTGATGCATCCGATAATATCCCGGGAGTTAAAGGTATCGGTGAAAAAACAGCCTTAAAACTCTTACAAGAATATGGATCTTTAGATAACATCTATGCTAATATAGACAATATCAAAGGTAAAGTTCAAGAAAAATTAGCATCTGATAAAGAAAGTGCCTATATGAGTAGAGATATTGCAACTATCTATAGGGAAGTTCCTCTAAATATTACTTTAGAAGATTTAAAATTTGCTTTAACCGATGATACAGCTCTAAAAGAAAAATATCAAGAATTAGAATTCTTCTCTTTTCTTAAAACTAGTGCAGTTCCTAAAAAACAAGAAGAAATAAAGTATAAAGTTATTTCTTCTTTAGATGAACTTGTTTTAGAAGATAAAATAGCTCTTTATCTAGAGTTAGATAATGAAAATTACCATATGGCTAATATCATTGGTATGAGTATTACTGATGGAACAAACACTTATTACATCAATAAAGATTTAGTAATACCTGTTTTAGAAAAGGTAAAAGATAAAGAAATAATTACTTATGATTTAAAAAAAGTTATCTGTGCTTCTCATATTTTTATAAATGGTACATTTGATGCCATGATTGCAGCATACATCCTAGGTTACAACCAAAAAGATGATATTGCTTATCTAGCTAATCAATTCGATGAAGATATTGCTTTTTATGATACTTTGAAGAAAACAAATTTTATTGATGCTTTAGAAATTGTCAAAAAAAGTCTATTCTTATATAAAATAGCTCCAGACTTCATTAGTAAAATGGAAAGTGAAGGAGACTTTGAATTATTTGAGTCTATTGAAATGCCTTTAGTAACTGTTCTTGCAGATATGGAAATGACTGGTATTAAAGTAGAAAAGAATGTTTTAGATGATATGCAAAGTGAAATAGAAGTCAAAATAGAACTCCTAGAACGCGAAATATATAATCTAGCAGGTATAAAGTTTAATATTGGTAGTCCTAAACAACTGGGAGAAGTTTTATTTGACAAATTAGGGCTTGCTAAGGGCAAGAAAAATAAAACAGGATATAAAACCGATGTCAAAGTGCTAGAAAAACTAGCCAAAGATTATCCCATTGCTGAAAAAATTCTCGACTACCGAGCTTTAACCAAACTTAATAGTACCTATATTGCTGGTCTTAGCAATTACATCTTAAGTGATAGTAAAATCCATACTATTTATAAACAAACTCTAACTCGGACTGGTCGTCTTTCTTCAGTTGATCCTAACTTACAAAATATCCCTGTTCGTGAAGAACTAGGTCGTAAGATTAGAAAAGCCTTTGTCCCAACCAATGATTTACTTCTAAGTGCCGATTATTCCCAAATTGAACTTCGTATCTTGGCCCATATATCTAAATCTCAAGGTTTAATTACCTCATTTCAAAATGATTTAGATATCCATACTAAAGTTGCTAGTGATATCTATGGTATTCCAACTGAAGCTGTTACTAAAACAATGCGTCGTACTGCTAAAGCAGTTATATTTGGTATTGTCTATGGTATCAGTGGCTTTGGACTGGGTGAAAACCTACATATTTCTCGTAAAGAAGCTGATGACTTTATAGAAAAATATTTTGAACTTTACCCAGAAGTCAAAAAATATACCGAAGATATAGTTAAATTTGCTCATGAACATGGTTATGTTAAAACACTTTTTGGTCGCAAGCGCGTAATTGATGAAATCAAAAATCCTAACTATATCATTCGTAGCACTGGAGAGCGAATGGCCATGAATACTCCAATCCAAGGTACTAGTGCTGATATTATGAAAATGGCGATGATTAATGTCTACAATCGTTTTAATAAAGAAGGTATAACTAGTAAGATATTACTTCAAGTTCACGATGAAATCATCGTCGATGTTAAAAACAGTGAACTTGACTTAGTAAAAAAGGTTATCAAAGAAGAAATGGAAAACGTCTACAAGTTGGATGTTCCTTTGAAAGTAGAAATTGATACAGGTATCAATTGGTATGAAGCCAAATAACAAAAAATGAAGAGGTGAAAAGCATGCCAGAAATAGCAGAAGTTGAAACAGTTAGAAATACTTTAAAAAATATGATATTAAATAAAGAAATCAAATCTGTTAATGTTATATATCCTAAGATGCTTGAAAGTAATGTTGAAGAATTTAAAAAGTTACTTCCAGGTCGTAAGTTTATCGATATCAAAAGAGTAGGCAAATGGTTAATATTTGATTTGGGGGACTATTATTTACTTAGTCACTTACGGATGGAAGGTAAATTCTTTGTTAAAAATCATGATGAAGAGGTAAATAAACACGAACATATAATAATTACATTCACTGATAATACTGACTTAAGATATCATGATACTAGAAAATTTGGTAGAATGAACTTAATTAAAAAAGAAGATTTAGCTAAGACTGAAGCAATAAATAAACAAGGCATTGAACCAATAAGTGATGAGTTAACTAAAGAGTATTTATACGAAAAAATTCATCCAAAACACTTGCCAATGAAAACAATACTCTTAGATCAAACAATCATTGCTGGCCTTGGTAATATCTATGCTGACGAAGTATTGTTTGCTTCTAAAATACATCCCCTAACTAAAGGCTGTGATATAACATTAGATGATTGTGCAAAGTTAAAAGAATCATCTAAAAAAATAATTGAAGAAGCCATTAAATGCGGCGGAACAACTATTAGAAGTTATACTTCATCTCTAGGTGTAACTGGTAGATTCCAACAATTCTTGCAAGTTCACAAAAGAGAAGATAAACCTTGTAATATTTGTGGAACTAAAATTGAGAAAATAAAAGTTGGTGGGAGAAGTACTTACTTTTGTCCAAAATGTCAAAAAGAGTCTAAATAATTTTAGACTTTTTGTTTACAAAAAGCTTTGTATAGCCTAACAGAACATATTGACTTTTAGAAATATTTTTTCTAAACTAATTATAGTAACGCTAGTCCACAACTAGCAAAAAAATAATTGAATATTATACAAGGATTCGACAAAATAATAGTAAGCAACATGATATAGTATTCTTAGAAGGAGTGTATAGTTTTTATGGAAAAGAAGACAAACGAAAAGAAAGTATTGATACTATCAGCCATAGCTGTAGTAACATTAATCTTAGTAGTAGTGGGAGCAACATATGCCTTCTTTGTTGCCCAAGGAGGGTCTAGTGCCAATACCAATGTTAATGTACAAACTAATACTACAGATAGCTTGTCATTTAGTGTTGGGGATGCCATAAACATAACAGCAACCCAAGATAATTTTGCGCAAGGCGCAGGTAACCAAACTGGCAGTACGACAGCTAGTGCAACACTAACAGCCAATAATGCTACAAATACTGCCACCAGAAATTATTATGTATATTTAGATATTACAAGTAATGATTTTGAATATACAACAGTAGATAACCAAGCGGAATTACTACTAAAAGTAACAGCACCAGATGGAAGTGAAGTAACAACACTTGGAAGTTTAGAAAGAAAAACAAGTGGTACAGATACTAATCAAGTAACAGGATTTGATATAACAACCCAAACAGGATTAATAACAATAGCAGATAATTATGAAATAACATCAACTGGAACATTAACACAAGATTGGACAGTAGAAGTAATATTTGCAAATTTAGATAGTGATCAAAATGCCAATACTGGAAAAAGTTTTAGTGCAAATTTAATAATACAAGAAGATCCAATGACAACAAGTTTAGGAAACTTTGCTGAATATATAACTCAAACATTATATACCGGAACAGATGGAGATAATGGCCTTTATTATCACGATGCTGATTTAGCAAATGGAGCGCAAGATAATAGTTATAGATATAGTGGAGCAAACCCAAACAACTACGTATGTTTTGGTTCAACAGAAAGTCCTTGCCCAGCAGAAAATCTATATCGAATAATAGGAATATTTGATGATGATAAAGATACAAACTATCAAATAAAATTAATAAAAGCCGATTATACAACAAGTGCAATGTTAGGAACAGATGGAAGAGATTACGATGGTACATATAATTATTCAACTTCAAATCATAAAGGAAATATGGATACAAGTACAATAGCAGGATATAGATGGAATTATGATACAAGTGTAAGTACGTATGGATCAAATAACTGGACAACAAGTGAATTTAATACGATAAATTTAAACACAAATTATTGGAATTATTTAGGTTCAACATGGCAAAATTTGATAGCAAAAACAGCATGGTATTTAGGAGGAATGACATCATATAATAATACAGCAAAAGCATTTTATGATGGAGAAAGAAATAATGCCGGATATGGAAGTAATCCAACAACCTATACTGATGAAATAGGCTTAATGTATCCCAGCGATTATGGATATGCAGCAAGTCCGGATGCGTGGACAACAGATTTATATGATTATGACATTTCAACAATAACCGCAAGCAATTGGATGTATATGGGGCTAGTGGAATGGACAATTATTCCGTATTCGTCGCGCAGTTACAGCGTGTTTATTGTGTCCAACAGCGGCTTCTTGAACAACGTCAACGCGTACCGCGGGTATGCCGCTAGACCTGTCTTTTATCTAGAATCTAATGTATCATTACAAGGAGGAAGTGGAACAACAAGTGATCCATATACTTTAGCAGTGTGAGAACCTTTAAGCCTCCGCTGGCGGCAGTCTCCGCCCGGAGGCCGCGAGTTATCAACAAAAAATATAAAAGGTAGAATTAATCAATGTTATGGAATAATCATAACATTGATTTTTTTCATTCGACAAAAGTAGACAAAATAAGCTCTAGACAGAGCATTTTTAGTGTGTTAGCATAAGTAACCAAGGAAGAAAATTACTTTAGGAATTCCTTTTTAAACTAGTTTATAAGTACGTTTCTTTCAATTAAAGAAAGAGGGTTTTGAAAATGAAAGAAAAAGAAGCGGTAGGATCAGGTGATGATTTTTTTAAAGTAGTAATGCTTTCTAAAAAAGGTAAAAAAATACTTGAACAAATAATTGGCCAAGTATTAGATAAAACGGTAGAAATAATAGAATTTATCAATACGGAACTCGGCAAAACACAAAAAATAGAAAAAGGGAAAAGAATAGATGTAATAGTAAAAATAGATGGAATAATTGCTAATGTTGAAGTAAATGCTAATGATTATAATTATGTAAAGTTTTTTAGAAATTTTGCTTATTTAGTAAATCTATTTAATAGATATTCTGTAACAGAAAATAAAGATAATGAAAAGATATATGATTTAAAGACAGAAATAATTTAAATAAATTTAAATTTTGGAAAAGTAAATACTAAAGAAGCAATATTGATAAATGAATTTGGTAATGCTAAAGGAATGAAAATAAAGACATTAAGATCGTATGACATTTTTATGGACAATTTTGAGAAATTTTGCTATGATAATGGAGAAGTAGATAAGTATAAATATATACTTATGTTAAATAAGTCGGAGGAAGAACTAGGAAGTTTTTACCCTGGGGATGAAATAGTAAAGGATTATGGTGAAGCATTAATGAAATATAATAGTGATGGTTTTATATATCCATATACCAATGATGAAGAAAAAGAAATGATTCATAATACAGAAAAACAACTAGCTTATGATGAGGGTGTTGAGCAAACAAAAATAGATGTAATAAAAAATATGCTTACGGCAGGAAGTAAAATAGAAAATATTGCTATAGCCCTTGGTATTAGTGTAGATGAAATAGAAAAAATAATCAAAGAAAATAATCTTGATAAAAGTTAAGGACTAAAAACATATAATTAATAAGGTGATGGCTCATGCATATGAAAGATAGCCTTATTAATTTTTTATATGATAAAAACTATTTTATAAATATTTATGATGAATTTATTCATGTATTTAATTATCAGGAGTTAATTAGTTTATCGAGTAAGAAAATCATTTTAAAAATGGAAACATTTAAAATAGATGTAAGTGGTACAGATTTGTTTATAACCAGGATGCTCCCCAATGAAATACTAATAAAAGGTAGTATAGGTAAGGTGGAATTTATCTATGAATAAAAAGGTAATTTGGGTTAAAGCAAAATGCAATGACTACTATCGCTTTATTAGTAAAGTCCAATATTTAAATATCACCATTCTAGAAATCAAGTATGAAAATAAATATATCTATTTAAAATTGGAAGATAAATATTTAGAAAAATTAAACAAATATTTAGTTAGTTATAAATTTAAGGTAGTAAATGAAACAGGAATATATGAACTATTAAATAAAATGAAAAAGAATTATATATTCGTTATCTGTTTGATAATTGGAATAATTTTATTTTGGCTTCTTACCCATTTAGTAGTTAAAATAAATATTGTTCATGAAAATAAAGAGATTAGAGAATTATTAACTGAGGAATTAAAAGAATATGGAATAACTGTCTTAAGTTTTAAAAAAAGTTATAAAGAACTCGATAAAATCCGTCAGGAAATACTCGATAAATATCCCGATAAGTTAGATTGGATGGAATTTGATGTCGATGGGATGGTTATCAATGTTCGTATAGAAGAACGTATTATTACCGACACTAGTAAAGAAGATAAAGTTTGTGACCTAGTAGCTACTAAATCGGGAGTAATTAATGATATATTGGTTAATAATGGTGAGATCAAAGTAAATATCAACGATTATGTAAGAGAAGGAGACACTTTAGTAAGTGGCATAATTACCTATAATGAAGAAAATAAAAGATACACTTGTGCCAGTGGGAAAGTTTATGCTACCACTTGGTATACAGCATCAGTATCTATTCCCTTAGAATACAAAGAATATGTTGAAACAGGCAAGAAAAAATATAATTTAATTTGGGAATCGAGTGGTAATAAGACAAATATCTTACGGCAAAGATTCCCTAATTATAATAGTTACTTAAAAAATATCTTTCATATTTTTGATTACAAATTATATTTAGAAACCGAAATGGAAACTGAAGAAATAGTTAAAACTTATACAGAGGATGAGGCTCTAGAAGTAGGAATAAACAAAGCTATTGAAAATACCCAAATAACTTTAGGAGAGTTTGATGAAATAATTGATAAAAAAGTTTTGAAAAAATCAGTAAATAATAGTACAATGGATATAGAAGTATTTATTATCGTTAAAGAACTAATAAGTACGGAAAGAAAAATAACTATAGATGAGAATAAAGAAGGGAATTGATAATATGTTTTTAAATACTATAGAATCAATTTTAAAAGACAATTGGCCAATTTTAGTAATATTCGTAATAACACTTGTTTTAGTACGCTTTTTCTACCTTCGGACTCACCGGGAAAAGATAAGCTTTTATCGAGAATTTTTGATGATTATTTCGATATGTTATATTTTCCTTCTATTTCAACTTCTTACCAAAGTGGAAATGAATTCCAATAGTGGTTTTAATATCATCCCTTTTCAGGAAATATTTCGTTATGAAGTAGGTAGTAGATTATTCATATTTAATGTCTTTGGTAATATCATGGCTTTTGTTTTATTTGGTCTAATAGTATCTAGTTACATTAAACCTAAAACTGTTGTCCCACCATTGATAATTTCTCTTTTAGTCAGTGCCACCGTAGAATTTGTCCAATTAAATATCGGACGGAGTTTTGATATCGATGATATAATCTTGAATGTCACCGGTGGCCTCATTGGTTTTCTTCTATATATTGGCTTATCGGCGATAAAAGACCATCTACCCAAGATATTTCAGCGTGATGGTATCTATAACTTAATTTGTTTTATCTTAATATTAGTAATAATATTTTATATATTAAATGTAACAGGAGTAGTAAATTTTTAATGAATGAATTTGAAATAATTGATGAATATGGTTGTAATTTTGATTATAGTTATTTAAATAAAGTAATAAATAAGACTTTAGAAATGGAACATGTCGATGCTTCGATATTTAGTATTATCTTTATTGATGATATCAAGATGCATGAACTTAACAAAACTTATCGCAATATTGATAGAACTACAGATGTTTTATCATTTGCATTTGAAGATAACAATAAACTTTGCTATAATATAAGGCATCTCGGTGAAATATTTGTGTCTATCCCTAAAATGCAAGAGCAAGCTAAAGAATATGGTCATAGTGAAACTAGAGAATTAGCTTTCTTAGTTGTCCATGGCTTATTGCATCTACTAGGATATGACCACACCTTGGGGGAAAAAGAAGAAAAAGAAATGTTTTCGAAGCAGGAGTTGGTATTAAATGAATTCGAAGAAACAAAACGCTCATAAAAAGATGAGTTTTAAAAGATTTTTGGATAGTATTAAATATTCTGTCCAAGGTTTAGCTTATGGCTACCGTAATGAACAAAGTCTTTTGTTACATGGAATATGCTCAATACTAGCAATTATTCTAGGTTTCGTTCTAGATATATCTTTTAATCAATGGGCAATAATTATTATCGCTTTGGTTGTAGTTTTAGCTGTTGAACTTTTAAATACTGCAATCGAAGCAACAGTGGATCTAGTTACGAAAGAAATTCATCCTTTAGCCAAAATTGCCAAAGATTGCGGTTCTGCCGCCGCTTTTGTCAGTGGTATCATGGCAACCATTATTTGTTTGTTCATCTTTATTCCATACATCATTGAATTATTTTAGAAAGGGTGGTTTCCTTGAAAAGTGGTTTTGTAAGTATCATCGGTCGACCTAACGTCGGCAAGAGTACCTTAGTAAATGCTATTATTAATAAAAAAGTAGCTATAACTAGTGATGTTGCTGGTACGACGAGAAATATTATTCAAGGAATATATAATGAACCAGGATATCAAATAGTTTTCGTCGATACCCCGGGTATTCACAAACCTATCAATCGGTTAGGAAAAGTATTAAATAAAGAAGCTTTAGCTTTGACTAAAGATGTCGATTTGATTTTGTTTGTTGTTGATGTGGCCTCAGGTATCGGTAAGGGTGATATGTTTATTTTAAATATGTTGGGTAATAGTGATATCCCTGTTATTTTAGTATTAAATAAAATTGATGAAATAAATAATGCTAAATTACTAAAAATAATCGATGAATATAAAGATATTTATCCTTTTGTTGAAATAGTTCCTACCAGTGGTAAAACTCATGATAATATTTCTCATCTAATCGATGTCATAAAGAAGTATTTACATGATGAAGTTCAATATTTTCCTGAAGATTATTACACTAGTAGTAGCTTAAAATTTATGACTAGTGAAATTGTTCGTGAAAAACTTCTCCAAGTAACTGAAGAAGAAATTCCTCACAGTATTACTTGCTATACTACACTTTTTGAAGAACATAAGGATATTATCAATATCAATGTTGATATCATCGTCGATAGAGATTCGATTAAAAAGATAATCATCGGTAAAAATGGTAGTAGATTAAAACAAGTGGGTATAATCTCTCGCATGGAAATTGAAGAGCTAGTAGGCAAAAAAGTTTATTTAGAACTATATGTTAAAGCAATAAAAAATTGGAAAGAAAAAGAAAAGTACTTAGTTGAATTAGGTTTTATCGATAATGAATAAAATATAAAATAATCACCCAATATATTATTAGGACGGTGATTATTCATGAAAAAAGAAGAACTTTGGAAAAAATTTCAAAAGAGTGGTAAAGTCGAAGATTATTTAAAATATAAAAAATATGCAAAGAAGGGTTAATGGTGTTAACAGAAGTTGAAGGTTTTATTGTTAGTGAAACTCCCTATGGAGAAACTAGTAAGATAATCAATGTTTTTACTAAAGAATATGGTATTATTGGTATCATGTGTAAAGGTGCTAAAAGTCTTAAAAATAAAAATAGGGTAGCAACAATGCGTCTTACTTATGCTAAATTTAATATCTATTTCAAACAAGGTAAACTTTCAACTCTTGTAAGTGCTGATATTATTAATCCTTTAAAGAAAATTAAGGAAGACATAATTCTTATTAGTTATTTGAGCTATCTAACTGAGCTAACTAGTCAAGTAATAAAGCAAAGTAGTAGTTCACATATTTATGATGACTTTATAAGTGCTGTGTTAAAAATCGAAGAAGGACTAGATCCTTTAGTAATAACCAATATTCTCGAAATAAAATACTTATCGGAACTAGGTGTTTTATTTAGCCTCGATGAATGTGTTATCTGCGGTGGCAAAACTAATATTGCTACCATCGATGCTGACAAGGGCGGATTCATCTGTTTAAATTGTTTAACCAATGAAGCAATCGTCGATGCTAAAGTAATCAAAATGCTCCGGATGTATTATTATGTCAATATAAAAGGTATTAGTGCTATAAAAATTGAAGAAAATATTAAAGAAACAATAAATAAATTCTTAGATATTTATTACGAAAGGTATACTGGCCTTTACTTAAATAGTAAAAACTTTTTAAAAAATTTAACTTAAAAAAGTTTTTACTATTTTTTCATGATATAATTTAAGGGGTGAGGTATATGGCAAAATTAACTTTTTATTATGGAACAATGGAAACTGGTAAGACTACTAAGCTTATACAAGATCATTATAACTATACAAGATATTTATTAAAAGTTTTACTTATCAAACCTAAAGTTGACACTAAAGGAGAAAAGACAGTTATAACGAGAATTGGGGAAAGTATTGAATGTGACTTGTTACTACCCAAAAGTGCTAGCCTTCTTAGTAAAAAATATTTTAATAGATACAAATATATGAATTTTATTTTAGTTGATGAAGCTCAGTTTTTATCAAAAAGACAAATTAATGAGCTTTGGTATATTGCTCATAAATACAATATTAATGTTGTGTGTTATGGCTTGAAAAGCAATTTTAAAGGTGATTTGTTCGAAGGCAGTAGTCAATTATTTGCTAGAAGTGATGAAAAGCATGAACTTACAGTCAATTGCTCATGTGGTAAGACAGCTATGTTTAATGCCCGAAGAGTAAATGGAAAATACATATACGCCGGTAAAGAAGTCGTTATCGACGGAGAACATGATAATGTGGAATATATTCCTCTTTGCAGCGATTGTTATTTAGATTTCGTTTTAAATGGTAAATTACCTAAATAGATGTTATAATACTTACATAAAGGAGAGATACAATGAAAATAACTATGGAAGAATTAGTAAATTATGCTAAACAATATGGTTTTATTTTTCAAGGTAGCGAAATATATAATGGGCTATCTAATACCTGGGACTATGGTCCTGTTGGGACAAATTTAAAAGAAAATATAAGATGGGCTTGGAAGAAAAAATTCATTCAAGAAAATCCTTATAACGTTGGATTGGATGCAGCGATTTTGATGAACCCTCAAGTATGGGTAGCATCAGGCCATGTCGCATCTTTCGCTGACCCTTTAATTGATTGCAAAAAATGTAAAAGTCGTCATCGCGCTGACAAGTTAGTTGAAGATTTTACTAAGGGTGAAGTAACCGGTGATGGTTGGGATAATGAAAAATTAGAAAATTACATTTCTGAAAATAAAATTAAATGCCCTGTTTGTGGAGCGACTGACTTTACTCCGATTCGCAAGTTTAATTTATTATTTGAAACTTCTATCGGAGTAACTGATGATACTAAAAATACGGTTTATCTACGTGGTGAAACAGCTCAAGGTATTTTTGTCAATTTCAAAAATGTTGAACGTAGTATGCGTCTTAAAGTACCATTTGGTATTGGTCAAACTGGTAAAGCCTTCAGAAATGAAATAACCCCAGGGAACTTTATTTTTAGAACAAGAGAATTTGAACAAATGGAGCTAGAATTTTTCTGTAAGCCAAATACGGATTTAGAATGGTTTGGTTATTGGAAAAACTTCTGTATGGATTTTTTAAAGACTGTTGGTTTAAATAAAGAAAATTTAAGATTTAGAGACCATGCTAAGGAAGAATTGTCTTTCTATAGTAAAGCAACAACCGATATCGAATATTTATTCCCAATGGGTTGGGGTGAACTTTGGGGTATCGCTGATCGTACTGATTATGATTTAGGTGTTCATCAAACTCATAGTGGGGCTGATCTGCGTTATCTAGATTCCGAAACAAATGAAAAGTATTTGCCATTTGTTATCGAACCATCTGTAGGACTAGACCGGTTATTTCTAGCAATCCTTACTGATGCGTACACTAAAGAAAATATCGATGGAGAAGAAAGAGTGGTTTTAAAAGTTCATCCTGCTTTAGCTCCGTTTAAAGTGACGATACTTCCTTTGATAAAGAAAGTTCATGCTGATAAAGCCAATGATATTTATGCGCATCTTTGCAAACATTTTGCTTGTACTTACGATGAATCTGGTTCGATTGGTAAACGTTATAGAAGAAGTGATGCTATCGGTACACCTTTTGCTATAACAATCGATGATAATACTTTAGAAAATGATACTGTAACTCTAAGAGATCGCGATACAATGGAACAAATCACTTTGAATGTTGATGAACTAGTAGATTATATAAATAGCAAAATTGAGTTTTAAGTATTGCTAAAAATATAAAAGTTTGATAAAATGAATTAGTAGACTAGGGAGGAATCACGATGGGTCTTAACTTGAAAAAAATATTTACATATGATGGTGATGATGAAAATTTAGTAGGTACTGAAGATGAATACTACAACATGAGTGAAGAAGAAGCTATTAAAGAAGCTGACAAATCTGGTAACAAAATGATTTTGTTAGAACCAAGAGCTTATTCTGAATCTCAACAAATTGCTGATCATTTGAAGAATCGCAATAGTGTAGTAGTCAATCTAAAACGTGTAACTTCAGACCAAGCTAAGAGAATTATTGACTTTTTAAGTGGAGTTATCTATGCTATCGGTGGTTCTATGCAAAAAATTGGTGTGGGAATATATTTATGTGCTCCAAAGAATGTCAATGTTCAAGGTAAAATCAGTGACGAATCAGAAAAAGTAAGTAAGAATAATACCGATGAAGAATTAGACTGGTAATGTAGGGGTGGCCTTATGGTAAATAGATTTAGTACAAGTATTCAAGGCTATAAAAAAGAAGAAGTTAATGATTTTGTTAAGGAAGTAACTAAAGAATATGAAAGTATGCTTCAAAAATTAAAAAATAGTTGTGAGATAATTGAGTCATTACGTAGTGAACTTAAACATTATAAAGATATTGAGTCCACTTTAAATAGAGCTATTTTGGTAGCTGAGGAATCGACAAGTAATATTAAAAAAGCCGCCTACGATGAATCAAAAGTCATTGTAGAAGATGCTAAAAGAAATGCTACTAAGGTTATCAATAATGCCTTGGCTAAAGCAGAGAGAATAGAATCAGAAGCCGAAGCTTTAAGAAGAAAAGTAGCTGTCTATAAAAAGCGTTTTAGAGCACTAGTTGAAGATCAATTAGATGAATTAGAACAATTTGATGATCGCATATAATCCCTTCGGGGATTTTTTAAATACCCAAATAAGATACTTGCATTACCCATATAGCGTTATAAAAATAAAAACATCTTATTATATAATTGATTTATAGTAAACAGTACATAATTCGACAAGATATATGTATAAAATCTGTTATATTAATAGTGGAGGATAGATAAATATGCCAAAACAAAATGAAAAGAAAGTGCTAATATTTTCTATATTAGCAGTAGTTTTGTTAATAATTGTAGTAGTAGGGGCAACCTATGCATACTTTGTTGCCCAAGGTGGAGCTAGTGCTAATACTAATGTCAATGTGCAAACAAACACAACTGATAATTTATCGTTTGAAGTAGGTAATCCAATTAATCTAAATATTACGCAAGATAATTTCTATCAAGGAGCTGGAAATCAAGCAGGCAGTACCACAGCCAGTGCAACATTAACGGCGAATAATGCAACGAATAGTGCAACCGCTAATTATTATCTTTACTTAGATATAACAAGTAATGATTTTGAATACACAGTGGATAGCGATACCCCAGAACTAATATTAACAATAGAAGATCCAGATGGAACGGAATTAACAAGTCTATCGGGCTACAAACATGTAGAAGTAGGGGAAGTATCAGGATTTGATATAACAACAGTAAATGATGTAATTAAAATAGCAGATAACTATGAAATAACTTCAACGGGAACAGAAACACAAATATGGAATATCATAGTAACATTTGTAAATCTAGATAATGATCAAGTTGAAAATACTGGCAAGACTTTTGAAGCTTCATTGATAATCCAAGCAGAACCATTACAAACTAGAGTAAACTTTGCCAGTTATATAACAGATACATTATATACCGAAGATGGTGTAAATAATCTTTATTATCATGATGGATTAGGAAGCTATACTAATGCCTCGGAAGAAGCCGGAGATAATTCATACAGATTCTCTGGTGGAGATTATCAAGTAACAGAAACAGCAACTCAAGCAGGATTAACAAGAGTATATACATCAGCTAGTACAGATGCTGATGGAGTAATAAATTTCTATTGTAATGGAAGTAAGCAATACGTAGGTTATGTTTGTGATGTTAGTCAAGAACATTATTATACTCTAGCGTATGATGAAGCATCACATTACAATTCTTTAGAAGAAGCACTAACTCAAGCAGTAAATGATAGTTACTTAACTTCAGATAATATTAAGAATTTTGTGTGTTTTGGTCACGGAGCGAGTGATAGTGATTGCTTGGAAGGCAATTTATACCGAATTATAGGAGTATTTAATAATCAAGTAAAGCTAATCAAATATAATTATGCAAATGCAACAGAACTGGGAGAGGATGGGGACTATTACCAAGAACCAATATTAGCATTTCATAGTGGAATGAGAAATAATGCTGATTTAGTGATTAGATATTATTGGAATTACAGTGATGAAGAAAATTCAATAAATAACTGGAGTGAAAGTAGATTAAACACAGTAAATCTAAATACAAATTACTGGAATTACTTAGGAAGTTCATGGCAAAGTAAAATGGCTAACACAACATGGCAAGTCGGAGGAAATGTAGATACTAATATTGCTCAATCTACAGTAAAAATAGCATATATGAATGAAATAGTGTCTCCAGCAGAAGAGACCACATATCAAGATGAAATAGGCTTGATGTATGTAAGTGATTATATGTATGCCATAGATCCAAAGGATTGGCAAACAGTAGGAAATACGTATAACACAGTAAAAGGAGATAACTGGATGTATATGGGTGATTATGATTGGACAATTACTCGCACTTCAAATACTACAAACTATGTTTTATATGTAGACACAAATGGTAGCATTTATGCTCATTATGTACAAGTTAATTATAATGCTATCCGTCCTGTATTCTATCTAAACACTGATGTCCAAATCTATGAAGGTCATGCTGGAACACAATCAGACCCATATCGTATAGTCTTATAAAGCATAGCAGGAGTGTTATGCTTTTTATCTGGACAGTGATTGATTATTTACCAAAACTATGATATATTTTATTAGAGGCTAAGTTATGAAAAAAGATGGTATTACTTTAAAATTAATTATAATTATTGCAATATTATCCATGTTAATACTGATTGTAACTGGCGTATATAATCTTATTAAGAAAAAATATTTGCATGAAGAATATGAAAATCTTGTTACATACGTAGAAAATAAAGCTGAACAGTATGCCAAAGATATTACGGCTTTTAATCCAATTCATATTAATGTTGAATATCTATTAGACCGTAATTATATAAATACTCAAGACGATATTTTACATGATCCTCGTAATAATACAAGTATGAATTGTTATATGATTGATGTAACTTATGAAAATAATACTTATCAAGCAAAACTTCAACAAAGATTAGAAAATGCTGATGGAACGTGCAATACTTCTAAGATTGATACAGGCCAGTTTGATTTATTGTGCAATGGTAAAAAATGTAATAATAATATATACAATGATGATGTAACTTTAAGTATTGGGGGCATGTCGCAAGAGTATCTTAAAAACAGTATAGTTACTTGGCATAGTTCCTTAGGTTCATATAATTACCAAGATATAGGTTCCGATAAAAGTATTACTCTGAGTCCTGAAAATACTTTGAATGCTATTTATAATATAGTAATTGAAAATAATAATAAATTATATACTATCAATGAAAATATTCGCATTGATAAAACAAATAAGGAGGCCTTATGAAAACAAGAATAATTAGTGCTATAGTTGCAGCAGTTATTGTAATTCCTTTAATAGTATTAGGAGGTTACTTCTTTACTATTGGGGTTTGTATTATTGCTGCTTTGGCTTATAAAGAAATCATCGACTTACGAGAATCACATAATGAATATCCAATGCTTATGGCTTTCTTTGGTTTCTTTGCAATGGTTTGTATAATTCTTTCAAACAATGCCGATGCTTCCATATATCGAGGGCTTACTTATCAAATAATTACTTTAGTAGTTTTACTATTATTACTACCATCAATCTTTTATAAGAAAAATAAATATACAACTAGAGATGCTTTTTATCTAATTGGTGTAGTTCTTTTACTCGGATTAGTATTTAATATTTTTATAATTATTCGTAATCGTAGTTTAAATTTATTCATCTATCTTTTATTGGTTCCTATGGTTACTGACATATTTGCAATGCTCGGCGGTAAGTATTTTGGAAAAAATAAAATGTGCCCTAAATTGAGTCCTCATAAGACTTGGGAAGGTTCAGTTGCTGGTTTGCTCGGCGGCAGTATTGTTAGTATCATCTTTTACTGTCTGGCTATTGGCAGTTTCACCATCCAATTAGTATTTATGACAATTGTCTTGTCGATAATAGGTCAAATGGGAGACTTAGTTATGAGCAAGATAAAAAGAGAAAATGAAATTAAAGACTTTTCTAATATTATGCCAGGTCATGGTGGTATTTTAGACCGCTTAGATAGTGTTATATTTGTCTTTTTGGCATATATGTTTTTATTGATAATATAAGGAGGCAACAATATGTGGTTTATATCATTACTTGTATTAATATTTATATTAGGAATTATTATTTTAGTTCATGAATTTGGACATTTTATCTGGGCTAAAACATTTAAGGTTCATATTTATGAATTTTCAATAGGTATGGGGCCAATTATCTTTACTCACAAGGGTAAGAAAGATAAAATTGATTACAATATCAGAGCAATTCCTATTGGTGGTTTTGTTTCGATGGCTGGCGAAGTCTACGAAGATGATAATGAAATCGATAAAAAGTCATTCATGTGTAACAAACCTTGGTGGCAAAGACTGATAGTTTTAGTAGCTGGAGTTGTAAATAACTTTATTCTAGCTTTGCTTTTATTATTTCTAGGAGCCTTAATCTGGGGTGCTACCATTAGTTTACCAGAGGTAAAAGAAGTAGTTCCTGATTCCGCAATGGCTGATGCTGGTATCGTTGCTGGAGATAAAATACTTGCTATCAATGATCGTAAAGTATCTAATTGGGATACAGCGCAAATTTTGCTTATTATGGAAAGCAAGGATAATAATTATAAGTTTACTATTGAACACTCGGATGGTACAACTGAAGATATCAATGTAACCCCTGATGTTAGTGAAGATGAAAATGGCATAGAAACTAAAACTTTTGGTGTCTACATAGAAACTGAAGAAGTTCACGGTTTCGTCGATTCTCTAAAATATGCTTTCACAAAATTCGGTAGCATCGTTCATTCGATGGCTTTAACAATCGAAGGCTTATTTACAGGTAAAATTTCTCTACAAGCTTTATCTGGACCGGTTGGTATGTATGAAGTTGTCGATCAATCTATCGGTTATGGTATAAGTTATATGCTTTACTTAGTAGCATTCTTATCAATAAATGTTGGATTTATCAATATATTACCTTTCCCAGCTTTTGATGGTGGAAGAGTCCTATTCTTAATAATCGAAAAGATTAAAGGTAGTCCAGTCAATTCCAAAGTAGAAAATATCTGCCATATGATTGGATTCTTCTTACTTATACTATTGATGATTTACATAACTATTCAGGATATATTTAGATTTTTCTAAAGGGATATTGCGATATCCTTTTTTCTTTGTTAAAATTATTTTAGAAGGAGGTAAGAGTTATGAATCGTTTTTGTTCAAACTGTGGCAATGAATTAGCTGAGGGAGTAAAGTATTGCTCAAAGTGTGGTGCTAGTGTCGGCGGAGAATCTAACAATAAAGAAACTGTTATAATCAATAATTATAATAATCCAAATAGTAATCCTGTCTATCATGTTCCAGAAAGAAATATTGCTATGTGTGTTATATTTTCAATATTGACTTGTGGCATCTATGGAATTTATTGGTTTATTTGTATAACTGACGAAGTAAATGCTGTAAGTGAAGAAAATGGTACTACCGGTGGTTTAGCTTTCCTTTTTACCTTATTAACTTGTGGTATTTATGGTATCTATTGGGCATATTGCAATGGCCAAAAACTAGCCAAAGCTGGTAATAAATATAATAAAGCCATCGGAGATAATGCCGTATTGTACTTGATACTTCAAATAGTTGGTTTAGGTATAGTTAATTACTGCTTAATGCAAAATGATTTGAATCGTTTCTCTAAATAATGTCTAGAACATCAAAAGTAAAAATAGCTATAGTTCTGTTTTTACTTTTCCTTTTATATTATTTTCTAAATCAACGATATTCTTTTAGCATCCCGTGCTTATTTCATGAAATTACTGGCCTTTATTGCCCGGGCTGTGGCATTACAAGATTACTATTTTCTTTGCTCCAGTTAGATTTTCTAAATGCTTTTAAATCTAATCCCTTAATATTTGTTTTAATTGTTTTATACATGGGATATCTCTTGCTTAAAATAGTACTAAAAATTACTAAAAATAAAGAAATAACCATTCCTAATTATGTTTACTATATATTATTAGTAATTGTAATACTTTTTGGAGTTGTTCGAAACATTCTTGGTTTTGAGTTTTTGACTCCTTAAGTTAGTATACTAATTTTCTGCTATGCTGGGGCTGTCGTGAAACAAAATGATTTACGATAGCCCTTGTTTCTTGAATTTATGCGATATTATAATTTATAAAAAAG
>CALVVH010000014.1 GCA_944363805.1 uncultured Bacilli bacterium
TATTATATATTTATTATAAAATTATTTTATATATTTAAAAAGAGAAAGGAAGTTGATATATGCATGATAAAAAAATAATTTTAAACATAAATTTAAATAGGTGGTTTAAATATGAAAGGAGCCTATTTGAATAAAATTTCATTTAAAGATCTTATTTTGAAGTACTTAATCGAAGAGATAATGAAAGAAGAAGGAGTAAACAATAATTAATGATTTGCAATTATTCATTAATGATGTTATCATTCATTTGTCTAAATACCCAATTAAGTAAGAGGATTGGAGGAATGAATGAATAATACTTACTTAAATGGATTAGATTTCAATGTTGGAATCTATATAAGATTATCTCAAGAAGATAAGGACAAAAAATATGAATCTGATAGTGAAAGTGTAATAAATCAAAAAGAATTATTAAGAAATTATGTTAAAAATAATAATTTTAATTTAGTTAAAGAATATGTTGATGATGGATTTTCTGGAACTGATTTTGAAAGACCAGGATTTAAAAGTTTATTAGAAGATATCAATAATAAAAAAATTAATTGTGTAATAGTAAAAGATTTATCAAGACTTGGCCGAGATCATGTTATGACTGGTTATTATATTGAAACCTTTTTTCCAGAGAACAATATAAGATTTATTTCTATATTGGAATCCTTTGATAGTTTTAAAAATCAAGCTAGTAATGATTCATCAACATTTATAATTGCTTGTAATGATTATTATAGTAAACAAAATTCTATTAAAATTAGAAATGTTTTAAATGAAAAAAGAAAGAATGGAAAGTTTATAGGAAGTTTACCTAGTTTTGGATATATGAGAGATCCTAAAGATAAAGGACACTTAATTCCTAATCCAGAAACTGCTCCGATTGTTAAAAAGATATTCAAGTGGAGAGCAGATGGTATTGGACCTACTGAAATAGCAACTAGATTAAATAATAATAATGTTCCAACTCCAAGTGGTTATAAGAAAACAAATTTTTCTTCTAGATTAATTGATAGAGATACTTGGAATATTTCCACAGTAAAGAAAATTTTAACAAATAGAATTTATACTGGAGATATGGTTCAACATACTCAAACTAAAGTAAATTATAAGTCTAAGAAAAAAATAAATCTTGATGAAAGTTTATGGATGATAGTAGAAAATACACATGAACCTTTAGTTGATAAAACAACATTTGAGTATGTTCAATCACTTAGAAAAAGATATACAAGAAATGTACCTATAAAAACAGGTAGGGAAAAAAGGATTTTGGAAGGTAAGCTATTTTGTAAGGAATGTGGAAATAGATTATCTATTTATTATAGAAAAAAACAAAAGTATTGGTCTATTAATTGCAATAGATATTCTAGAGATCCAAAAAGAGGTAGATGTAGTTCACATTTCTTTCCATATGATTATCTAGAAGAACAAATATTAGAAAAAATTGATGAATCAGTATCTACTTTTATTAAAGAATTAAATATAGATGAATTAAATAAAGAAGTAATAAAAACAATTTATAAGCAAACACAAAGTGTTGATAAAAAGATTAGTGATTTAAAGAAAGAGAAAGAACAAATATTAAATAGGTTATCTAATTTGTATAATGATAGATGCGAAGGTATTATAACGGGAACATTATATAAAGAATTATCTTTAGAATCAGAAAAAAAGTTACAGAAAATAAATGAAAGTATTAAAAATGAAGAAACAAAAAAATTAAATATAAAAAATAAAAGTGCAATATTACCTAATTACACTAAAAGAATAAAAGAACTATTAGATTTAAAGAAACCTAAAAAAGCATTAACAGATACATTGATAGATAGAATAGTAATTGACGAAAAAAGAAATATATATATAATGTTTAAATATGAAGTTATTCCAAATATTAATTTTAAATATGAAACTAGAAATTTATCTAGAAATCCGTATGGTAGAAAAGGAAAAAAATAACTTTAATATTGTTCTATTTTAATCATAATTAATAAATTTATAGTATAATAATGTTGTAGTTTAATTTGAAGGGATGTAATTATATGATTAAAGTCGAATTAACAAAAAATTATACTGGCATTAATATATCTGGTGACTATGAAGATTTAGATTTTCTATATGATTCAATCTATTATTTTATAAAAGAAGAACCTAAAAGTTTAATTGAAGAATCTATGCAAGATCATATTTTTGGATTTTTATATGAGGTTAGACATTGTTATCAAGGCGATAGAGATTTTAAATTTGTTGATAATGAACTTAGAGAAGAAGTTAGAGAATATCAAAAGATACCAAAAAAGGAGATCTCAAATAACAATTTATATTATAGTTTTGACTATGTTTTAACTGATTTATTTACAGATATGGTATTAATAAAATATTTTATTATGAATATTCCAAAAACTGAAAAAAATGATTATAATCCATATTTGAATAATGTTAAATTGTTTTATTCGCAAATTTTAAATTTAATGCAAGAAATTTTAACACCTACAAAGATGAAAAAATTAGAAAAAGGATTAATTGATACAATAATTTCAGATAAAATATTTTTTCCGCAATGGTTTGATGTTATAACATGCAATTACTTGAAACAAACTAAAGAAAAAAGGGTAAAAGAGTTATCTAAAACTTTAGATGCTATTTATAATTATAGTGATTATATAGATTACTCTGAAATGAAAATAGAAGTAGAAAAATATTGTAATGAAAATAATTGTTTAATAACAAATGTAACAATGTGTGAATATCCTGATGAAATAGAATGGTAATATGTAAATATTTTTAAAATATCGACAATAAAAACGCTTTATACTATGTATAATAAATATAAGGAGATGATTCGATGACTGAAGCTGAAGTAATTGAGGCAATAAATTATGTAAGAAAATATAATACCGAAACAAATATGATTGAAGTTAAGACAGCATCAATGGATTTTCCTAAAAAATGTTATGATACTTTTTCAAGTTTTTCTAATAAATATGGTGGAATCATTATTTTTGGTATAAATGAAGAAAATGGCTTTAAAACTGAAGGCGTATATGATTTGAATGATTTGCAAAAGAAAATTTCTTCTTTATGTAGTGATTCTATGGAACCGGCAATTAGACCTGATATTTTACCTATGGAATTTGAGGGTAAAAATATATTGGCTGTTAAAATCGATGAAATTCTTCAAAATAAGAAACCTTGCTATTATATACCAAAAGGGTTAAATAAAGGTTCATATACAAGAGTTGGAGATAGAGATGAAGTAATGACTGATTATGAAATTTATGCACTCCAAAGTTATAATGATCATATTTTTGAAGATACCAGACCTACAAAGAGAGCAAGTATTGATGATTTAAATCAAGAAGAATTAACAAAATACATCAATAAGTTAAAAGAAGAAAAACCAAATTTTGCTAAAAACGATTTTGATAAATGTTTAAAAATATGTGGTATTACGGATACTAATGATGAGAAAGTATATCCAACTTTAGCTGGTACGATGTTGTTTGGAGAATTTCCACAGACTTATTATCCTCAACTATTTGTTGCTTGTGTTGTAATTCCAGGTATCGAAATTGGAGATACAGGTGTTTTAGGAGAAAGATTTATTGATAATAAAAGAGTTGAAGGAACTATAGAAGAAATGATTACTGGTACTATGAACTTTTTGACGCGAAATATGAAAAATAGTGTAATAATTAATTCTCAAGGAAAAAGAATTAATAGAACTGAGTATCCATTAGAGGCATTAAGAGAAGCTGTTGCTAATGCTTTAATTCATAGAGATTATAGTACACAAACTGAAAATGCATATGTATCAGTTTATATGTATAATGATAGAATTGAAATTATAAATCCAGGTGCACTTTATGGTACTAATAAATTAGAAAAATTAGGAACAGCAACAACGATGGAATCAAGAAATCCAACTATTGTTAGAATTCTTGAAGAAAAAGGTGATGTAATTGAAAATCGTCATTCTGGAATTCCAACAATGATAAGAGAAATGAAAAAATACGGATTACCTAAACCTGAATTTTATGAAGAAAGAGATAGCTTTAAAGTTATTTTTAGAAATAAAAATGTTGTTACTAATGAACAAAGTGATACACAAAGTGATGCACAAAGTGATACACAAAAATCACAATTAGATATAGAAAAGAAAGTTCTTGACTTTTGTATAGAACCAAAGTCAGCACAAGAAATAAGAACATATTTAAATATTTCATCAAAAAGATATGTTGCGTACGAAATAATTCGTCCTTTAATTAATAGTGGAAAATTAGATTATACAAATAAAAATAGTATTAATGCTAGAAATCAAAAATATTTAACTATAAAAAAAGATTAAATATAAATTTTTTTAAAATAAGTTGTAGTGGAGAGTAGAATATTCGTGGTGGTGATGGGGCAGAAGTAATATATGCTCTTAGAAATAGCGATGCTTTTTCCGCGAGGATAGCTAGAGAATTGGAAACTGCTGGTCAAAATGTTAGGAAGTACTATCAAAGGAGATTACCTAGTAATCCAGCAAAAGATTATTACTATATAATGCGGGATACTCCAAATAATGAAACAGTAATTGTGGAATATGGTTTTGCTGATTCAACTGGTGATGATGTAAATCAGCTTAAAAATAATTGGGAAGAGTTAGCAGAGGCAGTAACTAAGGCAATTGTGGAATATGCTGGAGGTGTTTATCAAGCGCCAGTTGGTTCAAATTATTATACAGTTCAAAGTGGAGATAGCTTGTGGAGTATTTCTAAAAAGTTTGGTATAAGCGTAGGTGAGTTAAAACAAGCAAATAATTTGACAAGTAATTTATTAAGTATCGGTCAAAATTTATATATTCCAAATAAAGAAACAGATGTTACTAAATCAGAATATATAGTTAGTAAGGGAGATACTTTGTATGGAATTGCTCAAAAATTTGGAACTACTGTTGATAACTTAAAATCTATCAACAATTTAACAACCGATTCACTTGCTATTGGACAAATATTAAAGATTCCAAGTGAAGAAGAAAGTAACACAAATACTTATACAGTAAAAAGCGGAGATACGCTTTATGGAATAGCTAGTAAATATAATACAACTGTAGATGAATTAAAAAGTTTAAATAACTTAACAAGTAATACATTAAGTATTGGTCAAACTTTAAAAATACCTAGTGGTACAACTAGTGATAATTCTTCTACATATACTGTAAAAAGTGGAGATACTTTATATGGTATTGCTAATAAATATAATACAACAGTTGATGCAATAAAGAATTTGAATAATTTAGGCAGTAATAATCTTAGTATTGGCCAAGTATTAAAGATACCTAATGGTAGTACTGAAAAAGTTACTTATACAGTTAAAAGTGGTGATACTCTTTATAGTATAGCTAGAGAATTTGGGACGACAGTTTCAGCTCTTACAGCTTTAAATAATTTGGCAACGACAGTCTTATCAATTGGCCAGAAGTTATTATTACCATAAGAAAAGAACAAGTTATTTTTTCAACTTGTTTTTTTTGTTTTTGTTTTTCTCATTGATTTCAGCAATAAACTTTTTTGTTTTTTCCTTTTGGTCTTGAATTATTTTGGACATATTAGGGAAGGCTTTGACAATCCGTTCATACATGAATATATTATTATGAATAAATTTGTGGACGGCCTTTTTAATCTCTTCAGTAGAATCTTTAGTAATGCTACGCGTAATAGTCTTTAAATTAAATACTACATTGAAAGAAATAAATACGTCGATGATAAATAAGCTCATGGTAATTATGGCAATTATACTGAGGGAATTAAAACTCAATTTGCCTAATAAATTTAGTAAAAATGGATTAACATATTTGACTACGATGACTCCAACTATACCAAAAGGAACCATTGTTTCTAGACAGATTCTTCCATTGATATTAAAGCGCATGTTGGAGTAATCCCACCAGCGAAGTTTAAATATTTTTTCCATTAACCAACTAGTTACATATTCTAGAACAGAACAAATTAGAACTGACAAAGCAAATAATACAATAGGGTCATCAGCATAACTAGAAAGTAAAATAACTAAAAGAAGACAACCGGCGCCATATATAGGACAGTAGGGGCCAATTAAAAAACCACGATTTACAATTCTTTTTAGTTCAACTATAGAAAATAGTAATTCCAACATCCAGCCAATTATTGAATAGATAATAAACAATAAAAAATAGGTATAATACATGTTAAACCACCATATACCCATTATACTCTATATTGCCAGTTTTGCAAGTTTAATGTAATTCTTGACATATACCTGGGTCAGGATTGTAGAAACAATGGCCTTTATAGCGTCCTGCTAGTTGTTGGTCATACCAAGTTGATTTGCAATCACTATTTCCTGATGGAGCATAAAACCACAATGCATTAGTGGCAGGATAGTAGTATTCACCATTTAGTATTCTTTGAGCTAATTGTTTTTCATAGGCGGTAGATGTAGCATTAAATAATGAAGAATTAGTTCCAACAAATTGATTAGGTTGGTAGATTGCATCGTAGATGCTATCAATATTTCTAAAAGTTAAACAATCAGCTAAAACACGATTGATTACTACATTTCCGACCATTAACATGCCAAGGTCTCCTTCATTTAAAGCTTCAGCGCGCATTATTCTTGCTAACAAGTCAAGTTCATTAGCGGTATAGTTGATAATCATATAACTCACCTAGTAGTATTTTATGTTATTAGTTTGGTATTAGTGCCTAAAAATACAACAAAAATACTAGTAAAATAAAATTTATTGTGTTATAATTTTTATACCAAGTCGTAATTAGGGGCGTGGTATAATGGTAGCATAGGAGTCTCCAAAACTTTTGATGGGAGTTCGATTCTCTCCGCCCCTGCCATTTTTTAGGTGATAAAATATTTTATTTTAGACTTTCGACTTGAGAGAAAAGGATGGAAGTGATTGTATGACGTTTGTAAGAAATACCTTATTTATATGTTGTATAGCGCTTTTATCTTTTTTTTGTTATATGAATGAACCATTAGCTAGTAGTGGAAATGTTGAAACTATTAGTATTGTGGAGAGTGATAGATTATTTGCTGGCCAAAGTGATGGAGTTTGCCAAAGTGTTAAGTCTTGTGATAACTTATTTGGAGATCCTGATGATGTTGACTGTACTGCTTATTGGATGCAATGGATTTTAAATATAGCTAAATATGTAGCCATTGCAGCATTATTAGTACTTAGCACAGTAGATTTTATTAAAGCTTTGGCTTCTAATGATAAAGATGCTTTAAAGAAGGCGAGTATGACTACTGCAAAACGTTTTATTTTTGTAGTAATTTTGTTCTTCTTACCGATTATTGTCGATTTCATAATGCGTTTATTTGGAGCTTATGGAACTTGTGGGATTGGTTAGGTGAGTTAGAGTGGGAATAGTATTTAGTGCATTGTTGTTAATTGATGGTGCTATTTTTAATTTAATTGATTATCTTTATGATATATTTGATTTTTTAGCAAGAATAAATATTTTTGGTCAAGATGATTACAATGTAATTGTTAGCCGAATATATGTTATTTTGGGAATTTTTATGCTCTTTGTTTTGGCTTATTCGTTACTTAAAGCTGTAATAAATCCTGATGATTTTGCCAAAGGAGAAAGTTCTTTTCCAAATTTAATAAAAAATGTAGTTGTTTCATTGGTTATAATAATATTGTTACCTACAGTTTTCACTGTGGCTTTTAATATTCAAAATACTATATTGAATAACGATACTATTCCAAGACTGATTTTGGATGTTGAGAGTTTTGACGAGGTAGATGCTGATGCAGGACGAAAAATGGCTTTCTATACTTTTAGTGCCTTTTTCTATCCAAGTGCTAGTTATTGTACTGATGGAAATAGTGAATCTATGACTGAACAAGAAGAAAAAGAATGTAAAGAACGGATTAAAACATCGAATGTTACATGGTTTATACCAACTACTTGGGGTAATAGAGATTTCACTTTAGCGGTTGTTGATGAACAAGTCATGAATGGGGCTTCATTTACAAATTATAGCCAATTTAGTGATGAGGTGGCTAATAATCAAATAAATTACACGCCATTGGTTTCGACGGTAGCTGGAGTATTTTTGCTTTATGTTTTACTAAATTTCTGCTTTGATTTAGCGGTACGTGTTGTAAAATTAGCTTTCTATCAAATAATTGCTCCGATACCAGTAATATGCCGTATTTTACCTGGTGGAAATATGAAGGATGTTTTTTCAAAGTGGGTAAAACAAGTAATTAGTATTTTTGTAGAGGTGTTTATAAGAATTGCTATAATGTATTTAGGGGTATTTATAATTACTTTAATTATGGATAATTTTGATAATATTCAAGGATTAAATCAATTATTATTTTCTCAAAAAATGATCGTTAGAGCTTTATTAATAATGGGAGTTATTATATTTATAAGACAAGCTCCAAAATTACTTAGCGAATTGTTAAATCTAGATACTGGTGGTATGAAACTTGGCATTATGGATAAACTTGCTATGGGCGGTGGCCTTATTGCTGGAGCAGCTGGTGCTGGACTTCTTACCGGTGGTGTTCGAAACCTTGTTGGAGGAGTTAGAAACACTGCTACTAATTTCAAAAGTGCAACTGGCGTTAGAGGTAAGCTTGGTGCAATAGCTGGTGGTGTTTTAGGTACTGGCGCATCAACAATAGCTGGCGCAGGTTCTGCAATGGTACGTTCTGGAGTTGGTGCTCGTGGTGCTAAGAATTTTAAGGATGCATCAGCAGCTACAAGTAAAGGACTTGCTGGAGCAGCAGTAGCTAAAACAAAACGCGCTGCATATAAAGCTAGTCATAGAAATGTTAGAGTTGCTGGACATAATTTTGATGTTGGAAAAATCCCAGTTATTGGTGGAGCTTTAGGAGTAGGTGCTGGACATATCGGAGACGCATTCTATGGTGTTGGACAATGGGCTGGTTTAACTGGAGGCTTGGAACGATTACAAGCTGAACAAGCTGTTTATCAAGAAGGTATGGGATTTAAGAAAGATTTATTTGATTTGGTTTCAGATGACAAAAGTGTAATGGCTTATCAAGGTTTGATGAAAGCAGCACAAGATAGAGAGTTGTCCGATTATACTAATTTCTATAAATTAAATGCTAATGGTGAAGTTTATGATAAACGTAATGGAGCAATTTTAAAGGATAAAGATGGGAATGTATTTAAAAATGTAGAAGCAGCTGCAATATTTACTAAAACGCAAGAAATTGATAAGTATGATACTGCCATTAAATTAGCATCAATGCGTGCTATTCATGAAAAATTACAAAGTGGTGACGGAAGATTTACAGCACAATTTGAAAAATTTGAAACGTATAAGAAGCAACATGCTGATAATGAATTGGTTAATTCTTTGATAATGAGGGATATAGACCAATCACAATTGGATTTAATTAATCAAGCCTTAAGTACAAATGATTTTAATGATATTGATACTGCTAAG
Source organism: uncultured Bacilli bacterium (assembly GCA_944363805.1). The sequence goes on from CALVVH010000014.1 coordinate 9,463, forward strand.
AAAACTCTTGAAAGTACCATTGGTGGAATTCTATATAATGATAAACAATTTAAGATTAAGAATGGTGATGTAACTACAGAAATTGCTAAATTAGTTCAAGAAAAGAAGCAAAAAGAAGGAAATAAATAAAAGAAAGGATAAAAGGGAATGAATAACAATTATTTGATACCGGCGAATTCCAAAAAATCACAATTGATATTAGGGTTCTTTACTCCAGTTGATTTGATATTATTTGGTTCTGGATGTGGGCTTACAATATTACTTTTGATGTTAGTTAGAAATGCTGATCTAGCTAAGATGATAATAATATTGTTGCCGGCGCTAGTTACAGGATTCTTGGTAACTCCGGTAATGTATTACCATAATGTATTGCAATTTATAATAAATGTTGTCAGTTTTATCTTTAATACGAGAAGGTATTATTGGAGAGGTTGGTGTGTGAAATATGACTCAGAAAATAAACAATAATGTAAGTTATAGTGAAGATTGGCTTCCTATTAAACAAATAATGAATGGAATGATTCAGTTAGATGATGGTACTTATGTAACTGGCGTGAAAGTATTTCCTAAAAATATTTTCATAATGGATGTGGGAAGTCAAAATAATACGATATATAATTTGCGAAACTTTTACAATAGTATAGATTTTGAGTTTTGGTTATTAATTGCTGATCGACCTGTAGATATTGATGTTTATGTTTCACAATTACAACTTATGTATAATAATGCACAAAACAATGCTATTAAGAAACTTATTATGCAAGATATAAATAAAGCTAATCTATTTACTAGCGTCGAATATAATGTAGTTGATACGGAATATTATATTTTATTTAAGGAAAAGAGAATGGAACTAGTACAAAAGAAGTTGCACAATTTGATAAGTGGTCTAGCTAATGCTGGGTTGCAATCACAACAAGCATCTAATAATGACTTGCGAATGCTTTTGGATAACTTCTTAAATGGCGGCGAACAAACTAATTTTGGGGCGGTGATGTAGATGAAACTTAAAAGTGAAATTGCTCCTAAAGGAATGGAGTTTAAACCAACGGAATTTGTAATCGGAGGCAAATATGCTACGATTATGACTGTAATTTCTTTTCCAAGGAACATTGCTCCAGGATTTTTGTCAGATATGACTAATATCAATGGTGTAAAGATTGCGATAAAGCATATTCCAATTGAATTTTCTGTTTTACAAAAAATGCTTAATAAAGAAATAGCGGATTTAAAGGTAAGATATCAAAGTGAAAAAGACCAAACTATGCAAGAAAGAATAAGACAAGACTATGAAAGTTTGGAACAATTTATTCAAATGCTTGCAGCTACTCAAGCAAGAATATTTGATTTTCAAATGCATTTGATGATTACAGCAAATAATAAGGAAGAATTGGAACTTAGAAAGATTCAAGTAAGAAGTTATTTAGATGCTTTGGGAATGCGGGCAGTATCTTTGATGTTTGAACAAGAAAAAGCATTGAAGTCAATTTTACCGATATTTCCCCCACAAGATATTGAAAATAGAATTGGAACACCAATTCCATCTGTTACGATTGCGGCGATGTATCCATTTGTATTTGACAGTATAAAAGATCCGGGAACAGCAACCCTTCTTGGGGTAGATATTTCTGGTGGGGTTATCTTATTTAATCAATTTTTATATCAAATTAGAAAAGAAAATAATCGGAATAATGCTAATTTAATTTTGCTTGGTATGTCAGGTTCTGGAAAATCGACAGCTGCCAAAGTTTTGTTGCGAGCTCACATTAGAAATGGTTATAAGATTGTTTGTGTCGATCCAGAAGGTGAACTTGAAGAAATGACAATTTCCCTTGGTGGAGACTTCCTAGATCTTGGTAAAGGTGGAGACTTTGGAATGATTAATCCACTAGAAATTGTAATTGATTCTGATGAAGAAGAAATTGCTCAAGGACTAGGTTATACTGTATTAACGAGAACACTACAACAAGTTAAGGCCTTTATGAAGTATTATTCTCCCAGTATTGAAGAAGATGTACTTACAATGTTTAGTGAAGTATTACAAGATACATATAAGAGATATAAAATAGATTATGATACAGATTTTACTAAACTAACAAGTGCTGATTATCCAACATTTGATGATGTTTATGCAACTATTAAAGGTCGTCTTTTATCGATGACAGATGCCACTCATGAACGGGATGTAATGGAAAGATTGGAACTAAAGGTTAGACCATTAGTTAAAGAACTTAGATATTACTTTACAGGACATACAACCTTGAAAATTGAAAGTGATTTTATAGTATTTAACATAAAAGAATTAATGAATAGTGATGAAAACATTAAAAATGCATTATTTTTCAATATTTTGAAATATGCATGGGGATTATGTTTGGATAAAGATGTCAACACAGTAATGATGGTAGATGAAGCTCATGTATTATTAGCTGGCCATAATGAACTTGGTGCGGAATTTTTAGCTCAAATTCAAAGACGGAGCAGAAAATATAATACGGGAACAATTATTATTACGCAACAACCAACTGACTTTGCAGCTCCAAATATCATTACCCATGGTAAAGCAATATTCGATAATGCTTCATATTACTTAATTATGGGGTTACGGAAGCAAGCAGTTGATGATTTGGCTAAGTTAATTGATTTGAATGATGCCGAAAAAGAATCGATTAAATATTATAATCAAGGTGATGCACTCTTTGTTTGTGGTAATAAACGTTTGCGTATTCAAGTTGTTATTACCCAAGAAGAACTAGATTCGTTTGGATCAGGTGGGGGATTTTAGTTAAGGTGGTTTAATTGAATAGAAAAAGAGGAGTAAATAACGAAAATAAATTACTTTATGATCCTAATCAAAGGCAACAAAGACGATTAGGTGCTTTTTCTATGCAAGAAATTGAAGAACCAGAGGAAGAAACTGTTGAAGAAAATGAACAAGATGAAAGTATAGAAAGTGAAGAACAAGAAACATTACAAAATAATGGACAACAAGTAAATGAAGAAATTCCTCAAAATAATAATGTTGTAAAAGAGTCTTTAGCACAAGCTAAAAAAGTGGCTGGAAATACAGCGAAAACAGCTGTCAAGAATGTGGCTAAGAAAGCGGGGAGTGCTGTTGCTAAAGTAGCGGGTCAAATTGCAATGAAGTTACTTGCATTCATAATTGCTAATCCTTGGGTTTTAGCTATTCTTGGCATAGCTGTATTAATTATTATATTTATAGTTATCCTTGTAGGAGGTTCTTCTGAAAGCACTGGTGAAGGATATTATGATAAGCAATGTAACTTTAATGAGTCAGTTGTTACTCTTACAACATGTAATACTACAGAAACAACGGAAATGCCTTTAGATAAATATGTTATTGGGACTACTTATTCTCTAGTTAAAGATGGGACATATTCTAATGAAACAATTAAAGCTTTAATGGTAGTAATTAAAACTAATGCTTTAAGTTATGGGGGATATAATAGTTCAGATAAAGATTTAACTTTAGATGATTGTTCAATACCATTTGTTAGTGTAGCTGATGGAGATAGTGATTTATATGATAGTTTATCAAATATTTATAATGAAATAGAAAATAATATATATGTTGCTTCTTCTTATCAAGAAGTTATTTCATCTATGTCAGCTGCTGATGCTTTACCAATTAATGACAGTATAATTAGTCAGATGGAAACTTTGGCAAGTGAAAGTAATCAATATAATACTATTCTAGATAATATTTACAATAATTCAGAAAATATAGTAAATAGTGCTGCTGGAACCATCTATGTGGGAGATTCAAGGACACAAGGAATGGTACTAGCAGGAGCAATTGATGCCGTTAATGCTGTTTATGGTGTTGGCTATGGTTATAATTGGTTTATCGGTAATGGTTCATTTAATGCTAACAATACTAATGCAACAAGTGGTGCTATTGCAGCAGTAAATTCTAAAATTGGAAGTGGTTCATACAATATAGTTATTTGGTTGGGAGTAAATGATTATACTAATTTTAGTGCAGAGGATTATTATAATAAGTATTATGAATTAGCAACTGGGGATTGGAAAAATCAAAATATTTATATTGTAGCTGTAGGTCCAGTTGATGATAATTTGGCACAAAATGTTGATAATGCAGGTATTAATAACTTTAATAATGAAATGGCTAATTTAATTAGGAATACTAATGTTAATAATCTTCATTATATTAATTTGAATTATAGTATTCAAAGTTATGATAGTATGGGTGTTCATTATAGCAATGCTGATTATGTAGAAATTCATGAACAAATTAGTAATAATATTACAACAGGAAGAAATGTTGATTTGGCGATTTATGATTTATCAACTTATTGTACTTTTTATACGGTTACAGAAAATGATGCTTATTGGTGGCCAATAGGTAGTACGAATGCAACTAATGGTAATGTTTATGGCGGAAATCCTAGTACTACTAATGTTTCTTCACCTTATGGTCCTAGAACTATTAATGGTATTTATAGTTTTCATAAAGGGGTAGATATAGCTGCCACTTGTAATCAAAATGTTATTATTGCGACTAAATCTGGTACTGTTACGAAAGTAAATGATACTTGTCCAAGCTATGGTAGTTATCAAAATGACTGTGGCGGTGGTTATGGTAATTATGTTATGATTGACCATGGTGATGGTACTTCGAGTGTTTATGCCCATATGTATTCTGGTTCAGTAACTGTTAATGTTGGAGATACTGTTCAACAAGGGGAAAAAGTTGGAATGATGGGTTCTAGTGGTAGTTCTACTGGTTGTCATTTACACTTTGAAATTAGAATAAATGATTCACAAGTAGATCCTTTAGAATATATTAGTGCTGATAATCCAAGACCAGTTGTAAGAAATATATCGATAGATGCTGGTTCTGAGGGAGGACAACAAGCAGTGTGTCAAGCACTTTTAGATAGTGGTTTTTCAGAAAATGCTACGATAGGTATAATGGTAAATGTTAATGCAGAAAGTGGCTTTAGAACTGATGCTGTTGAATATTCAAGTGGGTATACAATCGATAATATTTATAGTGCACCAGCTGATGTAGCTGCAGGGTTTGGATTGTTTCAATGGAGCTTTGGCAGAAGAATTAATGTTATAAATTATGCTCGAAATAATGGAATGGATCCAACATCATTGCAAGCACAATTAGAGTATTTTGTTCAAGAACTTAATACATCTTATCCGGTAACTTTAAAATATGTAACTGGTAATTATTCGGCATATGATATAGCTACTAATTTTTGTTTAGATTTTGAAAGACCAGCAAATAAAAATACTACCTGTCCAAATAGAGCTACAAATTATGTTGATATGTTTACTAGTTATGTTAAAAATGGTTGTAGTTAAGGGGAAGATTTGTGATGAATGATAAGAAATATTTAAGAATAGTCATTGTAATTATTTTAATTTTAGCAGTAGTTTCAGTTGGTTTAATTTGGTTATTGGGCAATAATACTAATGATAATATAGATAATATAGATGATACATCTTCGATTGATAATCCAACATTACGAGTGTTGCAAAATGCGGCTAATGAGTTTTTTACAGTTCAAAGAATAGTCAATAATTATTATGAAATTATAAAAAGTAATAATGCCCAAGAAATATATAACGTTTTGGATAAAGATTATGTAATAAGTAATGCAATTGATGAAAATAATGTTTTAAACTTTTTTACAAATGATTATGAAGATACATCTTATATTGCGAAAGAAATACAATACATTAGAGGAGAAAATACCACGTATTATTTTGTTAATGGATATTTATTAAATCAAAATATTGTAACAGAAGAAATAGAATATGATGCAAATGTAAATTACTTAGTGATTACAGATACAGAAAAAAATTTATATGCTATACATCCTTTAGAAAGTAATGAATTTAATAATTTTGTAAGTAGTTATGATTTTAAAAATACATTAGAATTAAATGAAGATAATTCATATAGTAATATAAATATTATAGAAACTAATAAACTTACCACTTATATAAATGAATTTTTAAGTTTAATGTTTTTAGATACTGAAAGGGCTTATAATATGCTCGATGATGCTACTAAAAGTTATTTTGGTTCGTATGATAGTTTTAGTGATAGTTTGTTAGATACTTATGATAGAATATCTCCGGTTATATTTTCGTATTCACAAGAAACTGGTGATGATTATATTTTATATAGTGTTATAGATAATAATGATAATCGAATTAGAATATATGAGTATAATACTATGAATTATGTTTTAGGTTTTAATTTTGATTAAAATTTTTCCAAATATTATGTATTTTGTTGTATAATAATTAAAGAAAGGAAGAAGACTTGTGAAATTTAAAGTTGAACCCAAAGATTTTTTGTTATTTTGTATTTATTGTGGTTTGTTGTTATACCTTTGTGCAATAGCGGTTTTGAATATTCATTCATTAGCTCAAGAAGGTGCTTTTTATGGTCTCCTTCCATTTAAGGCTTTTACGGGAGCTTATTTACCTATTACTTTGTTACTTTTTATTGGGGCTTTGGTGGCGATATTTTCAAGTGTTTCTAGTTATATATTTAAAAAAGAAAAAGGAAGTCACGGAATAGGCTTAATATTTAAAGATAAATCTAGTGATGGTTATTCAAAGTGGGCGAAAGAAAAAGATATTAAAGGAGAAGAAAATGTAGTTAAAGTAAATCCTTTAAGTGATACTTTAGATGCAGCAGGTATTCCATTAATTAATAACGGAAAAGAAATTTGGGTTGATAATGGGGAATATCATAATTTAGTAATTGGGTCTACTGGTAGTGGTAAAACACAAACGATAGTTAAGCCAATGGTTAATTTGCTAGCTAAAAAAGGCGAAAGTATGATTATTACTGACCCCAAAGGTGAAATATATAAATATAGTGCTTCTTATTTGAAAGAAAGAGGTTACAGAATTATCGTTTTGAATTTCCGGGAACCTCAAAGAGGTAATTCTTGGAATCCTTTGACACTTCCATATAAGTATTATACTGGGGGTAATCAAGATAAATCTATTGAATTGTTAAACGACGTTGCTTTAAATATTTTGTATGATCCAAGCAATAAATCGGAATCGGATTTCTGGGAAAAGTCAGCTGCTGACTACTTTTCAGGACTTGCTTTAGGTTTATTTGAAGATGCTAAAGAAAGAGAAGTTAATTTAAATAGTATTAACTACATGAGTGCAGTTGGGGAAGAAAGATATGCAACGAGTAATTATATCAAAGAATACTTTGGGCTTAAAGGTGAAAAATCAACTCCTTATATCTTTGCCACAAGTACAATCAATGCTCCGAATGATACTAAGGGAGGATTACTTGCAACATTTAGACAAAAGATAAGAAACTTCTCAACTGGGGAAGCTTTAAGTGAAATGCTTTCGTATAGTGACTTTAATATGCGAGATATCGGTAACGGAAAGACAGCAGTATTCATGATTATTCATGATGAAAAGAAGACGTATCATAGTTTGATGACGATATTTATTAAACAATGTTATGAAACATTAATCGATGTTGCGCAAGAAAATGGGGGAAAACTTCCTTATAGAACAAATTTTATTCTAGATGAATTTGCAAATATGCCACCACTTAAAGATGTTGATGCCATGGTATCAGCAGCCAGAAGCCGGGATATTAGATTTACTTTTATTATTCAAAACTTTGCTCAACTTAATGATGTATATGGGGATAATGTTGCTGAAATTATTAAAGGTAATTGTGGTAACTTAGTTTACTTAATTAGTACCGAAATGAAAGCTTTGGAAGAAATTTCGAAGATGTGTGGGGAAGTAAAAGTAACCGATGATAAAGATAAGAATGCCACGAGACCACTTATTACAGTAACAGATTTACAAAAAATGAAGTTATTTGAAGCAATTATTAAAAGACTTAGAACAGATCCTTTTAGAACAAAACTAGAGCCAGACTTTAAGATGGAATGGGGAATTGAGCGAAAAGAAGAACCATATCCGTCACGAATTAAACAAGAAGTAGAAATATTTGATTTAAAAAAATTTGTTACAGAAGAAAAAAGTAAGAGTATGGCTAACATGCGAGGTAATAATTTAAATAATCCTAATCCTTTTAGACCAATTAATACTGATTTTGGTATGGGAAATTCAATGAATACACCAAGAAATAATTTTAATTCTTTAGATATCGATAGTATGCTTAAAGACTTAGATGAGAAATTTAAAGAATTGGATAGACAAGAAGCAGAAAAGAAAAAGAAAAGTAATAGTTTACTAGATGTTGGGGCAGATATTGAACTTCCTACGAAAAAGAATGATTTTAGTGATAATAAGTTTTTTAATTCAAATCCTTTTATGAATAATATACCAAATAAAAAAGAAGTTGATAATGACATTGGTTCTCTAGATAGTTTTATGAAAAGTGTTGATTCAAAGGTAGTTGATATGCCTAAACTTAAGGAAGAAAAACCTAAAGTGGAAGTGTTTAAAGAAGAAAAGCCGAAGATCAATGTCGATGCTGATAGTAAAGTACTAGGAGATAATATTATTACTGATGATGAATTCTTTGATGATTTTTTTGGAGATGATGAATAGTTGTTTATCATCTTCTTTTTTATTTTAGTGACATAAATTATAGTGTGATAATTATGAAGAAAATAATGTATAGTGAGTATAATCCTAATATGGGTGTTTTAATAGATGTACAACATCCTTTAGATTATAAGGAACATCCTACTCCAAATAGTAAAAATATGTATGCGGATAAATTACTTATGAATTATAAAGCAGTACTAGATAAGAATCAAAAATACTACATTATATGTAATAAAGGTACTCTAAGTAAAAGAGTGGTAGCAATGCTTGAATACTTAGGATATGATGTAACCCAGGTTATTAAGTAAATTACATAATTGTAATAGTAATTTCTAGTGTTTTGTACTATAATAACAATAGTGGTTTTTATGGGAGAAGTGTTTAGTAGTTTTTATAATTTTATTATGGATACGATTGATGCAATGGGAGTTTATGGGCCTTTGTTAGGTTCTCTTTTTATCGTGCTTGAATCAATTATTCCGCCACTTCCATTATTTGTTTTTATAACTATTAATTTTATTGCTTTTGGTTATGTAATAGGTTTTATTATATCTTGGGTATGTACGATAATTGGGTGTATTATATCTTATTATTTGGTAAAAAAGTTTTTACGTAATTTTGTGGTAAGAAAGATAAAAAATATTGATTTATTGACTAGATGTATGAATTATATTGAAAATTTATCTTTAACAAAGATAACTGTTATTTTATCTATTCCATTTACTCCAGCTTTTATGATGAATATTGCTGCTGGTTTAGTCAATATGAATTTTAAAAAGTTTTTTATTGCTATTTTGATTAGCAAAGTATTTTTGGTTTATTTCTGGGGATTTGTGGGTACTAGTTTAGTGGAAAGTTTTCAACATCCAGAAAGTTTAATAACTGTTGTTGTTATGATGGTAATAGCTTATGGAATTAGTTTTTTAATAAAAAAAGTATTTAAAATTAATTAAATACTTCGGGCAATATGACGAATTAATAAGTGTTTTAAAGTAGATGTTGATTGTGAATAATTATATTTACTTTTAAAATCCTTTGTAAGTCTAGTGAGTATTTCATTATATCTGCTATTAATATCACTTTCAAGAAGAGGAGTGTTGCTGGCTTCTTGTTTTTTTATTTTGTTTATTAATGACAGTAGTTCTGGGCTACTAGCAGTAACGTGTTGAAGTTCATTATCGATTTTAATGGTGTATTCAACTAATTCTGGTTGAAATTCACAGTCAAATTCGGTAATATCAACAGTGGCTTTTTGATAATGTTTTATACAACCTAAATTGAATATAATTAAAGAACTAACAGCAAATGTGGCAATTTTTTCTTTATCTTCTAAGGTAATATCCGAGAAAGTACATTTTAGATCAATAAATATGCCATCATAATCATTACTTATTTTTTCAAAATCAATCCATCCATCTTTAGATGGGTAGTATTTTTTTAAAAATTCTAATTGATTATGGTTATTGATTAGAAATATGTTAGCGCTTTCTTTTAAAGTAATTAAAGTAGCAGGAAGCAACAAAGGTGATTGTTTAGCACCTTTATAAAATAAAATGTGAGGATGATATGTTAAAAAATCTATCCAAGGGTTGTAGTTGGGGTATTTTGTATCGTGAATCGTTGCCCACAAGCCACCGGTTGGTTTAGATTGGCCATTTTTTATTGGTTGATGTAAATCCATTAAGATTTGATTTGTTCCTACGCTTAAATATGTTTCCATAAATAGACCCCTTTCTGTAAATTAAAATTTATTATAGCAGTATTTATTTGTAAAGTCAAAAATTTCTTGATATACTTGTATTAGGTGATGCTATGGAAAATTTTGTGGAAAAATATTTAGATAAAGTTATTGCTGTTATTATTATCTTAGTAGTAGCATTTATTTTAAATAAAATAATTGATGGATTAATTAGTAGAACGATAAGACATAAAAGAAAGAAAAACGTAACAACACTTCTGATGTTTGTTAAAAGAATAAAGAAGTTTGTAATATATGCATTAGCAATACTAATTTGTTTAACCCAATTTGATGTATTTAATTCTTTCTCTGTAACTATTTTATCTGGTTTAGGAATTGGATCTGTTGTAGTAGGTTTGGCTGCTCAAGAAAGTTTAAAAAATTTCTTTGGTAGTGTTGCTATAGTTTTAGGAAATCCCTATGAAGTCGGAGATTTTATTGAATGTGTTGATAAGGCAGTAAGTGGGACTGTTGAAGATATTACTATGCGTCACACGATTATTAGAACTATTAATAATCGGAGAGTAATTATTCCTAATTGTGAAATGAATACATATACTATTGAAAACTTTAATTATAGTGAAAATGAAAATGTTAAATTAGTAGATTATGAAATTGCTTATGAATCAGATGTCGATAAAGCAATAAAAATATTGAAAGAAGAAATGGAAAAGTTATATCATCCTAATCCAAAGGGAAGAAATAAAGATGTAGAATTTCCAAAAGTTAGAGTCCTAGAATTAGGGGATGATGGAATTAAACTTCGAGTTTGGGTTTGGGGAGATGATAATAGTGATGTATTTGAAAACATGTATCAACTTAATTATGCAATAAATAAAAGGTTTCCAAAAGAAGGTATTGAAATACCTTATCCTCATGTAGAAATAGTTGAAAATAAAAAGCCAAGAGGTAAGAAATAATATGCAGTTTACAAAAATGCATGGAATTGGCAATGATTATATTTATATAAATTGTTTTGAAGGGAATGTGGTTCCAGATGAAATGATTGAAGAAATTATTGCTATTAGTGATAGACATAAAGGTATTGGGGGAGATGGTGTAATATTTATTAGGCCAAGTGATAAAGCTGATGCAAAAATGCGCATGTTTAATGCTGATGGCTCAGAAGGTAAGATGTGCGGCAATGGGATAAGATGTGTAGGAAAGTATGTTTATGAACATGGAATATCACACAACAATCCATTACAAATAGAAACGGCATCAGGTATAAAAACATTAAATTTAGAAGTAGTTCAAGGTAAAGTAGAAACTGTTACAGTTGATATGGGTAGTCCTATTTTAGATCTTAAATTAATACCAGTTGATTTAGATGTAGAACAAGTTATAAATTATCCACTTATAATAAACAATCAAGAATATTTAATAACTTGTGTTTCAATGGGAAATCCTCATTGTGTTATATTTACTGAAGGAATTGATTATTTAGATTTAGAAAAAATTGGTCCATTATTTGAAAATAATCCTGTATTTCCTGAACGAATTAATACCGAATTTGTTGAAATAATTGATGATAAAACTATGAAAATGCGAGTTTGGGAACGGGGTAGTGGAGAAACTTTTGCTTGTGGTACTGGTGCAAGTGCTTCAGTTGTAGCAGCAAATTATAACAATGTATTTACTCGTGATCAAGAAATAAAAGTAATTCTTAAAGGTGGAGAATTGTATATAACATTAACTAGTGATAATCATGTTTTCATGCGTGGTAGTGCTACTGAAGTATTTACTGGAGAATACAAACTAAAAAATAAGTTATAGCCTATAAAAGTGAAGTAGAGAGCACTTGACTTTTTATATATTGAATTATTTCTTAAATAAGAAACGATTCAATATATGTATAAAATAATTTCTTATTTGAGAAATAACTTGACAATGTATTTTTAGTATTATATAATTTATATAGGTGATAAAAATGCTTAAAAGAGAAAGTTATATATCTAGAATTAGGGGTTTTTATAATAGTGATTTAATAAAAATTCTAGTAGGAATAAGAAGATGTGGTAAATCAGTTATCCTAAGACAAATCATTGATGAATTAAAAGAAAATGGCTGCGATGATGAACATATTATATTTATAAACTTTGAATATATTGAATATGAAGAATTAAGGGATTATAAAAAACTTAATACTTTTATAAAAGATAAAATAATTGATAATAAGAGATATTATATTTTTTTAGATGAAATTCAAAAAGTTGAAAAGTTTGAAGAAGTAATCAATTCTTTAAGAGCATCTACTGATAATACTAGTATATTTATAACAGGATCAAATAGTAAATTATTATCTAAAGAATTATCCACGGTTTTATCAGGAAGATATGTTTTATTTAATATTTATCCTTTATCATATAAAGAATTTACTCTTTTATCTAAAAAGAATCCTTTATCCGAAGAGACTTTTTGGAATTATGTTAAATGGGGAGGTCTTCCTAATAGATGTGAGTTTAGTGATGATAATAATATAAGGGATTATTTACATAGTGTTTTTGATTCTATTATATTAAGGGATGTTGTAGATAGACTTGGTTTAAAAGATACATTGTTATTTAATTTATTACTGCAATACATTGTTGATACTACAGGTAGAGAGTTTTCAGCTGAAAATGTTATTAATTATTTAAAAAGTGAAGGTAAGTCCATATCAACACAAACTTTATATACATATTTAGATGCTTTATGTAAGGCTTTAATAATTAATAAGATATATAGATATGATATACATGGTAAAGCTATACTTAAAACATTAAATAAGTATTATATGACTGATTTAGGTATTGCTCAAATAAAGAATAATAATTTTGAAATTAATAAAAGTTTTGCTATTGAAAATGTTGTATATAATGAATTATTAAAACGAGGATATGATGTTTATATAGGGAAAACTAAAAATGGAGAAATAGATTTTATTGCTATTAAAGGTAATATAAAAGAATATTATCAGGTTACTTATTTGTTAGATTCTGATAAAGTAATTGATAGGGAATTTAATGTATTTGATACAATAGATGATAATTATCCTAAATATGTTCTTTCACTTGATAAAACTGATTTTTCACGGGATGGTATAATTCATAAAAATATAATTGATTGGTTATTAAGTGAATAGTAATGATTTATATAAAAATGTCAAGTTAAATAAAAAATAGCGAAGAGCTATTTTTTTAATTTGTGAATAATACTTTTTCAGATTTGTATTGTTTGATAATGTAATAGATAACTATAACTATTATGATTATTGTTGATGCAAACATGAGTATTAAATGTAATATGTTTAGATTGCCATTAGTAATATCTGTGAATATTACACTGAAATTGATGAATGGAATAATTGATAATAACCAATTGTTGGATATGTTTAGCATGAAAGCAATCATTCCTGGAAAGAAAGCAATGAATGTAAGTGGAGTTAAAGCACTTTGGGCTTCTTTGAAGGTTTTTGACATACTTGCTATTGCTATACATAAGCCACTGATCATGATTGAGAATGCTATGATAATTACTATAGAACTGATAATTATTGGAGCATTTAATAGATTAGCACCGTTATAGATATCAAAAGTATTTTGAATATAGATAATAGCAAGAATTGCTAATATTAAGCTAAGTAAGCCAGTTATTATTGATGAAAGAGTAACACTAAGTAACTTACCTACAATGATGTCTTTGCTTTTGATTGGGAATGTTAATAATGTTTCAAGTGTTCCTCTTTCTTTTTCTCCAGCAGTGGCATCAGTTGC
>CALVVH010000015.1 GCA_944363805.1 uncultured Bacilli bacterium
GTCGTATTTGTTTGAACATTTACATTAGTGTTGGAACTTCCACCTCCTTGGGCAACAAAGAAGGCATATGTTGCTCCAACAACCACTACTATTAATAACACTACTGCAATCGTTGAAAATATTAATACCTTTTTTTCATTAGTTTGTTTTTCCATATAAAATCAACTCTCCTCATTATTACAACTCAGTATAACATATCAACTCTAATTATTTTGTCGATTCTTACACCACTTCAAAAAAATTTTATTGCTAGTTATCATCTAGCATTACTATAAATAAATTATATAATAAGAAGTTTTTATTTTTGTAACGTTATAAGGGTAATGCAAGTACCCTATTTCAGGTAAATAAAAAAACAACTATTTTTTAGCTGCTTTAGTTTCTTTTGGGAATAAAAATTCTCGAGAATTATAATAATATTGACAACCTGATACAACTGAAAGAATTGTTGCTGCAATCAAGAATAAATCCGCTAGCGGAAAACCAATAAGTTCAAATGGTAAATTATAAAATAATATAAGTGTTACCCCACACATCATACAAATAGTTTTAAGTTTACCAAGTATAGATGCTGCTACAACTTTACCATTATTACCAGATATCATCTTACAAGAATCAACTACAATATCTCTAGTAATTATTACAACTGGAATGATTATTGAAATGATTCTTTCATATGCTAGAACAATTAATAAGCCATTAACCAATATTTTATCGGCGATAGCATCAGCTACTTTCCCAAAATCAGTAACTTGATTATTCTTTCTTGCCAAATAACCATCTAAGAAATCTGATAATGATGCTACTAAAAATAATACACCAACTATTATATATCTGATATTAACTGTAACATCTCCAACTTGATATTCTGGCCACATAACTCCCAAAGAATACCAAGGAATCAGTAATAAAACTAAAATAAATACCGATAAAATAATTCTAACTATCGTAATCTTATTTGGCAAATTCATATTTTTCATAACACTACCTACCTTCTATAACTTATCGTATCTGTTACATGCTTATTAATCGTAACTTGTTTAACTGACCAGAAAATCGCTACTACAATCATTAAAAATATAACTACATAAACAACTATATATACCCAATTATTATACTTTTTCTTTTCCTTAGTATAAGGCGATACAATCTTCTCATCTTTTTTCTCTTCTTTAATCTTTAACTCGATAGTTTTTTCAATTTCTTTAATAGGTATCTTAGAGGTATATTCAAACATATATTCATTGAACTCATCAATCAAAGTGGCTTCATCTAAACCTAAATATTTTGCATAACTCGCAATATATTCTTTAAGTTCAAATATATCTTTAAATGCTCCAGTTCTCCCATCTTCAATATTTTCGAGTATTTCTTGTTTTATGTCTAAATCTTTGCTGGCTTCATTCAAACTAACACCCGAAGATTCTCTCGCATATTTGAGGGTCTCACCGATCTCGTTCAAAACTTTCCACTCCTTTTTTATGAAAATAAAAAAAATAATTTTAATAAGCCATGTTCTGTACTCTACTTACGTAAAGTGGCAAATATTTATCTCCTTATACAGGCTCTCACCTCGTTTGATTCCTCAGTTCAAGCTCCCCTACCAAAATTTGGGTTTCTCACTCGCGGGGTTTACCACGTTCCACTTACTTCGTTTCCAAAGTAACTCGTCTCTATGGCACTTTTATATCTACTAAAACCATTTGACAGGTCTCCTCGAAGCCGTTAGTTAAAAACTACCCTGAGTTATTCTTTCCTCAGGCGCGAAACACTACAATCATCGCAGACTGTGCGAGCATGGACTTTCCTCTATATAACTTACTTATATAGCATTTGCCTAAAAATTATTCATTATTTCCATATACTACTTTTTCTAACTGACTAATCCGTTTTAGAAGGTCGACATTACTTGCACTTCTTGAAGGAGTACTACTATTACTAGATGCTTCTTCTTGCAAACGTCTAATTTCTTGTTTCAATTTAATATTATCATCAGTCAGATCTTTAATATTCTTTTCTAAATGCTTTATAATATTAGAATATTCCGTATAATCTCTAATGACCATATCCAAAAACTTATCAACCTCTTGAGGCCGATATCCCCTTGCATCAATTTTAAACTCTTTTTCTAAAATTTCTTGTGGAGTTAAATACAATCTATCATTATACAAAACATTCACCTTCTAACACCAAAATTATATAATATATTTTATAATTTTGTCAATATATGGCGAACTAACAATTTGACCTATTTCTTCTTTTTCTTCGTATTTACCAAGTAAGTTTTAATAATGGCAAAATCTACCTTTTGTAACATAACATTTATAAAATATTCAGGACGCATTTTCCTCACCAAACCTATTTTACTAAATATTAAATATTAATTCATTAACTTCGACAAAATATTACACAACTTTTAAAAAAGTCAATATCTAAATGCTCATTTGTCACTATTTAACTGTCAAGTAATAGATAAATTACACATTGCAACGTAAATATGCTATAATTATAAAGGTGATTTATTTTGTTATATCCAAATAACATCCAAAAAAATTATACTAAGATTACTTCCTATAGTAATCGTGGTATGGACTTAGAATATTTAATCGAACAGGCCAATGAATATTATATTGAAAATGATATAGCATATATATATAAAAAGCCTACCCCTATTGGAGTTGTCAAAGTAAGCTATAGTAATAAGGGTAAAAGAATTCAAGATGGATTCTATAAAACTCCATCAACACTTGACTTCAATGGGATATATAAAGGTTATTACGTCGAATTTGATGCTAAAGAGACCCAAAGCAAAACATCTTTTCCTATTAGCAATGTCCATGAGCATCAAATAAAACACATTCGTAATATTGCCAAACATGGGGGCTTAGTTTTCTTAATTATCGCGATGAATGAAAAATACTTTCTTTTAATGGGAAATGTCTTTTTAGATTTTATCGATAACGAAGAACGCAAAAGCATTCCTTATGAGTTTTTAAAAGATAATGCTTATGAAATAAAGTTGAATTTAAAAGGTTTAGACTATTTACCAGTCTTAAATCAAGTAATCGGAGGATAGAATGAAAAAAATAAAATTGGGTAATTTAAAAATCAAAAAGAGGAATAAGGATAATAAACCAAATAGTCCAAGCAAAAAAGTTAAAGTAAAATCTATTATTTTATCTGCTCTTCTAGTCTGTGGAATAGCAGTTATATCTTTAGTATTAGTTTTTGCTTTATATATTATAATTTCCTCACCAGACTTTGATCGAGACAAATTATATTCGAAAGAATCATCTGTTCTTTATTATAAAGATGGTACAACTGAATTAGCTCGTTTGGGGGCTGAAGACCGTGTTTTAGTAACTTATGATGAACTACCTCAAGTTTTAGTTGATGCTATAGTTGCTACTGAAGACTCCCGTTTCTTCCAACACAAAGGAATGGACGTAGCTCGTTTTATCAAAGCATCATTTGGTCAACTTCTAGGAAATAGTGATGCCGGAGGAGCATCGACGATTACCATGCAACTTGTAAAGCAAGTTTATACCGATAGCACGAGTGAAGGTATAAAAGGTATCATTCGTAAATTCACCGACATTTACATGGCTGTATTTAAAGTTGAAAGTAATTATACCAAAGAAGAAATTATTGAGTTTTATGTAAATACCATGTGGTTCTCTGGTTCATCAAGTGTTAACACAGCAGGTATCTATGGTGTCGAACAAGCCAGTCAATATTATTTTGGCAAATCAGTATCTGACTTAACTTTAGCAGAAGCTTCTATTATGGCAGGAATGTTCCAAAATCCATATGTATTAAACCCTTATACCAATCCGGAAGGGGTCAAAGACCGCCAAAAAACAGTTTTAACTTTAATGGTTAACCATGGATATATTACCGAAGAAGAAAAAAATGCTGTTTTAGAAATTCCTATTGAATCATTGGTAACGACAAGATCGAGTGGCAATGGTTCAAATCAAGCAGTTATCGACTACATCGTAAACGAAGTTAAAAATCGAACAGGTCTTGATCCTAAAAATGTGCCAATGCATATCGTTACAACCATCGATCCTGATGTTCAAAATGTTTTAAATCAATTAGAAAACGGCGAATTATACGAATTCCCTAATGAATCAATTCAAGAAGCAATGGTTATAACGAGTACTACTGATGGTTCAATTGTTGCCCTATCCGGAGGTCGTAATTATCAAGCTCTAGGTACAAACCGAGCTACTGTAAGACGCCAACCAGGTTCAACAGCTAAACCATTATTCGACTATGGTCCATACATTGAATACCTAAATGGATCTCCTGGAACTTTATTCTTAGATGATGAAGCCACTTATAGTAATGGTACTCCAATTAAAAACTCTGATGGCAAATACATGGGACTAATTACCATGCGTACTGCTTTAATTGAATCACGTAATATCCCAGCCTTAAAAGCCTTCCAAGCTGTCTATGCTGAAAACCCTGATTATATCAGTAATTTTGTTCACAGTCTTGGAATCGATTACGGCGAAGAATTATACGAATCAGCATCAATCGGAGGATTTGAAGGAATTAGTCCAGTCGAAATGAGTGCTGCTTATGGAGCATTTGGTCGTGGTGGTTATTACATCGAACCTTACTCTTATACCAAAATAACTATCAGTGAAACTGGGGAAGTAATCGAGTATAAATACGAAAAAGAACGAGTCATGAGTGAAGAAACAGCTTATCTTATTACTGACATTCTAGTATCGGCTGCTGAAAATGGTGTTGGTGGCGTATCTGTAAGTGGCACAACTATCGCTGCTAAGTCTGGTACAAGTAATGTCGACCGAACTTGGGCCGAAAATAATGGAGTTCCAACATCAGCAACTCGTGATGCTTGGAATGTAACCTACTCACCAGAATATGCTATTGCTCTATGGATAGGTTATGATAAGACCACATCCGAAAACTATCTAACTGTCTCTGTCGGTAACCGTGCCCGTTCAGCTATTATGAAAGCTGTTGGCTCTCGAGTTTATTCTACCAACCAACAATTTAACCAACCAAGTGGTATTGTGGCGGTTGAAATTGAAAAGGAAACTTTCCCTATTCAATTAGCTAGCGAATTTACTCCAAGTGACATGCGAAGCACTGAACTATTTAAAGAAGGAACTGAACCAACTGAAGTATCAACTAGATACGCTAAATTAGAAGCTCCAACAAACGGGGATTACACCTATAATGGTTCAACTCTTACTCTAAAATGGAATGCTATTGCTACTCCAGATGCTATCGACCCAACATACCTTCAAAATTATTTCAATACTTATTATGATAATCACGCTAGTAAGTATTATGAACAACGTTTGAACTATAATAACTCTTATATAGGTACTCTCGGTTATAATGTTTATAAACAAGAAAGTAACGGTAATCTAACCTATATAACTCGTACTGATGGTACATCAGTTAGTTTTACTCCAACTGATAGTGGAACTGTTACTTATGTCATTAAATCGGCGTATTCCTTGTTTGCTTCAAACATCAGCGATGGTTTAGAAATAAAAGTTAATTTAGGCATGGACTCTAATATTGATGATATCATCGATCCAAGTGATCCAGATGATAACACTAGTGATGATAAACCCAACACCGGTGGTGGGAACTCTAATCGACCAAACACTGGCTTAGAATAAAAAATAAACCTGCAAGAATCAATCTTTCTTACAGGTTTTTAATTTGCTATATTGACATTGAAAAGGACACTTCTCACAATCAGGCTTAATACTTTTACAAATATACCTTCCAAATAACACTAATTGATGATGTACTCTACTCCATTTATCCTTTGGAAAAAACTTCATTAAATCTTGTTCTATTTTGTTGACATCATCACATTTAGTAAGTCCCAATCTTTTAGAAACCCTCGCTACATGCGTATCTACTGCTATGGCAGGAACATTATACAAATTTGATAAAACGACATTACATGTTTTCCGGCCTACACCTGGCAGACTTTCCAAAAATTCTCTATTATTAGGAACATGACCATCATACTTATCTACTAATTCTCTAGCTACTGCTTTAATATATTCTGCTTTTCTCTTATTAGTACCTACTGGATAAATAATTCTTTCAATATCCTTTATATCGGCATCCTTCAAACTAAATATATCATACTTACCAAATAAAATTGGAGTTACTGAATTTACCCTCTTATCAGTAGATTGTGCTGATAAAATAGTAGCAATTAGTAACTCATAATCTTTCCTATAATTAAGTTCACATCTAGCATCCCCAAATAATTCATCCAAATGCTTTAATACTTCTTCACTTTTCATTTAACCAATCAAAATTTAGTACACTTGTTTCAAATAATTTATCTTCTGCCTTATCTTCCTTAAATCGATTATTGACATCTTCTACTGTCTTATAACCTTTTCTATTCCATTCATACAAGACTTTATCGATATATCTTAAGTTTGGAGCCCCATTATAAACAGCTTCTTTTAAAGCTGCAATAATTAAATCTTCACTAAACCCTTTATCAATCCACGCATTGATTATTTCATAATCCATATTTGATAAAGTCCTCCCAAAATTACTTTCAAATATACTAAATATATCCTCCTTACTAGTTTCCTTTTCTTGTGTCTTTACATCACTTTTAATTTCATTATAAAAATTATCTAAGCATACTTTTTCAATAACTTTACCATAGCCATCTTTTTCTGCCCTAACTTTTATTAATTTCTTTGTCATCAAACTACTATAAGCTTCTAATACTTGTTCTTCGCTCATATTTAAAGTTTTAGCAATTACTTTAATATCAAACACTAAATCAAAAGAATTATCAAAATAAAGGAGTAATAAAAATTCGTTTAAAGATAAATTTTCTTTCAAAGCTTCTTTTATAAATATTGTTTCCGCTACTAATTTTTTGTTATCTTTAAACATTTTTACTCACTTCCTTTTTAACAAATACTTCTTTATATCCCCTTTTTTATTTTTAAGCCTACCTGAGAGTATTTCTGTAATTAACTCACTATAAATATCCTTTATTACTTTCCCTGGCTTAATATTTAAAATATCCATTATTTCATTACCATCAACCACAATGTCACTTTTATCTTTAATAGGCATTTTTTTATACATCTGATTGATTTTCTTGACATTGATATTTAATATCATACCTGCAACTGTATTTATATACAAACCATAGTTAAACAAAGTTTCGTAATTTATTACACCTTTATTAACTACCTCGGTAATTCTAATTATATTGCTTTTTTCGTTATTTGTAAATGGGATATTCAAAACTTTCACTTGGGCATACATTCCCATTAGATCATTTGTATAGTTTATATCCCCATAACTAATATCTATTACTTTATCTATCTCTAATTCTTTAAATAAATCTAGTCCCTTTTTATAATTAGGACTTCCTAGTATCTTATCTAATTCTCCTCTTATTCGTTCGCCAGAAAGGGTTTTAACTAGCTCTCTATTTGCTTTAATAGCTTCTTCTAAATCATCACTAATTGTAAAATCTAATACCGTAGCTAATCTTATTGCTCGCATTATGCGTAATGGGTCTTCTTTTAGTCTTTCATCAGCATTCCCAATCATCCGAATAACTCTCTTATTTAAATCATTTACCCCATCTACCAAATCTATTACTTTACTTTCTTTATCCATGACAATGGCATTGATTGTAAAATCTCTTCTTTGTAAATCAGTTTTCAAATCTTTGATATATTTTACTTCTTCCGGATGTCTATTCTTATAACTCGCCTCTTCTCTAAAAGTCGTTATATCGATATTATAATTATCTAATAAGATATTTGCTCCCCCATAATTATTGGAAGTAATATTAAAAATAGCATGAATATCCTTAGGTAGAGCTGATGTACATATATCAACATCAAATGTTTTAATTCCCAGTAAAGAATCCCTAACATAACCTCCGACCAAATAGGCATCATATCCATGCTCATTGAGTTCATTTAAAACGCATCTTATAATTTTTTCCATCAATACATTCTCCAATTAAATTATATCATTTTCTTTTCAAATTTTACATCAATTTCCAAAATTTCTATGCTTTTCTGTAAAGTTTAATTTCCCCTTTTTGTCCTTCCTTAATTATAGCTATCCAAAGTTCATCTAAGACATTTCTTTCCTTTTTAGGATGTACTAAAAATCTTATTGTAAATTCAATATGATTATCAATATATTCGGTATATATTATTGGTTTTAAATTATTATAATATATTCGGTAATTACTACTAGCTGCATCAATTGCTTTATCCATCTTCTTAGGAATACTTTTAATAACCGTATTATTATTAACTATACTATATAATTTTTTCTTATGTGTATTTATATCCGCATCCATATCGACATTTACTTTCATTTCTGTCCAAATATATTTAAATGCTGTCGTATAGTTCTTTAAAGAATTAGCAAATATTTGGGAATTGGGAATATTAACTATAATCCCATTACTTTGTTCTCCATTTACTCTATCTCCTAATTCTAGTACTTTAAAACTCATTGCAGTAATTAAAACTACATCTCCTTTAATATTACCTATTTCAATTCTATCTTCTACTACAAACGGTTTAGCAGCCTTTATATAAATACCAGCAATTAAATTAAGTATTACTTCCCTCAGAGCAATAGTAGCCCCAGCCGAAATAAAACTAATAATCGTAACTATGTTATCTAAATGTCCTTCCCAAATAACAAATATAACAAATATCAATATTATATTAGCTACCAAATTACATCTTTGACTAAATTTAAATACTTCTCTACCACTATGTTTACCTGTTGTATATAGTTTATTAATAATCTTATTAATAAACTTAATTATTATAACTGCCATAATACTTACAATTACTAACAACACATATTCACTTTGTATACCAGTAACCCCCTTTAATGTATCTAATATTTTATCCATATCATTCATCATAACATCCCCTTTCAAATGTTTACTATCATAACATTAACAAAAGAAAATTACATGAATAATACGTAAAAAAATAACTACTTTACATTTTACTGTAAAGTAGTATAAAGTATTACTAAGTAGTTTGCAAAATGAATGGATCTGTGCTTGTTCCTGTACCAGAAGAAGTTTCAACTGTGGATGCTAGACTAAAAGACGGACGCACGCCAAAGTTGCCGTTCACTGTATTGTTATGGACGCTGCCATCGCTGCCCACGCTGAACGCAGAATACGTACCGACCCAACGAAGGGAAAGTGTCCATTCATAATCACCACCTAAATATAGCCAATTATTATCTGTATTTGTTGAATTATCATAATTAGACAATGCTGTTGTCCAATTATCTGGACTTGCTCCATATCCATAATCTGATACATACATTAATCCTATTTTCATTATTTCTTCATATCCACTTTGGCCTGTTCCTACTTCTACATCATAATATTGTTTTGCTGTATTTGTATCAATCCAAGCCATTCCTCCAACTTGCCATGTAGACTCTACTATTAGATTTTGCCATTCTGCTGGTATGGTATTGTAATATGTTGTATTTAGTGTCGTATATATATCTGGTTTTGTACTTTCATCCCACGTATTAACAGCAGATAAATTTGTCCCATTCCAAGCATAATCTCCATAACTTGTTGCTTTGATTAATTTTACTTGATTATTGAATACACCGATTATCCGATATTGATTATCTGTATTTTGACAATCTGCTCCGATTGCTCCAAAACATACATAATTATTTGGATTCGCTCCACTATATCTGTATGAGTTATCTCCAGCTCCATTTGCTAAATCCGCATCATGATAGTAAAGTCCATTTGTTTCGGGACTAGCTTCATTATAAAGTCTCGCTATATCACATGCCATTGTTCCTGGTGTACACGATTCATGATATGCTAGTATTTCTTCCTCATATGGTTCTTCTTGAATTATCAATGTTGCTTCAAATGTTTTATTGGTATTTCCTTCTTGATCACTATCTAAATTAACAAATGTTACTGTTACATTCCATTCTTGCGTTGTTGGTGTGTCCGTTGCACTTATTTCATAATTATCGGCTATTGTTATTAACCCATTTGCTGTTGTTATATCAAATCCTGATACTTCTTCTACTGTTGTATATTCATAACTTCCTAAAGTTTGAAGTTCTGTTCCATCGGGATCTGTAATTGTTAATATCAATTCTGCTGTTTCTTCTACAGTTGTATAAGTAAAATCATTACTTGTTATATTTAAATACAAACAATAATTTCTAGTCGCCGTATTCGTTGCATTATTGGCAGTTAATGTCGCACTGGCAGTCGTACTGCCCGCTTGGTTACCTGCGCCTTGCGCAAAGTTTTGTTGATTAGCAGTAATACTTATAGCATTACCTACACTAAATGACAAACTATCGGTAGTATTAGTTTGAACATTGACATTGGTATTAGCACTAGCTCCTCCTTGCGCTGTAAAGAAGGCATATGTTGCTCCCACTACAACTACGATTAATAACACAACTGCTATTACTGAAAATATTAATACCTTTTTTTCATTACTTTTTTCCATCTCAAAATTACCTCACTTCCAAAATTGTAATAAATAGTATAGTTATATTTTACCTTTACAATAATAAGTATAGGTAAATTTTACCTTTTTGTCAATAGTTAAATTATAACTGTTGTAAGATACTGACAAGGAGATAAAAATGAACAGACTAAAAGAACTACGCGAAGATAAAGACCTATACCAAAAAGATATCGCCGACTATTTAAAGATAGACCAATCAAACTACAGTAAATATGAATTAGAAAAGATAAGTATTCCCTTAGAATACTTAAAAAAACTAGCAGATTTCTATAATACTAGCATTGATTATATTTTATATCGTACTGATGAAAGGAAACCTTATTCTCCTTCTATCATGAAAAAATAACACTCGCAAGTGTTATTTTTTTACCGAAGCATTATATATTTGTTCTATAGAATTTTTCAAAGCACCAGAAAACTCTTCATCACTTTGATTGACATTTAAGCCTTCAAGTAAAGCTCTAGAAAAGCTAGCAATCATCTTTTTATTTTGTTTTAATAATTCACATGCTTTATCTCTTTCATATCCTCCCGATAAAGCCACAATTCGTAATACATTCTTATAATGTAGCAATGTATCATAGAAGTTTGGTAAATCCGGTATAGTAAACTTAAACATCAAATAATCATCTTTTTTCATTTTAGTTAGTTGTTTGATTATTTCTGTTTTCATAAATGACTCAATATGTTTTTTATCTTTAGCATTTATATCAACTTCTGGTTCGATAATTGGCACTAAACCTTTAGCAATTATTTTTTTAGCTAAACTAAATTGTTGTTCAATTACCTTTTTTATTCCATATTCATTATACTCATGAATAACTGAACGCATCTTTGTTCCAATAACTCCATATTTAAGTCCTTCATCAAGTATTTCATCTAAATTTGGAATATCTTTAAGAAGTTGTACACCATCAGCCTCACTATCCAACCCTAAATCTATTTTCAAAAATGCTGGAATACCTTTATTCTTTAAATATTCGACAGTATTGACGCCATCAATATCTCTTTCCATTGTATTTTTAAATAAAATTACCCCAAGGATATGTTTACTTGTAAAATACTCATTAGTAATAATTCTACTACGCATTTCATGAATATATTGAAACATCGTTTCATCATCTTTAATACTACTTTCATCTATCCCATAATTTTCCAAAGTCTTCTTACTACTTCCCCCACTTTGGTCGAGTGCTGCAATAAAACCTTTTCGTGTTTTTAATTCTTCTATCATTGTCTTGCCTCCCTTTTTATTAACTTAGCATGCAATACTACTCTTTCTTGATCATTATAACAAGTAGATAAGGTAAGTATCTTATCATTTTCATTAAATTCGACATTAAAATTATATTGACTTCGGTCCTTTAACATCGTCACAAAACTCATAAATTCTTCTGACGTATCAAAATTAGTATGTAGATAATCACTAGTCGTCGGTATATGATACACACTAAATACTTGCCACAATGTGTTCTCCGTCAAAGTAGATAATTTAATAACATGATTATTTGTATCATCAAACCAATCAGAATTAAATATATTTTTTAAAGATCCAAACATTGTCCCATTCAATCTCCCATGGGCATATATAATTGTATTTTGATCTAAATTGTTAATATTATTACGATAATCCAAATAAACCCATCCAGCAGAATTTCTATTCTTGTTAAAGTCTCTTTTTAAATAATAGTCATTATCACTCGTTTGGACAAATGGATAATTAATATTAGTACCATTTACTTGCAACCATCCTTTAGTATCACTGTTGATACTTAAAAGATTAGTAAAATCAACATTAATTAGATTCATCTTTATATAATCCCAATATGGATTAGCTGGATCTTCTTCCACTGGTGGATTGACTATTTCAGTTTCTTCTGTATCTTCAACTTCTTCAATAACAACATTTTCATTGATTAAATCAATTTGTTTATAAGTATTATCGGAATCAATTTTCCACGCTAAAACTTTGCCACCTGAAAAGATACCTACACCTATAAAACACAGTAAGAAAAAAACAGCAACTAACTTTCTTTTAGATAATCTTTTTTCGACGATCCGAGGTTTCATCGCATCTGCATCATCTATAACAGCTTTTACATCTTTCTTCTCATTCTTTTTTATAGATATATCAGTTTTAAGCGCCGGCAAAATAAAATATTCTATATCTTCTGGAGTCAATTTTTCTTCAAATTCATCCCTTATTTTTGCCATTATCTAAACTCCTTATTCGTAAAGTTTTATATTTATTTCTTGATGACCATCAACCTTCAACTCCCGACATTTTACCCCACAACTATCAAACAATTTTCGCGAAGCAATAAAATTTGTATCATCATGATATTTATCACTCAAATATACTACTTCTTTTATACCAGATTGAATAATTGCTTTAGCACATTCATTACACGGAAACAATGCTACATATATTTTAGCTCCTTCAAAATCTCTTTTATGTCCTCGGAAATTCAAAATAGCATTTAACTCGGCATGACAAACATATAAATATTTAGTATCTAAAGGATTTCCTTCTCTATCCCAGGGAAAATCACTATCATGAAATCCATTCGGAGCTCCATTATAACCAATTGATAAAATACGATTATCGCTACTTACTATACATGCTCCTACTTGTGTCGAAGGATCCTTACTACGAAGCGCCGATAATTTCGCAATTCCCATAAAATACTCATCCCAAGATAAATAATCAGTCCGATGTTTAACTTTCATTTCCATAATACTCCACCCTATACCATTTTACCAAAAATTGATTATAAAATCTAGTCATGCTAAATTTATTTACTATCTATTCTTTTTATCTCTTTGTTTTTCTAACAAAAACTCATTTAAATTTCTACAAGGTACATCAGTATATATCATATTTTCACAACCATGATGCATTAAAACTTGACATAATTCTATTGGATATTCTTTTACATAATCTTGCCATACTCATTAACTCTGAAATTGTCGCTTCATCCTTTTGTGCTTGCACCGCTAAACCACAAATTCTATAACCATTCGGTGTTTTATATAAAATAACTGTATTTGGCTAGTGGGCATTAACGTACTCCATCAAGTAATAATCATCTTTAATTCCCATGAAACTAAAAGTTCAAATGTCCAACAAGCCATAGTAAAACAAACCCTGAATTCAAGCTTTTTAACAACTTATTATTTTCAGCCACAACTGCAGCAAATGTCTGTTCTTTCAAATTCTTATTACCTAAAAAATATACTATTCCATCAACATTATTAAAATGTAATTTACTAGCCATTTGCTGACAACAATAAATAAAATTTTCAAACTGTGCCTATATCATAATTCACCTTTATAACCAAACGAACTAAATCTAGTTCATTATATTCCAATTAGTGCCTTAAGGGTTAGAGAATACTAAACCAAAGAATAAATCCATACCCTCATCTCATTACAACAACAATATATTATACATTTTTGCGATAGCAACCAATTTTTTATAACCCATTTTTAAAAAATATATAGCTGTTCGCTTGTTTTTTAATACATTCAATAGTATACTTTTTGTAGGAAATATCAGTTGTTGAGTGTCTACCTCTAATCTTTATAGAGAGGAGGTTTGATAAAGATGAAAACTAAGACTTTTATTATAAAAGTTCTTAAGCTCATTACTATCATTTTATTTCTCCTTATCATTATGATAGTAGTAATAGAAAAATGACACTCATTCGCTTGAATAAGTGTCGATGAATAAGTGCCATAAGGCAAATTATTAGGTAGACATTCAACTCGGAAAAACTGAATGTTTCCTTTTTTATTTTATGCAAGTTTTCCTTGACATATTCATAATATCATATTTATATAATTTTGTCAAAAATCTATTTATATTGACAGAGTCCAATAAAATCTAGTCATGCTAAATTTATTTACTATCTATTCTTTTTATCTCTTTGTTTTTCTAACAAAAACTCATTTAAATTTTTACGAGGTACATCAGTATATATCATATTTTCACAGCCATGATGCATTAAAACTTGACATAATTCTATTGGATATTCTTTTACATAATCTTGCCATACTCATGCATAAATATTTTGAATCATTAAGTTTAACCACCATTTCTTCGAGCGATTCTTCAGAATAAAACTCTCTATATTTACAATAATCCCTTGCCATACTCATTAACTCTGAAATTGTCGCTTCATTCTTTTGTGCTTGCGCCGCTAAATCACAAATTCTATAACCATTCGGTGTTTTATATAAAATAACCGTATTTGGCTAGTGGGCATTAACGTACTCCATCAAGTAATAATCATCTTTAATTCCCATTGAAACTAAAAGCTCAAATGTCCAACAAGCCATAGTAAAACAACCACCCTTTTAACAACTGATTATTTTCTGCTACAACTGCAGCAAATGTCTGTTCATCCAAATTCTTATTACCTAAAAAATATACTATTCCATCAACATTATTAAAATGTAATTTACTAACCATTTGCTGACAACAATAAATAAAATTTTCAAACTGTGCCTATAACCTTTATATAACAAAACGAACTAAATCTAGTTCGTTATATTCCAATTGGTGCCTGTATCCGGACTTGAACCGGAACTCCATTGCTGAAAATAGATTTTGAGTCTATCGCGTCTACCAATTCCGCCATACAGGCCTAGATAAATTATAACACATATTTTAAAATTTGTGTTATAAAATTAAATCTAACTCAATGTAAACCCTAAACCACATTTATTTATCTTATTTTTTAAATCTATATATTCACTAGATTTCCATGCACTACAAACATAATAAATTACTCCATTATATTCAAATGTTTTAATATTAGTTGTATAATATCCAGGATTTCTTGTCGTATCTATTAATCCTTCTTCAATAAATATAGGATTATCATATAAATAATTTAATTTCCTATCTAATTCTTCCAAAGAAACACCATGTTCTAAAAGTTCTTCAATCATTTCCTTTAATAACTCACCAATACCATTAAAAGATTTATTATTAAATGTTCCACCATCAATAAAATATTTCTTGCCAGTTACAATTCTTTTTATTGATTCATTTACTTTTCCTCCACTAACTTTATAATATTTTGCTAGCATTACTTCAAACATTGAACTAATATTTTTATTATTATCAATACACCTTAAAATATCGATTACTTCTTCTTTTCTAAATAACTTTCCTAATAATTCTTTCTCTTCATCAGTTGTAATCATATAGTAATTCTTAGCATCCGTAAAACTAGCTAAACAATGAATATAATCATAAATTATATTTCTAGTTCTACTACTTATTGCATATTTCAAAGTATCTTTCAAAACATCATCATAAACATCTTGATACTCTAATATAATATATTTATTATTCTTTACTTTTTCTAAATCATTAGTATCACAATAATAGTATAAAAATACTCTAATTATTTGTGCTCCGGCATTTTCTTCTTTAACTCTTTTGTAATATTTATCTAAATCATTATATACTGCTGCTCCAATTTTATTTTCAATTACAAATACATACGGCACATCATTAATCCAAACTTTTATTAATAGATCGATATTATATTTTTCTCTTTCTACTACCCCACCTTTATAAGAATAATTAGCATTTTCTAAATCTTCTTTACTAAAACGAGCATATTCTAAAATACCTGCTGCTTTCCTTTGAATTAAACTAAGCATCTTCCTTAAAGCTAAATCATCTAAATCTGGATTATTCCCCGGCACCAACAACCACTTTAAAAAATCACTATGCTTAATCTCCATCCTACTAACCCCATGAATACTCATCGAATCTTGATAGCTATAGTATTTTTTTAAATACCTATATTCCCAATATCTACTTAATTTCTCATCCATTAAACTCACTCCCAAATCTATTTTAACATAACTTCTCTTTATGTGATATAATTTTTAAGAGGTGCATTATGGATAAATCAATTTTAAAAAAACTATCATATGGAATGTATATCATTACTAGTAAAGAGCAAGATTTATTAGTAGGTTGTGTTGCTAATAGTATTATGCAAATAAATTCCGATACGGTTGCTATCAGTCTAAACAATGATAACTATACAACTAAAGTAATATTAGAAGAAAAGAAATTTGCTATCAATATCTTACCTACCAATACTGATATTGAACTTATCAAAACTTTTGGTTTTCAAAAGAGTAATGAAGTTAATAAATTTACTAATGTCTCATATGAACTAATCGATGAAGTTCCTATTATTAGTAATACATGTGGATATATTATCTGTACTTTTAATAATCAAATTAAAACTACTACTCATACGATAATTTTGGGTAAAATAATCAATATGCAAGCAACCAATTCCTTAGAAGCTATGACCTACAAATACTACCAAGAAAACTTAAAAGGCCAAACTAATAAGACTGCTCCAACTTACCAAGAAGAAAAAAAGACAACTACTAAAAATGTCTTTGTTTGTAAAATCTGCGGCTATCGCTATGAAACCGATTTAGATGAACTACCTAATGACTTCAAATGTCCAATGTGTGGTGTTGGTAAAGAATACTTTGAAAAACTCTAGTATTCTTTTTTTATTTCTCAGGAATACCATAAGATAATCTCGTCTCATCAAAAAATAAGAAATTATGTCTTGGAAAATAAGTTAAAAGCAAAAACAAAATATAACATAAAATAATCAATATTATTGGCATTACTTTAATATTTAACTCATCTAACTTAAGTATCTTATACCCAATAAACTCGACAAATATATAAGTTATAAGCATAAGAGAAATAGCAATAAACATATTTTCTCCCAACCATTTATATAACGGAATAAAGATAATTAAATAAAATATTACTCCCAAAACTGCTTTAGTTACAACTTCCACATAGAAATTATTATGTTCTATTTTAAACTTATTCATAAGTATTAAACTAATCAGTGAACCAAAAACTATAACCCCAAATATAATCTTCATATGCTCCCAAATACTCTCATTGACAGGAAAAAATATCGCCGTTAGAAAGTTGGGTATTAAATCATAAACAAAATGCCATAAAAAAGACAGGGCAAAAAATACTAAAACATTGATTATCTTCACTTTCTTTAAAGTCACATTATCACCTACTAATAATATGCTTTATTCATGTATAATTATCCCTATTTTACTAATTAAATCCAATATTTGTTCAAGACTCATAAAACAGCCTCGTAAATTATTAATATCGCCAATTACATTTTCTATCTTCGAGCTATATAAATAGACATTACTAACCTTTTTATTATTATATAATTCTATATTACTTATATTACAATTAAAAAAATCTATATCTTCTATATTACATCTTTTTATCCCAATATTACCAATCTTACTTATCTTATATTTATTATTATTTATACTACACTCTTGCATTTCCACAAGGATTATTAAAGAATCATCGATAACAAAATCAACTATTTTACATCCATTAAAACTTACATTAACTAATTTAGAATTATCTATATTACTATTTTTAATAGCTACATTATCAAATACAACATTGTTAAATTCACAAGTTTTAAAACTAATACTATCTAAACTCATATTTTCTAACACGACATTATTAAAAGAACAATTTTTAAAAGTAGTATTCTTTATATTATTAAACGAGAGATTATCACTATCGAATCTCTCGTTTTCAATTATCTCTTTATTTTCTACTAATTTACTTAACTTATTCATTAATATCCTCTTTGTATATCGATGTAAATAACTCTTGTTCTTCTTCCTCTTTTTTATAAGTATTAGGTAATTCTGGTAAATCTCCCAAAGTAGCTAATCCAAAATAATCTAAAAATTCACTAGTAGTTCTATACAAATTTGGTTTCCCCGGCAAACTACTCTTCCCACTTATTTTAATTAAATCCTTAGCCATCAATTTTCTAATCATATTCATACTGGCAATACCTCTTAATTCATCAACTTCAATTCTCGTAATTGGTTGATTATATGCAATAATTGCCAAAGTCTCTAAAGCTGCTTGACTAAGGGTATTACTTCCTCTTGTGGTTATTAACTTCTGATAATATTCCTTATGCTCTTGTTTTGTAGTAAGTTTAAAAGTTTCTCCAATAAAACTTATCCTAATTCCCCTATTATCTTTATTATACTCTTCTCTTAAACTCTTAAGTAACTCTTGAGCTTCTTTTTTCTTAATCCCCATTATCTCACATATATTATCTAAAGTTATCCCTTCATCACCAACTACAAAAAGTAAACCTTCCAATATTGCTTGTTTTTCCATCTATTACACCTTTTCTATCAAAATATCTCCAAAATTCTCTTTTTGGCTCAACTTAACTTCCCCATTTTTACACATATCTAAAATAGATAAAAATGTTACTACCACCATCTCTTTAGTATAATCTTCAAAAAGATCTGTAAACTTTACATTTCCTCTTTTATCCAAATAATTTCTTATATAATTTTTTCGATCTTCAACACTGAGTTCTTTTCTCGTAATCCGTGTATTTATTGGCTTTTGATAATCAAGTCTCTTTTGTAACTCCAATAAAGCCATTTTAAGTAAATCCGGATCCATAGTTCCTTCCAAATGTTCTTCTTCCACATATTCTTTTAAGTTCTCTGGAACCTTAGTAAAAAACTCACTTCTTTTTTCTTCTAATTGTTTAAATATATCTGCAACACTTTGATATTTTTCATATTCGATCAATTTATTTTTTAAATCTTCTTCACTATTGATACTATATTCACTATCATCTTCCGTATCATTATCCAAATTTAATAATAATCTACTCTTTAAATGAATTAATTCCGCTGCCATAACTAAATATTCACTAGCATCATCTAAATCATTTTTATCAAGTGTATTAATAAATTCCAAATATTTATCTATTATATACTTCGTATCTATTTCATAGATATCCATCTTTGCTGTCTTAACAAGATGTAAAAGTAAATCTAAAGGGCCTTCAAAATCATTGATATGCAAATTCATAAGACCACCCCCTAATTACATGTATATCCATTTGCCTCTAATTCAAAATTCATTATCTTTGCATCGGTATTAAGTGGATAATATATAATACTATTAAATGAACCATTACTTACCGTACTAAGATTTAAAATAGTTCTAAAATACAACGTATTATTTTCAACAGTTACTATTGAATCTATTCCCCCAATAGTATTATAAGTAGCAGCAAGAGCTTGATAACTACTATATAACGTACTATAATTAGCATCACTAGCTGGTACTGTAAATAGATCTTCGATTGTATAAAGTTGATTATTAGTTAAATTATAATTGACTGTTTCATACCCTTTTGTACATGTAAGCACTGCATTACCATTTTCATCTACTGGCATAACATGTGACGGATACTCATCTTCCATAATTTCTACAAATGACAAAGTATGTATATTACTATCAGTTAAGTCATAGACTAAATCAATTGTACCCCCACTTGCTACAACTTCATCAGTTAGCATTATTCTTTGTAATAACATTCTATTGGCGTTATATAAATTTAAGAAATAATGTAAATCCGTAAAATCGACCATTTCACTACTATTATTAGTAATACTAAAACTAAGTTGTTCATTAGCAACTTCAAAATTAGATAGTACTAATTGTCCTTCCATTATTTCTAATCCCGCTACTAATTCGTATTCCCTTACTTCTTCTTCCTCATCATCAGTATTATCATCATTTCCATTATTACCACTATTTCCCGGATTAACTGGTGCAACACTTTCTGGATTGATATACTGTTCCATATATGTGGCAATATCTGGTAAATAGATAACTACTGCAATAAAAATAGCAAAGATAAAAACTAACCATATGACACTGCCTTTTCTTTCCTTTTTAGTAAATAACACCGTCGGAGTTAGTTCTTGATCGACAATTACAACTTTTTTCTTTCTCGCCATTATTACCATCCCATTTCATTCTCTATAATAGATTATACTATATTTATTTCCACTAAACAAGAAAAAATAAGTCAAAATTTTATTGTAATTATCGCTAAAATATAGTAAAGTAACTAAAAAAGGAAGAAAATTATGAAAGATGCCATTAGAGAACTTTTAAAAGGTAAAAACTTTACTACAGTTTTAAATGAATATGGATTATTTAAATATGAATTACTTGATGCAATAGGTGATAAAATATTTCGAGATTATAGTAGTACTCCAGATGAAATAGAAACTTTAAAAAGTATTTATACTAAAGAAGCCATCATGTTTAATTTAAATGCTCAAAAAATAATGCTTATTTCCGATACTCATATGGAAAATAAACATCATGAAAATTTAAATTACTTAGATTGGGCTTTTGAATTCTGTAAGCAAAATAATATCCACTGCTTAATCCACGGTGGTGACATAGGTGATGGAACAGAACCGGGAACTTATAAACCATTAGAATTTTCTGAAGTTCCTCCAGGGGTTGCCCAAAAACAAGTCGATGAAATTTCTAAAAAATACAAAAGAGTACCAGAAATTATCCAATTCGTATTAGCGGGCAATCATGACGAAAGATATAAAAAACATCACGACAAAATTGATATTTTAAGAGAACTAGCCATAAGAAACAATATTTATCCCGTCGGCTATTACCAAGCTTTTTTTAATGTATGTGGCTTTACAATTTCTCTAGAACATTCTAATGGCAGTGTTATCGAAACAGATTTAATTCCCCATGATTTTGCCATCAAAGGTCATTCACATAAATGGGAACCAAATAAAGATAACATCTTCATACCAACATTAAGCAATAATATATGCCACCAAAGAGAAATGGGAAAACCAGGATTTGTCATCATGCAACCAAGCCAAACACTAGATGAACTAACTTTACAATTTGATAGATACACTTTTAAGAGCGAAGAACCACACTTACAAGAACAAACATCATACAGTTTAGTACGCAAAAAGAGATGATACTGCAATGTTACCATCTCTCAATTAATTGTTTTAGTTGTCCGATAATTAGACTATCACGTAAGGGTCAGACAAAGTTCCTGTTCCTCCAGAAAATTCAACATCAGAATTTAGGTAAAATGCTGGCCTGACAGCATATGGAACAGTATCTCCCCAACCAATACTTCCTGCAAAACTGACCACTAAACTACCAGGAACATCATTTGATGCTCTGCTACGAGTTATCGTCCAATAGGTATCACCAGTATACATCCAATTATCTCCCTTTATTCCACTATAATCACTTACACTATTATTGTCCCCCACTGTAGTCCACCCCATCGGATTTACTGCATACATGTAATCTGATACATAAATAAGTCCAATTTCATCTTCATATGTTGTTGTTTCTGCTGGACTTACCAATTCGTTTGTATATGCTGCTTTTACTGATACATCTCTTATATTTTGATATATGTAGTACCACCAACTTTCCATGTTGTACTTGCTATTTTGTTTTGCCATTCACTTTCCAAATAATTCCAGTAATTTGTATTTAAACTCACGGTATTTAATAGACTAGTATTCCATTCACTTGAGAAACCGCACTGTCATTATAATTCCAATAATATTTAAACAGCATACCAGCATTTTTCATTCCACTCCAAAAGTTATTATCTAACTCATAAGAATTATCTTCAGTATCTTTTACTATTATCAAACTCTTTATCCATTAGAAGTTCATGAATTATTTCTTCTTCATTTTCCACACTTACTTCTTCTATTCTATCAACTCTGAGTTTCTCACTGACAAGTATTGCTTCAACTTTAGATACTGCACTATCTAAATCATCATTAACTACAACATAGTTATAATCATTTATTTGATTTATCTCATTGTAAGCGACCTTAAATCTTGCAATAATTTGGTCAATATTTTCCATGCCTCGCAGCATTATTCTTCTTTTAACTTCCCGCATTGATGGTGCCATAATAAATATTAAAATAGTACTCGGATAAAGCCTCTTTATTTGCTTAGCTCCTTGAACATCTATTTCTAATATTACATCTTTACCACTATCAAGTAGTTCCAACACTTCTTTTTTGGGAGTTCCATAATAAGAACCATATTGCACTTGAGCATATTCTAAGAAGTCCCCATTTTCTATTTTTCTTTCAAACCCTTCTTTAGTAACAAAAAAGTAATCTACTCCATCAATTTCTGATTCTCTTTTTTCTCTTGAAGTATAAGAAGTAGATAATACTATATCATTATGATTTGCCAGTAACTTCTTAATAACTGTCCCCTTACCGGCACAAGTAGTCCCTGATATAATTATTAAATCCCCTTTGCTTTTAGTTTTTATCACATATATCCCTCACTTTTTCTAATAATTATAACAAATAAATAATTATTTTCAAGGAAATATATGTCGAATATGTATTATTTTCTAAATATGATATAATAACAAGCAAATAAAGAGGTTATTATGCAAAAAATTCTAACAGTAATTATCCCTGTATATAACGCTGAACCCTATCTTAAAAGATGTTTTGATAGTCTAAATCATCCTGAATTAAATGTCGTTGTTATTGTCGACGGTGCATGCACTGATTTATCCGCAGAAATTGTCGATGACTATTGCCAAACTCATCCTAATTTTAAAGCAATTCACACTCACCATCGTGGAGCTATGGCTGCCAGACAAGAAGGTTTAAAATATATTGATACTCCCTACTTTTCTTTCGTCGATAGTGACGATACTGTCAATATAAAAAACTATGTAGAACTTTGCCATGCCATGAAAGATCAAGGTTATGACGTCGGCAACGGAAGAACAACAGTTTACTTACCTGATTGCCCAATCCCTTTTAATAGTAGGAAATGGTCTAAAAGTAACATCGACTTTGTCAACTACCATGCAATAAATTGCATGGCTTGCTTTAGGTGCTGAAAGCACATTTAATGAGTAAACTCATCCCA
>CALVVH010000016.1 GCA_944363805.1 uncultured Bacilli bacterium
TCTCATAATAAAATTACCATAAATACTTGTGAGTTTCATGTTAAACAAAAAATTAACAGATCAACCCACGATAAAGAGTTAAGACAAGAAATTGCTAATATAATTTATGAATTTGAAGATAAAAAAGCATTTATTGAAAAGATGGATAATCTTATAAATAATGCTACAAAAGATTCTAGAAAAGAAAAAATTACTGAATATAAAAAATATATTTTAAAACACTGGAAAGGTATCATAAACATGAAACAGTCATTATGTAAATCTTCTATGGAAGCTCATATACAGCATTGTGTTGCTAGTTATTTCTCTTCTGTCCCTAAGGCATATTCCAAAGAAAATATAGAAACTTATCTTAAACTTCAAGAATTGTTTTTAAACAATATTTCAATTCTAGAATATTGTCTAAAAACTTACGATTCTGATGATGATTACATTTTTGGCAATGAAAAAGAAGTGTTTCATTCACCATTAGAACAATTCACTTCTAATATTCCTATTATTCGTACTACTTCTCCATATTCTAGTACTTTATATGGTATTGCTCATCCTATTTAATCTATTCCGATAAATTTGGACTCCGTCAAATTTGGGATTTTAGGGCTTATTTTTAAAATTATAGAAATTTGATGAATAAACAATTCAAAAAATAAAAAAAAATCAAGAATTAAAGTAATTAATTCTTGACAATAAATTGACACAATTATTGTTCTTCAGTTAAATCCAGTTCAATCTTTTTAATTGTATAATCTTTATCTTGTTCATTCATAACTAAATTATCGATAAATAATGTTGCTTTGAAATCTTTAATTGAAGATTCTATTGCTTCTTTTAACTCATCACTAGTAGCAATTTCTAATATCTTTACTGGAGTCTTTAAAGAAACATTATTATTAGTCTTTTCCCCTCTAACAACACTGATAATTTCTACAATCTTATCTCCAAGAGCCATTTCTTTAGCAAAATCATTATTTAATTCTTTTATTTCTGTTAAATGGATAGATTTCTTATCATGATATAACTCTTGATATATTTCTTCAGTAATAAATGGAAAATATATACTAAAGTCTTGTAATAATTTATAAAGTAATGTATAAACAGTCTTTTGACCAGAATATCTTGCCTCTACCCCAAATTCTTCTGGACGATATAATCTATGTTTAACTATTTCGATATAATTATCACAGAAATTCCAGAAAAACTTTTCAAGAGTATTTAAGGCAAGCCCTACTTCATATTCATCCAAATATTTGATAAATCCTTTTTCCATTTCTTGGAAGTTTCCTAAAATCCATCTATCGATATATTCGTAATTATTAAATTCCTTATCTTCGTAATCTTGCAAATGCATTTCAATAAACTTAGAGACATTCCATATTTTATTTACTAACTTTCTTCCTCTTTGTAAAGTTTCTTCACTAAATATTATATCAGTTCCAAGCCTACCAGAACCCGCCCAATAACGGATTACATCAGCTGAATATTGATTTATCAAATCAATTGGTTCAACTTTACTATTACCTTTACTCTTACTAATTTTTTCACCCTTACCAGCCATTACAAAACCCGAAATCATGACATTATTCCAAGGTCTCTTTCCAAAGTGATAAAAACTTTTAACAATCGTATAAAAATCCCAAGTACGAATAATTTCAGAAGCATTAGTTCTCAAACTCATTGGTTTCAAGAATGCCTCATAATTATCTTTTTCGCCATATCGCATATTGATTAGTGGTGTTACTGAAGATGTTGCCCAAGTATCCATTACATCCGTTTCTGGCACAAATTCTGTGCATCCACACTTAGGGCACTTTTCTACATGTGGTTTATCTACCAATGGATTTACTGGTAAATCTTCCCTTCTTGCAAATATTGCTTCTCCACAATCTTTACAATACCAAACTGGGAATGGAACTCCAAAATATCTTTGACGTGAAATACACCAATCCCACATGATATTTTCAACCCATTCATTATATCTATTTTGCATATGAGCCGGATGCCATTTTATTTCATTACCAATTTTCAAGAAATCATCTTTATGATTCATAATATCGATGAACCATTGTTTCATTACGGAATATTCTACTTCTCTACCACATCTTTCATGTGTTTGCACTTCATGTTCTAATTCTTCGATTTTGACAACATATCCCCCATTTTGTAAATCCTCGATAATTTGCTTACGAGCTTCTTTAATTTTTAATCCACCATAATTAGGAACACTATCAGCAATGTGCCCATCACTTGTAAAAATATATTTAAGAGGTAAATTATATTTTTTCCACCATTCGATATCTGTTTGATCCCCAAAAGTACAACACATTACTACTCCAGTTCCTTTATCTATAGCAACTTTTTCATCGGCCATTATTGGAACATCGACATCGATAACAGGAATATGGGCAGTCTTACCTATTAAAGGCTTATGTTCTTCATCTAAAGGATTGACAAAGACACAAACAATCGCCGGCAATAATTCTGGTCTTGTCGTAGCAATTGTAAATTCTTCCCCATCTTCTACTGTTTTAAAATTGATATAATTAAATGTTGTTTTTATAGTCTTAGTCTCTAATTCTGCTTGAGCAATCGAAGTTAAACATTCATTACACCATAACGCCGGAGATTCTTTATGATAACAATGTCCTTTATCTATCAAGTCCAAAAATGAAGTTTGACTTATCTTAATTGTCGACGGACTAACTGTTTTATAATGAATATCCCAATCAGTACTTACTCCCATTTTACTAAATAGTTCTTGAAATTCCGCTTCATATTTATCAGTAGTTTCATAGCACAATTTTGAAAACTCTTCTCTTCCAATCTCATGTGCTTTCTTTCCTTGTTCTTTTTCTACTAGTCTTTCACTAGGTAAACCATTATCATCGAACCCAAACGGATAAAAGATATTAAATCCTCGTAATCTTTTATACCTAGCAATCATTTCTGTTTGCGAATAAGAAAAAATATGTCCAATATGAATTTTCCCATTAACTGTTGGAGGGGGCGTATCAATTGAAAACACTTCTCTCGTATCAGGAATAAACTTATATATTTTTTCTTCGTTCCAATAATTTAACCATTTTGCTTCCTTTTCTTGGGCATTATATTTTTTATCTAACATTTATTTTTCCTTCTTTCTAAATTTAATTTAACTTCATTATCATCTAAAACTATTTGGTCATCTGCCATAATCATTATTTCATCTTCTAATTCCGGATTAATGACTCGAAACTTATACACACCATCAACACCTTGATAAAATTCTCCTAGACAAGGAACTGGACTAACAATACTTCGCGTAATAGTTTTACCATCACTTCTTACATGATGAACATAAGTAATATGTGATAGCAATAATATCTTCCCTTTAGTAGCCATGTTTTCAATAAATCTTTGGATATTCTTTTTTTCCGAAACATGTTCATAATATTCGCTAGCATTTTCTAAAACAAAATTCTGATAATAACCATCATCTTCAAAAGAATGAAAATCTAACCCTTCTAAAAATGTTTCAAAACCTCTTGGAATAATTGCTAAATAAGTATGACAAAAATAATTTACATAGCAGTCTTTCCCTACTGCATAGGAAATTGAAAAATCTTTAAATATGTATTTCGAATTAGGATTATTTTTAAAATATTCTTTGTAGAAAGTGGCATCTGGTTTAAACAATTCCAATACCTCAGTAGCAGCAGTATCTTGAACATTCATTCCTTTATTTAAATCGTTTAAAACATCATCTATTCTTTGTTCAATGTTCGATACAACCTTCAATTTAGAATTATCACTCATAAACTAAAACCTCCCAAAATAAAAAGGATGATACCAAGGAGTCATAAATGACGGTACCATCCTTTATTTAACTTAATTATTTTAAGGCATCTCTGCCGTATTTCTCCATTTGCAACCTTCAAATAACCTTAATTTTAGTTTGCACCACCCACTAAATCTCTTAAAATAAGTATTATTTTACTCCTCAAATTTCTTCAAAACACGTTTTTATTTTAACAAAAAAATTAGGTTTCTTCAATAGTTTGATATAAATTTCCATCGAGAATTATTTCCACTCCCGCATCAGTTTGATTAAAATACATCGTTTCATAATCCGGCAATGTAATAGTTTGTAATGCTGGACGATCACAAATATCATATACTGCCATAGTATTATTATCTTGAAGTACTAAAATATAATCACCAGCAGCATAAACTCTTTCTTTAGAAACATCTGCCAAAAATTCAACATTATTAAAATCATATATATGATAAGTAGAATCAAATGTCACATAATAACTGTCATTAAAATCAACCACTTCACTAGCAATTGCCGAATACATTGTTTGGCCCTTACTATCCAAAATATACCACCGATTATTTACCAATGCAATATATTGCGATGTATCTAATTTACCATCGATTAAATGTCCCGGCAAAGCAATATACTGATAGCGATATTCAATAATTGGAGTAACATTTTCCGTAGACACATCGATTACCCCCCATTGATTACTACTTTTAACAATCAAAACTGGTGAAGTATGTTCAACATTATAATCTTTAACTGAATTATAGTAACTTAATGTTCTTCCAGCAGTTATACTATAGATATAATCTAAATCACCTTGATGAAACATCGCCACAGCTGAATTTAAAACTGTTGGAAACTCTTTAGTTCCTTCACTAAAATAATTGGTATGAAAAGAAGTATCATCGATAACTGTTTCTGTTACTGAGCAATCGCTACAATCATAAGTATTTAATAACTCATCATTGTAGTAAAAATACATTTTATTATTATAAAACAATTCATGATTTGGATTATCGTCAACTAACTCATCATCATTTTGATTCATACTGCGATAAGTCCCTACAATAGCAGCAGGAAGAAATAAAGCTAGTAAAACTATGATTGTAATTAAAGTCTTTTTATCTTCCATAAAAACCACCTATCCTAAATTTATTTCTACTACATCGTTACTTCCATCATGTGTATATGTTAGAACTAAAACTTTACCTTTCACTCCATATTTTAACTCACTTGCACAATCTTTACCATCGATAACGATTCCTAAATCTTTCGCCAAATCGACATTGCCTTGAGCAAATGTATAAACTCCAACTTTATTATCACTGCTTACTGTAATGTAATAATCTTCTTCCATAGCAATATATTTATATTCGCTACTTACAATACTACCATCTAAATCATAGATAAGATAATTATCACTAGATTTAACTAAGATATAATTTCCTTTATAATCAACTATTTCATTTTTAGTTTCAATATTTTCTGTTATTTCATTACCATCCATATCAAATAAATGGTAAGTTCCATCACTTATTCTAAATAATAAATTATCTCCTAAAGATTTAACTGTATCATTAGTAAATGATTCTGTATCATCTTCATTATATTTATAACTAAATGATACAACCCCCGTAACAGAACTTGAACCAATATTGATAAGTCCATATGAATCACTCGTATTCTTAGCAAGAACTATTGTTCCAGCCGTTTCTACCAAATTGACTTTATTTTCATTATTATAGTATCTAGCATCTACTTCTTTATATGTTGCTAATTTACTATTCTTTTGTAAATCATATAAAATAATATTATCATTAGCTCCAGGAGCTGATGTATCAGCAATAAATACAAATCTTTCATTAAAAATTGGTAAATAACCTAACGTTGCTTCACTATTTTCTTTAAATATGTTACTTTCTTTAGCAATAAAACAATTAGTTAATTCTGTCGTCGATGCATCAACACTATTAGCATAATTACAAGCATAAGAGCCTAACACTTGAGTCTTTTCAGCATCAGCATAGAAATATAATTTTCCTTGATAATAACTATAATATTCCTGACTCTTACTAAATATACCTTCATTCAAATTGACATCAGTATATTCATCATCATATTCAATTCGCAAAGTTGTGCCATTGACATAAGCCGCAAAAGCTTCTTCCTTACCAGTTTGAACTAATTCATCATTAAATATTAGTTCAGTATTATATTTATTGCTACTAATTCTTATTCCTTCCATAGTCATTCTTGCCACATCTTTATCAAAGACATATAATCTTCTATTATCAGCAGCAATAATATAACCATCTACAAAGCGAATATAATCATATTCTTCTTCACTTTGTCTTACTCCTTGATAATTGTATATATAGTATGAGCCATCGATCTTGACACTTATATTGTTTCCATCAAAGTTCTTTATTTCCCCTGGAATATTTTTACTTACTTCATTTCCTTCTAAATCAATTAATATATAATTATTGTTATTAGAAGCTACTAAAGCATTACTTTCTAAAATATAACCAATGTAATCATATTCAAAATCTATTAAATTACTTGTATCATCTGCTGTAAACGCTAAGATGCCATAATTATCTTCCAAATCTTCAACAATTACTTTATCTTCACTTACTTCTTTTACTAATTGATATTCTTCAATTATTTCCTTATTTTGAATATCATATAATTTGACATTCCCGTCTTCTATTTGCGTATTATCATAAATAAATACATAATTATCTAATAAAATATCACTTCTAAAATCTACAGGAATACCATTTTCATAAACATTCTTACTTACATCAAATTCATCTTCATTACTATAATATGCTACATAGCATAATTCTTCATCTTGATTTTCACAAGAATATTCCCCTAATTCATTTTTTTCTTCATCGATAAATATTAACTTTCCATCTTCATAGCGATAATT
This sequence comes from uncultured Bacilli bacterium, assembly GCA_944363805.1. The sequence continues at coordinate 6,741 of CALVVH010000016.1, forward strand.
ATCTTTTTCTACTATTACAATTGGTTCTTCTGGTTTCTTAGGAGTTTCATCATCTTTTCGGAATACTAAGAAATATAATAAAACTACTACAATAATTAATAACACAATCACTATACTCATTATAATTACTATCTTTTGTTTTTTAGTAAGTTTACTCCACTTACTAGGTCCTTTAGATTTCTTTTCTTTTTTCTTTTTCTTTCTATCCTCCGGATCAGTTACCTCTGGCAAATCATATTGTGTATTAGTTATTTCTTCATTTTCATCAATCTCAACTATTTCGTTTTTATCCTTACCTTCCTCTTCATTTTTTTTAATTTCATTTAGGATATCATCTTCTAACATAACGTTACCTCCGTACTATTAATAATTGTAGCATATTTTTATCTATTTTAAAAGAGTCTTAAAACTCTTTAGTTATTTATATTAATATATTGCTCTAATAATTTAAATTGGACTCTTTTATTAATAATATCACTATGACCACACTATTTTAAATTATTCATTTTATACTTTCAGTCAACCTTTTTAGTTCTCATTTTCGGCTAGAAACACCCCTTTTTTTAAATAACTATTAATAGTAATTTCATACAATTTCTATTATTATTCATTACTTATTTAATTATTTTTAAAATCTTGATACCAACTATCTAATTTATCTTTTACAGAATTAAATACTTTACCACCTATATCACCTAAAAAGTTAATAGCATTCTTCGTATAATACGCTAATTCATCTTTAGCATCGATTATACTTTGATAGTTTTCTTCCCCTAGTTTTTCACGAGCAAAATTATTTAGGTTATTTGCCCCACTCTTAATTACTTCACTTGCTTTATTAAATGCTTTACTAGCAGTATCACTAATAGTTTCTTTATATCCTGGTATCTTACTTTCAATAGCATTATCTACTTTACTAGCTATTTCTAATACTTTTTGTTTACCACTATCTGTAAGTTCATCAAATGTAACACCATTAATTTCTCCATCATAGAACAAAAAATCTACAATACTAACAAATACCCCTTTAGCAGAATCACTAAAAGATGAATCACTAGTACTACCATTATTTATCTTAGTTAAAGAACTTTCTAAACTATTAATAACTACTTCATCATTACTTGAATATTCCGTTACTTCATTAGTATTAGTAGTATTTTCATTACTATTATTACTTTCACTATTTGTATTAGTTTTATTATTTTCTATTACTTTACTACTATCACTATCATTATTACTACTATTTACTTGTTCTTCTTTATATTCTATAGTACCACTAGTTACTTCTACTTCATTATTACTAGTGGTATCTTTAGTACTAACAACCATATCTACTTTCGTATATACTTCTTTTTTATTTATATTTAAACCTATTATTAAACCAACAATAAGTATTAAAACTGCTCCACAAATTAAAGGTATATTAGAACTTTTTACATACTTCATAGTAATCACTTCCTCGTATATATTATACTACAATTAGAAATTTAGGTCAAAAAGTACAAAATCCTTTACAAACAAAACTCTCCGATAAAACAAGCAATTTATTTGCCTTAGAAAGGAATGAAGGATTAAAAACAATTATTGGAACTATTTATCAATCTTTTGATGGTAAAGATGTTTATCCAGCTACAAAGGAAAAAGCTACCAATTTCTTTTACATGATAATTAAGAATCATGTATTTATTGATAGCAACAAAAGAATTGCTGCAACATTATTCATTTACTTTCTAAATTATTATAATATTCTATATGTTAATTTAGTAATAAACTTTTTAAGTTTATACAACAAAAGAAGAAATTGTATCAATCCAATTTCTTCTTATTTTTCTTTCTAAATTTATAAAACCAAACAATAAAACCAATAAATATTATAACTAAAATTATCAAAACTATATGAGAATATTTATCGAATATACCCAAGATTGATTCCCAATTGTCTCCAACTCTATTACCAATAAAGATTAATACAGTATTCCAAATTGCTGAACCAACCGTAGTATAAAGTAAAAATTTAAGCATTGGCATTTCACTCATACCAGCAGGTATTGATATTAAGCTTCGAACTATCGGCACAAACCTACAAAAAAATACTGTGATATTTCCTTTATTATCAAACCATTCATCGGCCATATCAATATCTTTCTCTTTTAAACGTAATACCTTACCAATTTTACCAGAGATAATCCTTTTTAATCTCTCTTTATTAAATATTTTCCCGATAAAATATAAAACTATGGCCCCTAAAACCGAACCTAAAGTTGCAGCCACAATCATAAAAAAGACATTTAGCCCTATAGTAGTAGTTAAAAAACCTCCCCCTAAAAGTATAACTTCAGATGGAATCGGTGGGAATATATTTTCAATAGCAATTAGGGAAAAAACCGCTAAATAACCATATTTCCCCATCAATGACATAATAAATTCTTGCATAATTATTTCTCCAATCAATAAAATTTTATCATTTATTTAAACATATCGCAACTCTCAAGAAAAGACTTTACATTTTCTAATATTATTTTCTTTCTAATATCAATACACTTTCTACGTGATAAGTATAACTAAACATATCCAAAATATATGCTTTTTTTATTGTATAATTATTCATTAACATTTTATAATCTCGTACTAACGTCTGAGGATCGCATGACACATAAATTATCGTTTCTGGTTTAATTTGGCTTAACACATCTATTGTATTTTTAGCTAAACCACTACGAGGAGGATCGACAATAACTTTATTAAAATCTAAATTTATTTTATTTATTGCAACGCTGACATCGTTCAATAAAAAATGCGCATTAGTAACTCCATTAATTTGAGCATTATAAATAGCATTCAATACAGCATTGGACACCACTTCGATCCCCACTACTTTTTTTGCTTTACTAGCAGCCATTAAACTAAGTGTTCCAACTCCACAAAATAAATCTAATACCTGATCTTTTTCCTGAATATTTTCCTTAATTATACTAAATAGCTTAGAAGCAACATATGGATTAACTTGAAAAAACGAATCATATGATACTTTAAACAGACAATTATTTATTCTTTCAAATAAATAATTCTTTCCATAAAAAACCTTATCATTAATAATTATTCCCACCAATTTTATTTGTTTTTTAATCATATTAACATCAATATTTACTTTATCTTTACTATAAATAATTATTAATATCTCAGCATTTTGATTACATCTAATGATAACTTCACCATTCCTAATATTAAACTTTTTAACTAAAAAAATGCAATCATTAATCGTTGAATTAGCTATAGCACAAGAAGAAATTTCTACAAGTTCATGACTCTTATTTAAATAAAAACCAATTTTACCATCGATTATTTTCAAACTAATTTTATTACGATAATTAAATGGTTGCGAATTACTAATTACTTCTATTTCAGCAACAATTTTATTTTTAGTTAAAATATTACTTACTTTACTTTTTTTATATTCTAAAGTGTTTTCATACTCTAAACTTTGTAATTGACACCCCCCACATTTACCAAAGTAAGGACATCGTGGAACAATTCTTAAAAGAGATTTACTAATAAGTTCAGTATATTGTGCTTCATTATAGTTCTTTTTTTCTTTAGTTATTTTAATGTTAACTACATCACCTGGCACTGTATTAGGCACAAATGTAACTTTATCTCCAACATAAGCAATGCCTCTTCCCAAATCATCCAATCTGACTATTTCTACTTTCATAACTCATCTACTCCTTTCCCATTATATCATAATCTCTATTTTTTAAGTAATAAAAACCAATTATTGGTAAATATTATAAATGGTGAAACATATGAACAAAATTGTTGCAAGAATAAAAAATGAATTTAGTAAAACCCCTGATTTGATTATCAAAGAAATCAATATCAATTTACTTAATACTATTTATGTTATTTATTTAGAAACAGTAAGTGGTAGTAATAAAGTAAATGATTATATTTTAAAAAATTTAATTACTAGTAAAAAGCAAATTACTAAAAGAAATATTCAATCTTTCCTAGCAGGACCTAATACTAAAGAAATATTAAATGATGATCAAATAGAATACTTTTTAACCAGTGGTTTTACTATAGTTATATTAAAAGATAAAATTTATGGTGTAGAAACTCGAGCTGACATCAATCGAAGTGTTTCTCCAGCTGATGTGGAAACTTCCATCAACGGTCCCAAAGACTCCTTTACCGAAAATTACCAAATAAATTTAGGCTTAATCAAAAGAAGATTAAAATCTCATAACTTAAAAATTGAAAACCGTGTTGTAGGGCGCAAAACTAGTACCCAAGTTGGCCTTTTATATTTTGATGACATCGTTGATAGCCAAACTGTTCAAACAATCATAAAAAAAATAGAAGCTATTGATATCGATGGCATCATCGACTCTAGTTCCTTAGGTTTCTTAATCAGTGGTGAAAATAATCATGTTTATCCTACATTCTTACAAACAGAACGACCAGATATGGTTGCCACCGCCCTTTTAGAAGGAAAAATGGCTATTGTTATCGATACCTCTCCCTACGTTTTAATAATACCAGCTTTCTTTATCGACTTTATTAACCCCGCCATCGACAACTATTCTAAAAGCAAAAATGTCAATTTTATCAAAGTTTTAAGATTATTTGCTTATTTTATTTCGATGATTGCTCCCACTTTATATATAGCTATTATGAATTACAATCAAGAAACAATTCCTACTAGTTTACTCATCGACTTTGCTATTCAACGTAATGGCGTCCCTTTTCCTACCATTGTTGAAACCATACTTATGCTCGGTGTCTGCGAAATATTGCGCGAAAGCGATCTGCGTTTTCCTTCCAATTATGGTTCAGCTATTTCAATACTCGGTGCAATAGTACTTGGTGAAGCTTCCGTATCAGCAGGTATTGCTTCCCCTATAACTATTATTGTTATTGCTATAACGTTCATTTCCAGTTTAACATTTAGTAATGTCGAAATAAATAATTCCCTACGTTTCTTTCGTTTCATATTTATCATTCTCTCTGGTTTCTTTGGCCTTTATGGTATAACTTTAGGTATTTTATTTTTCTTAATCTACACCACCAACATAACGAGCTTTACTAAACCGTATTTTGCTCCTCTTGCTCCTTTCAATAAAGTATATTTTCATAATACCGTAACTAAAAGTCCATTAACTAAGGACACAAAAAGAAGCACTCTATTTACTCATAAAAATATGACTAAGCAACAAACTAAGGAGGACTCGTGAAAAAATTATTACTACTTTTATTCTTATTTTTACTTACTGGCTGTTATGATTATAAAGAAATAAACAATTTAGGAATTGTCTCAGCTATTGGAATAGATTTTAACGATAACGAATATGTTATAACTCTAGAGGTTTTAAATGACCAAATAAATAAACAATCAGAAAAAGTAAAAAGTTATACTAAAACAGCCAGCGACCGTTCTTTAGCTAAAGCTCTCGAAGATGCTGCAGACCTTCTTTCTAATCAAGCCAACTATACTCATGTTAAACTCATGATTTTAGGAGAAAATATTATCGACGGTCGTTTCGATACTATCATCGATTTTTTCATGCGTAGCACCTATTTTCGCGAAAATTTCTATGTTATCTCTTCTATTGATACTTCTCCGCAAAAAATATTAGAAAACACTACTTCAGAAAATCCCATCGCTAGTACTGCTATTATCAATCTTCTAGAGAGTCTCAATTATTCGAGCAATAGTGCCGTTTTAAAATCCTTCGATCAAGTCGTTGAAGAAATACTAGCCTTTGGTAAAGACACCTGTTTTTCTAATATTACATTAACTAATGAACAATTTGAAATCGCTGGCCTTGCCATATTTGATAAATACACTTACAAAACTACTTTAGATAATGAACACGCAGCCATCTATAATATTTTAACAGACAATTTCTATCGCCCTATTATCTCCAAAGAATACGATGACAGATTTTTCTCTATCGCCATTAGTGCTGGAGGTATCAAAGTTAAGTCAGATACAAAAAAAATAACTATTCAAGGAGATTTGACTGGTAAAATCATGGATAATGAACCAAATTTCAACATACGTAATTTAGATACCCTAAAATCACTAAACAAAGATTTCCAAAAGCTAATTAATCAAAAACTAACAGACTTTCTCAAAATCCTCCAAGAAAACAAAAGTGATATTCTCTTTATCGCTGAATCATACTACCAAAAAACGCGAACTAAAGAAGAAAACTTTTGGGTCAATTTAGATGTAACCAGTGATATTTCTTTCTATATTAATAAAAAAGGTCTAATATATGAGGTGCAAGATGAAAACTAACAAAGGAATTTTATCATATTTTTTATCCCGCGGTCTTTTTCTAGGGGGAGGCATATCAACTTTATTTTTATATAGTAGTAAAGACGCCTATATCAGTATCATTTTAGGTACCTTACTAGGCATTGGTATAGTCTATTTAATATCTCAGGTAAGTAAAAATATTCATACATCTTTACATGAATATTTAAAAGAAAAAAATTTTTTAAATATCTTAATCCGTTTAATATTTATTATTTATATTCTATTTTTAATATCGATCTCTCTCATAATATTAGCAACATTTCTCTATTCCTACTTTCTTCCTTTTACTCCTTCTCTAATTTCTTGTCTTCCATTTATTATTTTAACCACCCTTTTAAATTCTAAAAGCACCACAAAGATTACTTATGTTGCTCAAATATTACTAATTTTAAGTATTGTCTTAATTATTGCTAAAATCTTATTATTAACTAATGAATTTGATTTCAGCAATCTTTTACCGATATTTAGTACCAAACCTACTTCTATATTTAAAACTGCTCTAATATTTGCTATTCTATCTACTTCACCATTTCTAACCATAATTGATGAACAAATTACTTTTAAAGAAAACATAAAATACTATCTTCTAAGTATGCTTACCATATTAATTGTAGTACTATCAATAACTATCGTTCTTGGGGAAATGGTTAACATCTATAGTTACCCTGAATATTCAGTACTACGCAAAATTAGTCTTTTCAATTTCATTGAAAACATTGAAAATTTTGTCTCCGCCGGTTGGTTCTTTGATATTTTTATCACTCTAAGCATATGCTCTTTAAAATTCAAAAATCTAATAAACCGTCGAAGCAATATTATTCCTTTCATCGTTGTTTTAATTATTTTAAAACTAGTAAATGATTACGTTGCCAACAACTTCTATAACTCGATAACCATCTATAAAGTATTTCCTTGGGCCTTCGGAATCCTTTTGCTTTTAATTATCTTTCTTCTCACATTAAAAAAGAATAGTAAAACTTACTATCCTAAATCCACCTAGAAATATATATTACCCGAGTTGTATATTCTTCATAATTATCGAATATTTTCAAAATAGATTTGATAATTTCTCTAAGCAAATCCTTAGCATCTCTTTGCACTTTTATATGAAGAATTTGCTTTTGCATTTCTTTTCTAAATAAATAATCATCGATATATTTACTAACAACATGATCCAGTTGTTTAACCGATTCAACATCCTCAGGATTATTAATATCGATACCAAATATATATTTTTGATATAATTTTATTATTTTATCACTTATCTTATCATCTTCGTATGGTGTAAAATCTATTATTTTATAAAAGTTTGGACATAATTCTAATATTTGTTTGTTTTTATCCATTTCATCACCTTCTACCTTAAGTAAATATTACTACAAATAAGGTATTTTGTAAATACCTAAAAAGTGATATAATTAATTTAATATATGGAGGTAATTAATGGCAACCAGAAGAAAGTTAAAAAAACAAGTATATGTCGTTTTAGGTATATTTATTTTATTAATCGTAGCAATTATATTCGGAGTTAGCAAATATCGGGAATATCAATATCATCAAACTTATGAATACAAATTGTTAGATCATGGATATAGTACTGAAGAAAGTACTAGTTTATTAAAAGCATTTGAAAATGATACCAGTTACTTAGATTATATTTTAAGCATTGAAAAAGATAGCGAAATAGTAAATCTCTTAAATGAAAAATACTACTTATCTAAACATTTCTATGATTATATATCTTACATGCAAGAAAATCCAGACATGGAACTAAGTAGCATTGTAAGAAACATCAACATTCATCTCGATAAAGAATTTTATGAAGATACTCTTACTACTGATACTAATTTAGATACTTCTATGTTGGTTAACAAATATTATTTGTTAACTAGTGATTATGCTCCCGATGATTTAGTAGCTGTTTCTCAAACTTATTCCTGGGGAGAAGCTGGTAGCCAAAAGGTCCGGGAAGTTGCTTACAATGCTTTTTTAGATATGTGGAATGCCGCCAACGATGCCGGATACTACTTGATGATTAATTCTTCATATCGTTCATATGCCGATCAAGAAGCCGTCTATAACAATTATAAAAATTCTAGTGGTGAAAGATACGCCGATAGCATCGCTGCTAGACCTGGTGCAAGCGAACATCAAACCGGTTTAGCAATCGATATTTTCAGCAGAACCAACACCAACCGTCAAACATTCGCAAATAGCCCTGAAGCTGAGTGGCTAGCTAATAATTCTTATAAATATGGCTTTATTCTCAGATTTCCAGAAGATAAAGTAGATATCACCGGCTATAGTTATGAAGCATGGCACTTCCGTTACGTCGGAGTTGATATTGCCACATATATCTATAAAAATGACATAACTTTTGAAGAATACTATGCGTACTTTATTGAAGATTGATTTTCTTCAATCTTTTTTTATCTTCCTCCCATGACAATTTGAACTAGACTTCTGTCACTTTCCATCTTATCAGGGATTTTCTTAAGTATCTCTCCAATTGTTTGATAACCAGTTTCTACTTCTAAGTTAGCAATAAAGGTCTTCAAAAAGCGCAATATTAAATCTTGCGTTTCTTTATCAGCCACAACTAAACAAGCACGAATTGTTGCCTCCACATTGATTGCTAAAAATAATCTTTGATAATCACCAAAATTGGCATCGCAAAGATGTTTCACCATCTCTAAATTTCCCGCAACAATATTCCAAATTATTTCACCTTTACTATTTGCAAAATACTTGGCCAAAAAAGGATTAAAACTTATCAAAAACTGGTGGGTAATATATGGCTTTGGGCTCACTTCAAATGAAGTGTTTCCCAAATAATCCTCTATAGATGGCAAAATTAAACTGTAAGTATACTTGGCTCTAGCAAATTTTTCTAAAACCATTTCATTACTTGTTTTTGTTTTCAACTCTTCTATAATCGTCAAATATAAAGTATATATATCATTGATTACAGCATATTGAAACTCATTTTTAAGTACAAATATTTTTTTAAAAACTTCTATTTCTTCTTCATAGCTAACATCTTTGGACAACCCTTGAGTCACCATCCAAACATAGTCCGGATTGCTCATCAATTTTTGATATATCCGATTTTTTATATAAAGCAGTACCATATCATCTCGACTATCAAATTTCAAACTAAAACTTAGTTTTAAATCCCTACTAGCCAAAACTGAATTCTTAAATCTCACTAGAGAAATTATATATCTATATACTTGTAATGCATAAGAATAATCAGTAGTTACTCTCCTTACATTCTCTTCAAATATATGTCTATCATATTCTAGTTTTTCAACCCCTTTTTTATAGGCAATACCAATTTTTTCTTTACTTAATAAAGAAGTATAATCATTATATATAATATCTGCTAAAGCTATTAATATTTCGGCATCATTTTCCATCAAGAAACACTTCCTTTGTTGGAAAGTATTATATCACTTTCATTTAGTCTTTCCTAGTAATAAGCGTAATTATTTCATCGATAGTTTCCTTAGAAATTGGGCTACTCGCCGCATAATCATGCCCTTTGCCTCCGAAAGCCTCAGCAATAATCCGGACGTTTATTCCCGGGACAATATTACGGTAGGAAATTGTTCCATAATCCATAGCAATCATCATTACAAAATCGACATCGATTTTAATATCTCGTAAATATTGAGCTAGATCATTACGATATTCATAATCGATAAAGACAATACCAGCTCGCAAATTCATTATTTCTTTAATCAATATCTTATTGGCATAATTTTGCAACTTGTTGGCTATTTGAACATTTTTAGTTTTAATCAAATTAAGTTCTAGTTGATCAAATTCAAAGGTATCATAATTATTCTTTAACTTTTGATACATCATGTCAATGTAAGTATCAGGTCCAACAGAGTTAAAAAGTGTAGTTAAATCTTTAGCCATGGGTTCGTTTTTCACTGTGACCCATTCCCAAGTATCATAAAGTCTTGTAAGTTCAACAAATCTAGCAATAGATTTACTATCTGGAAGTAAATTATTTCGATAAAGATATTCATAAAATAAAGAGGTTCCTGAACACTTACCAAGTTTATCTTTGATTCTTATAGTAATAAAATTATAAGGTTTACTTTCCTTGGCTAAAGCTGATTCATGATGATCAAAAACTAATACCCTATCTTTTAGTTTAGGATCCTTTTTAATTAAATCGGGATCTTCCAGCCACATATCTGTAATAAAAATTTGATCATATTTATATATTGATTTATCATTTATCTTTTCTTTTATTTTTCCGAGTAGACTGAATGTTTCACACAAACAGTAATCTACTTCATCAAAAGCAAGTTTGGCAAGTACTACTCCACCCATACCATCAATATCACTCAAATGGGAAAATATTAATATTTTCTTTTTCAAACTAATCCTTCATTTAAAAATCTCAATCTTAGCGATTGAGATTAAATATTGCTTAGTCTTTCTTTAACTAACTTGCTAACTAATGACATGTCAGCGTTCTTATCGGCAAGTAATTCATTAACACTTTTCATAACTAATCCCATATCTTTCATACTAGTTGGTTTTACTGTTTCAAACACAGAATTAATTACTTCTTCAATTTCATCTTGACTTATTTCCTCAGGTAAGTAAGCATCAAGTATAGCAATTTCATCTTCCAAAGACTTGACAGATTCATCTTTACCATACTTCTTATATTCTTCAATTGAATCTCTTCTTACCTTTACTTGCTTTTTAATAACATTAGTAATTTCTGAATCACTAAGTTCATGCTTCTTAGCAATTTGTTCCATTTGCAAAGCACTTTTTAACATCCGTAGCACTGAAAGTTTAAAAGTATCTTTTTCTTTCATTGCTATTTTTAAATCTCCGTTAATTTTCGTATTCATTCTTAGCCCCGATTCTTCTTATGAGAGTTTTTAATTCCTTCTTTAATTTCATTTCTTCTTCTAACACCAGGTTTTTCATAGTGTTTTCTTTTCTTTAGTTCAGAAGGGACTCCACTACGTGCAACTTTTGCTTTGAACTTTTTTAATGCTAAATCAATATTACCATTTTGAACCACTACTTTTGTCATTATTCAGCCCTCCCTTCTGCTTTTTTCTTCATTATTATAACATCAGGAACTAAGCATTTCAACACTTTTGCACACTTTTTATATGCAATTTAGCCAAAAATTAACTTGCGAATGTTTTTTCCAATTTGACAGCCAATATCAAAAATAGTTTTACCAATATTTAAAACTGCCGTTAAAAATGCTGCTGTTATTGTTCCTCCAACTACATTTGCTAATTCTTTATTATCTAAATTCATTATTACCTCCTTTCCTATTTTTCAAAAAATCCACAAAATATACCTAAAGCAAAGACAACCAAACCACCAACAAAAAGCCATATTGTCTTACTTCCACCCTTGATATTATTTAATTCTCGATTACTTAATACATCCATCACATTCTCCTTTTCTTATACTTGCTAAACAATTCTTACTTAAAACCATTATCACGCTCCTTAAAAAAGTTTTTTTAACTTAGTAAACACTTTTTCTTTATCATAGTAAATACTTGTCATAATTACTAAATTCTCTGGAAATTCTTCATCAATATCAACAATTACTTCTTGATAATTAATAAAAGTATTAGCATCGATTAACATATCGCTTACATAAATAACCTCATGATCATATTTTTTACCATCAATTTTTAAATATTCCCCATTTAAAATTGTATCAGAGTAAGTAATTGGAATATCAAAAACCAGATGTTTATCTTTATAATAGGCATTGGTATTGTAAACATCATATATTTCTACATTACCTAAAATCATAAATAATCCTAATATAATTGCCACTACCAATATTCCTATTTTATATGTCTTATAAGGAATTCTAAGTAAACTTTCACAATCCATTATTACCTCCTAAAGTAATTGTTCTATCAAATAGTTTTTCCTGATTCTTGTGACTGACATAAATAATAGTTTTATCCTTATATTTATTTTTAATATTTTGAATAATTCTACTTTCCATCTTATAATCTACTTCACTTAAGGCTTCATCCAAAATCAAAATCTTAAAATTATTGAGTAATGCCCGAGCTAAAACAATTCTTTGCTTTTCCCCTCCTGATATGTTTCCTAAATCGTTACTTATACTCGTTTCATACCGCAATAATTTCTTGGTAACAATTTCGTCTATCAAACATATTTTAGCTACTTCCCAAAACTTACTTTGACTAACTTTTCGACCAAGCAAAATATTTTCCTTAATACTTCCTGTTATTAATGCTTCATTTTGGCTAACATAAGTAATATTCGTCCGAATAGTTGCAATACTTAAATCTCTAATATTTCTATTACCTATAAAAATATCTCCTTGATAATCTGTAATATACTTATCGATAATTTGGCACAAAGTCGATTTGCCACTTCCACTCTTGCCCTTTAAAAATACCCAACTATTCATCGTAATTTTAAAACTCAAATTATCCAATATATTATTAATATTATCATAAGAATAAGTCAAACTTTTAATAGTAATGCTATTATCATCCAATTTACTACAACTGCCTAATTGTTCATTTTCCAAACTCAAAAAATCATTTATTTTAGCAAAGCTTGCTCTGACAAAATTATATTTTGGTAGACTATCAATACAGTTTTTAATTGGACCAATAAAAAATCCCAATAGTGTATTAAATGTAACTAGCGCTGTAACTTCTAATTTACCCTGAAAGATCAAATAAAACCCCCATGTATTTATGATGAAAAATCCTATCTCATTAATGCCATTCTTTAAAGCATTTTCTCCATTGATAAATCTTCCCAATTTAAAATTATCATATAAAAGATTAGCTAAACTACCTTCTATTTTTTTTAACCTTTTAGAAGTAACATTCAAATTTTTTATACTATTAATCATCCCAATATTTTCTAAAAGCACATTATTAAATTCCGCTTCATATTCAATATTTGCATAAGCCTTTTTATATATAATTTTACTTGCCACCACTCCGATGACCAAATAAAGAAATAAACAAAGAAAAAGCGCTAAAAATAGTTTATTACTTATCCTATATAATAAGGGCACAGCCACAATTCCGAGTAAGAAATCCAGAAAACAGGTTACAAATATTTCCACAAATAAATTTTTGATATTGGCAAGTTCATTTATTCGCGTAATAATTTCCCCACTAGACCTACTCGTTATCACTTCTAAAGGGAGATTAAAGATGTGTTCAACAAAATTACTATTCAAAAGACAATCGACATTTTTATTCAAATGGTTCTCTAAATAACCTCTAATATAACTAAATATTACTTTAAATACTACCAAAAACCCAAACAAGATAATCAGTATTTTTAAATATGTAACATAATAATTTTGCGTTATAGCATCGACCATTACTTGAAAATAATAACTTCCCCCTATTGTAAATATTACTAAAAATATACTTATTAATATTATCAGTAAAAACAACTTCTTTTCCTGCAACACAATATTTAAAAATATTGTCCAAAGATTGTTACCTTTCTTAAGCACTGTAATCTTACACTTGGGCTGAAATATCAAAAGAACATGACTCCACTCTTCATAAAAATCATCTTTTGTCATTACTACTTTACCTTTAGCTGGATCCATCAATATTACTTTTTTATCGGTAATCTTATAAATGACAACATAATGATTAAGGCCATTTTTCTTAACCATATGGGCAATCGCCGGCAAAATGATATGCTCATCTTTCAAATTGGCTATTTTCATTCCTAGTGCATCAAACCCATATTTTTTGCTAGCTTCGATAATATTTAGAGCAGTTGTTCCCTCATTTGAAGCTTTAGCATCTAGTCGCAATTTTTCTAAAGACACATAGCCACCATAATGTTCAATAACTGAAGCCAAAGAACAAACTCCGCAATCTTTCAAATCTCTCTGCCGAATAATTTTCATCATCTAAAACCTCCCTTCACCTATATATATTACAAAGGTTTTCTTATTTCCTTTTTTTTCACATTAAAAAACATCACTTTTTGTGATGTTTAAATCATTATGGTGCGAGTGTCGTAGTAATCTACAACTTTCTCTCAAAGACGATTGATATTAGAATCTATCTCTAAATACATTTTATCATCAAAAGAAAAAAGTAGCAATAATTTAAATGCTACTTTTTGAGATTTTTATTTTTTTAATGTTTTAATACATTGATTTAAAACTTTCTTTTCTTCTTCTAATTCAGTATTAGGTATATTATATTGTTGAGATCTATGCATTCTACTGTTATGATTATTTGATTCTAATAATATTGAGCTAGTAGGCCAAGTTTTAATGCCACCTGTTTGTTCATGAAGTTGAACCTTTAATAACTCTGTTTTACTTAATTTTAATATTAACTTATCTAATTCTTGTAAATCTCTTTTATCAAAATCGTTAAAATTATTTATTCTAAACGAAATTAATTGATATATTATTGTACCAAAATCCGCAGTAAAATGACTGCAAGATTCATATCCCTCTCTAATAATAAACAAAGCATTCGCTAATGAAGGGTTTTGAGCAAGACCTTCTTCAATTTTATTCCACTCATGATTTGCCATAAATTCTTGTAATGCTTTATTAGTATACATTTGCTTACAATATGCTTGTTCTGGAGAAATAACTCTTCTTTCATCAAATATACTAATAATATTAAATAATATTTTATTTAAAAATGCATCTCTAGTATTTAAATCAATAAAATGTACTTTACCATTTGTAATAATACTAAATTCACGAACACTTAAACATTTTGGATCTGTTTCCGTATGTCCAACACGCCATAATACTAATTCAATAATATATGGTTTGCCTTTGTGATATATTTTTCTTCGAAATCTCATACTTTTCCAAGTATCTTCATTAGTTTTAAAAATAACCCTTTTATCTTCTAATGGTACCATACCAAAATCTTGTCTAAAACTATCTGCAACAATAATGCTTTGATTTCTATATGAAGCAAGAAATTTATTTATAACTTCATATTCTTCATCAGAAATTCCTTCGTCGTAATTATATTCCCAAACTTGTGGTATTATCATAATAACACGCCCATTTCAAAGTAAAACTTATTATACACTATTTTTTTAAATTTGCAATATTTTATCTTATATTTCCATTTCAAAATCGTCTTTATCACTTTCAAAATCGTGATTTTTACTAAATTCATAGGTATCTTGTAAATCTTCAAAAGTATCTTCTTCAATAATTTTCTTTGAATATAAATCCTCTGCAACGTCCATATATTTTTCACGTTCTTTTTCTTTCCCAAATAGTTTATCTCTAATGAAAGATATTACTTTTAAGAACTTATCTTTCCAAAATAATAGAGATTGTCTTAAAGAAAGATTTTCTTCTTTTAAATCTTTGATTTGTTTATCTTTAACACCTAATGGGGCTTGATGTGGTATGTGACCAACTTTAATAGCTCCTGCTAAACCTATTTTAGTTCTTTCACTTGTTCTTTCTATTTCTTGTTGTGATACACTTGTTAATATTCTTGAAATCATTTTTCCATTTGCATTAGTAGTATTTATATCATCATTAGCACAATCTAGAAATGCTTCATTTTCTTCAAGAAAAGTTAATATCTTTTCCCAATCTGCAACGGAACGAGTAAGTCTATCTAATTTTAAAACAACAATAGTATTACATTTTTTATCTTTTATATCTTGCAATAATTCATCAAATGCAGGACGTTTATTGCCTGTTTTAGCACTTATTCCTGCGTCCTCATATACTTTATATACTTCATAACCTTTAAACTCACACATAGCCCTTAATCGCTTTTCTTGTTCTGGTAAACTAAATCCCTCTCTTGCTTGGTCTTCAGTTCATACACTTAAAAGTGAGAAAAAAATTAAATAATAGGTTTGAAATTGTATGTAATTTCAATATTTTGGTCGTTATCAATAGTGATTTTATCAATTAAGGCTGATAATAACTCTCTACTTGGTTTTTTAAGTTTTAAAAACTCATTGATAACATTGATATA
>CALVVH010000017.1 GCA_944363805.1 uncultured Bacilli bacterium
TTTTTATTACTTTCTTTAAGTATTTTAAATAATCCACTAGTTCCTTCTGTAAATCTATCATCTTCAAATTTACCACAAGTACCATTGACGAATATTATTGCACTTTCATCAATATATTTTTTATATATTTCCAAACTCTTACTGCCAATATCATATATTATTCCATCATCGATTGTAAAATCGATTGGTAAAATAATTTTCTTTTTATATTTACCCATCAAAGAGATTAATTCTCTAATTATATCTTCATCATTGGTAGCAACACTAGCTCCAACATCAGCTCCCTTAGCTTTTAAAAATGAATTAGCAATACCTCCACCTACTAGAAGATAATCACATCTATCGAGCAAAGATTTAATTATTGGCAATTTATCATCGACTTTAGCTCCACCCATAAAAACCGTAAATGGATGTGGAGTATCTTTAATTAATACATTCAAATTATTAAGTTCTTCTTCCACCAGGAATCCGATAGCATGTGGCAAATACTTAGCAATACCAGCAGTAGAAGCATGAGCCCGGTGTAAAGATCCAAAAGCATCATTAATAAAAACATCACCAAGACTTGCCCAATACTTAGCAAGTTCCAAATTATTACCACTTTCTAATTTTTCTGGATAGTCCAAAGTTCTAGTATTCTCTAATAAAATAACATCTTCCTTGTTACATGAATACACAAACTCTTTAACTTTTTCTCCATTACATTTATCAACAAACTTTACTTCCCTTTTTAATAAATTTGCTAGTTCTTTGGCAACATATTTCAAAGTATTTTTAGCTTTATCTTCTTCACTTTTCACTCTTCCCAAGTGACTCAATATAACTATCTTACAATTATTATCTAACATATACTTTAAAGTATCTAAACTTTTAACTATTTTAGAATTATCTTTAATTATATTACCTTCCATAGGCACATTATAATCACATCTAATAATTACATTTTTATCTCTTATATCAATATCTTTTAATGTATTCATAATATTCCTTTCTTTTATAATTAACTTAAATTCAAAATATATGGATCCGTGCTTGTTCCTGTACCACCAGTTAATTCAACTGTGGATGCTAGACTAAAGGACGGGCGCACGCCATATCCGTTACTATCCACTGCATAATTGCCCATATAACCAATGTAGCTCACACCGAACGCAATAATCGTACTATCAGAACGACCAGATATTGTCCACTCTACATTTGTTGGTAATAACCAATTATTTTCTGTATTTATTGTATTTCTATAATCGTTTATTCCATCTGAAGCTACTACTGATAAGTTCCATGCTTCTGGACTTGCTGCATATCCATAATCTGACACATACATTAACCCTATTTTTGCTTGGTATGTTGTATTTGTCGCATTTATTCCTACTTCATAATTATATGTTGTTTGTGCGTTAGTACCTGACAATGTTTCATAACTTATTCCTCCGACTTGCCATGTTGACTCTGTTATTAAATCACTCCATTCACTACCTAGTGAATTTATATAATTTGTATTTAAATTTACTGTATTCAAATTGCTTTCACTCCAAGAATTACTACTTGTACTATTATTCCAATAGTAATTGGTTGAACCTTGATATGCACCATCCGTTCCTAACAATGAACTTGTAGCATAATCTACTTTTATTAATTTAACGTGTCCATTAAACACTCCAATTATTCGATATAAGTTATCTACAGGGCATGTTTTTTCATCACTACCAAAGCATACATAGTTATTTGGGTTTGCTCCAGCATATCTATAAGAATTATCTCCCGCTTCTAAATTGGCATTTGTATAATTTCCTATTCCATCATGATAGTAAAGTCCATTTTCACCATCTACTCCAGTATATACTTGTGTTGTTACATATTTTGCTAAAGTTGTTGGAATTAAATCTTCTTGAATGATTACCTCTGCATCCATGCTTTTGCCAGTATTACCTTGTTGATCAGTATCTAAGTTAATAAATGACACTGTGAAGTTCCATTCTTGAGTTGTCGCCGAAGTACTATTAGCAGTTATACTATATTGGCTAGCAACAGCAAATAAACCGGTAGCGGTTGTAATATCAAAACCATTTACTGTTTGCGTAGATCCATCACTAGTGATAGTTTGGACATTTTGAACATAATTAAGGCCAGCAATAGATGTTACTTCCGTACCATCCGGTTTAGTTACGGTAAGTATTATTTCCGGTTTAGAATCGACAGTTGTATAAATAAAATCGTTAGAATCTATGTTAAAATAAACATAATAACTATATGTAGCTGTATTTGTAGCATTATTAGCTAGTAAAGTCGCCGTAGCTTGAGTATTACTCACTAAGTTACCTGCTCCCTCAGCAAAATCAAATTGATTAATGTTTAAATTGATAGCTCCATCGACAGCAAAAGATAAATTATCGGTGGTACTAGTTCCAACATTGACATTAGTAGTACCTGCAATACCCGTTTGTGCTTGAAAAAAAGCATATGATACACTTGATACTACAAATATAGCAATAACGCCAATTATCAGGAGTTTTTCGATTTTTTTTCTGTTTTCAGCCGTCATATTCCATCTATCCTTACTATTTAATTTTAACATGATGTTATTTTTTATTCAAGATTTTTATAGACTATAACGCTAGGATATGCTAAAATAGCATACCGAGTGAGAAAATATGCAAATAAGAATTTATATTGACAAAGACAAATCGGATGAAATTGCCTTCGAAAGAAATGTTTTAACATTTTCTTTTAACAGTCCTAAAAGTTACCAAGAAGCTAGAAAGCATCTATCATTAACTAAAGTTTATACTACCGAATTGGGAGAGACTATAACTTTACAAGAATTTATAGGAAATTATAGTTATGCCAAATTACAAAAAGAATTTCAAAGAGTTAAACCAATAGTTAGTTATTTAGAATATGAAGAAGAGATTTTCAATTGGGCCTTTCCCGTAATTATCAACTTGAATTTCTTGTCATTTTCGGAAAAAATAAACATTTTAACTAATCCTCGAAATAATGGCCATAATTTATTTTTTCAAGATGAATATACATTAGATGAATATATCTCTTTAGAAGAGATGATTGAAATGTACCAAACGATACTTGAAGATTGTAACACAATTAAAAATAATAATTATTCAGAAGCAGAAGCCATCTATTATATTTATCAGAAATATAAAAATCGTATTTACCAAGAAGAAGGCAAACACGAAAGACATACCAAAAGCCGGAGCTTAAACCAAATAATCAAAGGAAATAAAATTGTTTGCGTAGGATATTCTAATTATCTAAATGCTATTGCTAGTATTTTAAATCTCAACGTAGCAGCTCTTAATTGGGCACCAGTTGATGAAAAAGATGCTGGACATCAAGAAAATATTGCAATCATCAACGACCCTAAATACAATATAAAGGGAATATATGCAATTGATATAACTTTAGATAGCAAAAAAGATGAAAATGATACAGAATTTCAAAACAATATTCATCACTTTCTAATACCTCTGCCAATCAATGAAGCGGAAAAGAAATCATATAATCTAATAAATCCTACAAGTACCATCTACTATAAAACCATGGAAAGACTAGAAAGATTGAAAAGATTGCAAAGTTTAAATGCTCCTGAAGCAATAATCGATAGTGAAAAAAGATTGATTTTAGAAAGCATAAATATTATATATAATGCTTTAGATTTGCCTTTAGCTAATCCCGACAGTGATATCGAAAAAGAAATTGAAAAAACTCGAGACCTTGGTAGAAAGCTTATTCATTTAAAAACTTTAGAAAACATTATTATAGCTGTAAGTCCTCATAAAGCTGAGAATATTCAAGATATTATTATGACTAGTTATCATTTTAAATTTGCTAGCAATGAAACTAAATTATTATATTCTATTTTTGGTAGTTCACGTTAAATACAAATGAAAAGACAGATTGCTCTGCCTTTTTTATTTAAACATTTGCTTAGCGGTTCTAAGCATTTGCGCTGTATAACCATACTCATTATCATACCAAGCTACTAATTTTACTAATTGCGTTCCATCGCTTTCCACAATGCTAGTTGAAAGCCCATCAACCACTGCTCCATACTTTTTTCCCAATATATCACTAGATACAATTGGATCCATTGTAAATTTAAGAGTTTCATTTTGATTTTCTTCTAACATTTTATTAATTTCTTCAACACTAGTATTTTTAGCTAATTCCAAAGTTACATCAATAACTGAACCATCAGCAACTGGTACTCTAAAAGCATTACCATCCATCTTATTAAGTAAATCAGGAATTACTAAACCAATTGCTTTAGCAGCTCCTGTTGAAGCCGGCACAATATTTTGAGCACATGCTCTACCACGTCTGGCTTTAATACCTTTTTTATGAGCAATATCAAGTGTAGCTTGATCATTTGTATAAGCATGTACTGTTGTCATAAAACCTTTTTTAATGCCAATTTTATCATTGATAACTTTTAAAACTGGTGCTAAACAATTAGTTGTACAACTAGCTGCAGAAACAATTTTATCATCATTAGTTAAAGCATCATCATTGACATTATAAACTATTGTCTTCATCAATCCTTTGCCCGGTGCTGAAATAAGCACTTTTTTAGCTCCAGCATCTAAATGTTTTTTGGCATCATCATAAGCTGTAAATTTACCGGTACATTCCAAAACTAAATCAACATCTAAATCCCCCCATGGCAAATTAGTTGGATCTGTTTCAGAATATACTTTAATGTGTTTACCAGCCACAACTAAATCATTTCCTTCAAATCCTATTTCATCTTCATGAAATGCTCTGTGTATTGTGTCATATTTAACAAGATAAGCTAAATCTTCGGCACTCGTTAAATCATTAATAGCAACAATATCAAAATCTGTTTGTGTTACTATTTGTCTAAAAGCAAGTCTCCCTATTCTACCAAAACCATTAATTGCAACTTTAATCATTATACTTTCCTCCTATAAATTCTCTTAAAATTGAATCATCGCTTACATATTCTCCCGGAATTGGGAAAAATTGTTTTAAAAACCCAATTAACCTTCTTGCTTCCTCATAGTAAATTGAATCAACACCTACTGAAAGTAAAAGTGGCTCCACAAATACTTTTAAAACCCCAACTTCATACGCCAAAGCTGTATTGATAATCACATCTGCTTGATGGATATAAGGAAAAATATATTTTTCTTCCCCATTTCTTACACTTTGCCAATTATCAATCGTCTTTAAACAATCATATCCTCGTGTTCGATTATCCCGAACAATTCTTCTAAGTAGCCTTAAATCCAATGTTGATACATAATTATGCATATCGATATTAATTGGAATAAAAGGGCTTAAATAAATTCGATATTTATATTTATTATCTATTCCTTCTGTTATTTTATCATTTAAAGCATGTAAACCTTCAATTAAAAATATGCTATTTTCTTTTAACTTTATAGTATGATTAGTTTCTTCACTTTTACCAGTAATAAAGTTATATATTGGCATAGTAATTTCTTCACCGTTTAATAATCGTTGCAAATCTTCATTAAATCTTTTTACATTTATTGCTTCTAAACATTCAAAATCATATTTACCATCTTCATCTTTTGGAGTATCTTCTCTATTAACAAAATAATCATCCAAACTGATTTTAATAGCATCATACCCCAAAGCCTCTAAATACGAAGCAATACGCGAATTGGTTGTAGTCTTACCACTCGAAGAAGGTCCAGCAATCAAAATAAATTTAATATCATGACTACTAACTATATTATCGACCACTTTAGCAATTTCTAAACTAAACATAAGTTCATTTGATCGAATAAAATCTTTTATTTTCCCGGTCCCTATAGTTTTATTTAAATTACTAATATATGGCATATGTAAATTTTCTAACCATTTCTTTCCTTTAAAAAAAGCATCTATTATGTTGGCATAATGTACATATTCTGGTACATTGCCATTACTTCTTACTGTTGGAAAAATAAATATCAACCTATTATTACCTAAATAAATTAGTTCATATTTATTGATACTTCCCGTCGAATATGGCATCAAAGAATAAAAATAATTTAACTTCTTATGTAATTTGTAGAAAGTAGCCAATCTATCTGTAATACTTTGAATATTATCCGCTTTTTCCTGTTCCCCAAAATGATGACAATATTTTATAGCTTCACGCGGAGAAATATTAAATTTAGTAATCGGAGCATCTTCAGCTACAATCTCATCCATCCGCGCTTTTATCTTGTGTAAATCATCTTGCGTTATAACCCGGTTTCCTTCGATTACTCCTAGCATTCCTTTTGGAACGCTATGTTCATAACTTATTTCTAAATCTGGAAAAGTTTCAATCAATGCAACTTCAAACAAAAATTTCAAACCAGCTTTATAAATTTTATTTCCAATTATATCATTAGTATTAATAAATTCTATTTTAGCATCTTCCAAAACTTTTGTATCTAAGGAATATACTTCATTATCGATTCTAACTCCCATAATATTAGACATGTTAAAATCTTTACTTATTTCATAATAAGTAATACCTTTATTATATTCATGTATAATGTCATCAGCAAATGTTATTTTCACTGTATCCATCAATATCCCTCTATTCTTTTAAATTATAACACATTTTCCTTAAAGAACAAACAAAATAAGTTTAATACTATTCTATTTCTTCTTTTTATTATTATTCTCAATTTTATTGAATAAAATTATTACAAATTTACTATTATTTATTTAGGTGATAAAAATATGAACATAATACCAACAGTTATTGAAAAAAGTAGTAACAAGGAATACGCCTATGACTTGTATTCTCGTATGCTTAAGGACCGCATTGTCTTTTTAAGTGGAGAAATAAATGATGCTACTGCCAACATTGTTGTTAGTGAATTGCTCTATTTAGATAACTTAAGCAATGAAGAAATCTATCTTTATATTAACAGTCCCGGTGGCTCAATAACTTCCGGCATGAGCATTTATGACACTATGAATTTCATCAAAAGCCCTGTCATAACTATCGGACTTGGCATGTGTGCTAGCATGGCAGCATTTCTTCTTTCCAGTGGTAACAAACGTTTCGCCCTTCCCAATACCGAAATCATGATTCATCAACCAATCGGTGGTGCTCAAGGTCAAGCTACTGACATTAAAATAGCTGCTGAAAGAATAATAAAACTAAAAGAAAAGTTAAATAAAATATTTGCCAAAAATACTAAACAAAGTCTCAAAAAAATCAGTCAGGACACCGAACGTGACAACTTTTTAGATGCCCAAGAAGCTTTGAATTATGGCTTAATTGATGAAATAATCAAAAAAAATGAACATTAATAGCCCATCCTTAAAATTATATCCCCATCTTGCGAATACAAAAATTTTTCTTTAGCATATCTGGCAATATAATCACTATCTTGTAATTTAGTAACATCGCTTGCTAATTTTTCTTCTTCCTTTAATAAATCATTGTATTCTTGCGTAAGTTGCTTTATTTGATGATTATTATCCATAATCTCAGTCCAATCGCGAGCAACTGAATGGACCAACAAAACCATTAAAATAACAATCATACTTGAAATTATAACTAATCTTTTTTTCTCTTTTCTAGTTTTTTTCATTAAACAATAATCACCCCAATTATCGAAATTAATTATACCAAAAAAAGTAAAATAATGTTTATTATTTTACTTATATTTTAATTTATTTACGCACTTTTTACACAACTTTTTTAATTTTTCATAAAAATTAGCTATAAAAAGAAAACCGATAATTACCAAGCCGACAAAATAAATATGGAAATTTCCATTATTGAGCCTATACATTAAATAGACATATAAAACTACTACATCTGTAATAAAAACAAATGTTACTAAAAATTTTATAAATGCATTTTTATTATCAAGAATAAAATAATTAAATTTAGCTAATAAATAAAATACTATTCCATAAGCAAATGATAAAACAAATGATAAAACTTGAATATAACTATCCATTATTTAAAAAGTTTATTAAATACACTTTCTTTATTCTTACTTACATTACCATCTATATATGCAATAGAATTTATATGTCCTTTTATTTTAACATTACCATCATTAGTATCTAACTTTAAAAGTTCTAATCCTTCTCCCAAAAGTCGTAGATTACCCATCGTAGTTTCCATTAGAAATTCTTCATCATCAAAACTCACAATTTTATTTATCCCCGATAAACTTATGTTACTTCGATCAATTATCTTTATTTCTTGGGAACCAAAATTAATTCCTTCCATCAGCATCACCTAAAAAAATATATGAAAAAAGCAAGACATTTATACTATCTTGCTGATATTCTTTGTCTAGATAAAGGTAAATCACAAAGTTCACTACGCGAATCCTCTTGATCAACATAGCTATATCTTGTTCTTAAACCATTTACATAATCATCTAAAACTTCTCTAGAAATGGTATTTTCTCTAAAAGGTGCAATAACTTCTGACAATGTACTCTCTACTTTTTCAGTTGATTCAAATGGTAAAACTGTATCACCGCTTTCTAATAATTCATACTTTCCTATTTGAGGAAAATAAATAACCCCAGTTGCATCACAAGAATCAACACGACTTTTAAGAATTTCTATATCGTTAATACCTATAGAGCTTGCAAGCTCTGCATTACTACTTAATTCACTAATACTATAACTTTGTCCAACATAAAATTCTTTAAGTTGAAACCCATCGCCATTAAAAGAGTATACTTTTGCACCTAACAATTGAACTTTTCCAGCTTTATCTTTACCATAGACATATTCAATTTTGCTTAACATTTAATAAATCTCTCCTTTTTTTAAGCGGTAAAACCAATTTTAGCATTATATTTATTATATGTCAAGTTAATTAAATTGAGAACCGATCGACAAAAATTGCAATCAAATTCTTAAATTCATCTTAGCTTTTTCAAATATTCTTTTATCCATTAACTTTAAATCAGCATTTATATTGGGTTGAAAAGACATATTTTCTAGTATATCTTTCTTTAAATCTACTCCTGGGGCAATTTCTATTAAAGTTATCCCCTTATCATCTAATTTGAATACAGCTCTTTCAGTTACATATAAAATCTCTTGCTCATTAATTCTTGCCTGTTTAGCAGAAAAAGTAATTTGTTCCACTTTATCAACAAATTTTTGCTTAGCTCCTTCTTTATTAATAATTAATTTTCCATCCCTTATTTCTTCAACTAATCCATCAGTTGTAAATGTTCCAATGAATACAACTTTTTTCGTACATTGAGTAATATTTATAAAACCACCCGGACCTGTTACCCTTGTTCCAAATTTTGAAACGTTAACATTACCTTCTTTATCGACTTCAGCTAACCCTAAGACTGCCATATTTAAAGATCCACCATTATAGGCATCAAATTGTTCCGCAGTTGACACCACAGAATCTGGATTAATGGAACCACCAAAGGCTACACCACCAATTGGTACACCACCAGTTGGACCGGTTTCTACCGATAAATAAATATCATCTGCAAACCCTTCTTCAATAGAAATGTTGGCAATTGAATCAGGCATACCAACACCCAAATTGATTACATCTCCCTTTTTTAATTCCATGGCTGCTCTCCGTCCACAAACTTTTCGATTATCAAGGTCTCTTATTTTGGCACTTTCTAAAGGCATTTTGATATCTCCAGTTATTTCAGGACGATACTTTGGCATATTATAATCCCCCAAAGAATAATCAGGTTCTGCTATAACAACAAAATCAACATATGATGAATGAATTATAGCATTACGGGCTTTTAGACTTCCTTTAGGCACTATTTTTTCCACTTGGGCTATTACTATTCCTCCAGAATTATGAGCTGCAATTGCCATATTGTATTGTTCGCCAATCAAAGCTTCATGTTCCAAAGATAAGTTTCCATCTTCATCAGCATATGTTGCCTTTACAATTGCCACATCGATTGGAAAAGATTTATAAAATAATACTTCTTTACCATTGATATTTAATAATTCAACAATATCAGGAAGTTCCCTAGCTTTTTCATTAGCTCGACACCCATTAAGTCGTGGATCCGCAAAAGTATTAAGCCCAATATGAGTAAATACTCCCATTTCCTTGCCGGCAATCGCCCGGTATAAATGATTTATCACCCCTAGAGGGACTGCAAAAGCTGGAAATTGATTATTTCCAATAGCTACTCCAAAAACTTTACCCATCCCTAAATGGGCACATATTGCTTTGCCAACTAATCCAGGTTTAGCTAACATATTCATACCTACTTCATCTTCTGTCAAATTCCCCGGTGATATACCACAGGTAACTCCTAAGTTTGCTGGATGTCCAGTAGTCAAAAAGGAATCTCTAATTGCTCTAATGATTGCTTCACAAGACCCACTACCACCAGAACCTGATATAGCTACCATATCATTATCTTTTATATATTCAGCTACTTCATTACAAGCAATAACTTTCATTATATTTCACCTCTATTATTTTATAATTATATCACAAATTTTATTTTCATATAAAAAGTCCATAAATATTTTACGGACCTTTTAACAAATTTCTAAGCATTCTTTTTTTTCAAAATAGTTGCGTCCATTATTACTTTAATTAAGCAACTCAAAATAATTGTTATTATTACTGTTGGGATAAATATCAACCAGAATGAATAAGTTGTTTCCACAGTATTTTGACCAAGCATTCTTAGTATCAATATAGCTATTGGATAATGTAACATATAAATGTACAATGATATACCACCAAGATACTCAAATAGTCCATGCGTTGTCTTGTTATTAAGTATCTTTGTTAATCCATCAACATTAAGCAAACTTAATCCAATTACAATGATACAAAGAAGTGAAACAGTCCATCTATCTAATTCAAACCATGTCGGTGGATAGATAGTATACCAAAGAAGCAATGCACTAGCTGCTAAATTGACTACAGTTAATGCTGTCTTAGCTCCACCACTAAATTTATGATTCTTTAACTTTTGAATCAAATAGTAAAGAAGCATACCACCCAGCATTCCTAATAAAACGAATAAAAGGCCATTATTGAACCCAATTACAGCAGTTGCACTTGTTGCACTTCCGCCCATTCCATTAGTTGAAGTTGTTTGTAATCCAAACGTTGACCAAGCAGTTTGAGCAGCTCTTGTATTAGTAAAGCACCACCATCCACTAAGGAAGATGAATAAGAATGGTGCCACAATACCAGACATGAAATCTTCATTTTTAGATAATCCCCAATATAGGAAATATCCAACAATAATAATTGCAGAAATAAACCATAATGTTCCATTTAAATTGAAAAATTCATTTCCTACACTTCTCAGTCCCACTGAGTGGAAACCTAAGAATTCCCAAGCACTATTGATTATCATGCTACAAACTTGTTGGAAATTATAATCCGGATAATAAAATTTTGTTGAAATAATAACACCAAGTATATAACCGAGAATCAACACTGGCATTAAGGCCTTAACTCTGCTCCATGTATAGTCCCAAGCTCTAGAAGAAGCGCTTTTACTAGCATATTCTTTATATAGATTTCGCTTTTTAAAGTGCGATACCATAAAGTATCCTGCAGTTAAAGTAAACACAAGCAAAACTTCACTGGAACCAAAGAACCAATTGGTTGTTTCCATGTAATATCCCAATGAACCATCACAACTTCTAGCAATAATCCAACCAGTATGAAACCCTATAATTGCAAGAGCAATCAAAAATCTCCACACTTCAATAGCTACATTTCTTGTCTTTGGAACTTCCTTTTCTTTTGCCAAAACTAACACTCCTTTCTACATAGTATCACCCTATGATAATAAAATTATACCACAATCTTTGTTACCGTTACATAGAAAAAATCAACTTTCGTTGATTTAGTCAATTTGTTTTTCTTCAGTTATTTTTTTGTTATATGCATTCAGAATAACTTCTTCAAATTTTTCTCTGGTTTCTCTATTTGTTGGAAAAACAACATTTTCTTCTTTTCCAAATTTATTAAGTTTACCAGGCATCGAAACAAACAATCTCGTATTACCTTCAATTATTTTAGCCCCTCTAATTGCTAAACAATCATCAATCGTAAAATCGACAAACGCCTTTAACCGTGAGCCCTCTTTTTCTCTAGGATAAATATCTACTTTTGTAATTTCCATAACTTCTCTCCTTACTGTATTCCTATTATAATTTTAATTTATATTTTCAAAATTTGCAACTAAAATATCACAAATATTTAATTTTTACCTCTCCAGTTATTACATCGCGATAATTAAAACTTTTTTCTTCGCCATTCACTAATACTGTAAATAAATTAGGATACAATTTATAAATAACTCCTTCATATCTATTTACTCTATTTCTAAGACCATATACAGCTATCCTCACTTTACGATTTATGTTCTTGCCTATTTCATCTTTAACTATATTAATATTCATCTGGGATACCCCACATACATAAGCCCATTACAAATAATTCCCCCCATACCATCTTCTTTATATTTAGTTTTTTCAAGTAACTTTTTTAAATCTATTTCTTTACTTCTTTCCGTTAACGAAATAGTACTAGCAATAATCGCCGGATCTAAAGCATGAATATTGACTCTTTTAGGACTCGAAGCAAAATTAGCTCCTGCCTTTATTAGTTCCTCATAATTACTTTGACAAGCTCCAGCAATAATTACTAATTTCTCATGACTTTTTTCGTAATTTCGAGCAGCTTTAACTGCTTTGACAAAATATCCAGAATTTTTATAGTTTTTTAAGTCGTTGATATCCTCGCTTTTTTTTCGCAAATAAGCATCATGCCCTGTAATAATTACAATATCCGGCTTATATTCTCGCAATAAACCTTGGATTTGTTCATAAACATTTTTTTCATTTATTTTTTTTCCAATCGCAAAAATGCCATTTCTTTTATAAAACTTTAAACATCTATTTAAGTATTCTTCATCGCCATCGATATGCAAAACTTTCGCCGGCAAATAAAAATAATCTCCTCTAGTCAAAAGTTCATCTTTGATATCGATTTCATCTATTGTTTCGTCTTCTTTAATATTACTTTCCAATCTTAAATCATCAAAGTTAGCATCCGCATATAAACGTACTTCGACTCCCTTCAAATAATAAGTACCATCACTTATATTAATAACTTTGAATACCGTATCATTACCATAACTATTTCTAGTTACATAATCCCCCTTATTAATTTGCATATTTATCACCAATTAAATATATGCAAAAAACTAGCCATTATGACTAGTCCATATATTTTTGTAAATTTAATCTATCACACATATATACATATCCCGGCTGAGACTCACTAAAACTAAAAATCTTTTTCTTTTTCACATACAAACTAACAATTTTCTCATTTTTCTTAAATTTAATTCTTGCTCTCGTAATATCTTTTATATTATATTCTTTATATGAAAATAACTTACGTACTATTATTACATTATTATCTACTATCACTTTGTTATAACTAAGCACAAAAGCCATTACTAATGTTAATACCAATAATATCCCAGATATCAATAAAAATATATATTTATCTTCTCTAATATAATAATAACATATTATACTCACTCCCAAAATAGTTCCCGAAAAGGCAAATAAAAGCCCAACATAACTAGCTGATTCATGTATAACAAAATTATTACTAGTCATGTACTTAGTATCGCTCTCTAAACAATTCTTAGTAATTGCAAAAATTAAAGAACTACATACAATTATTAATATTATCTCTATATTCATAAAAACATCACCATATATATCGGATAATTAATTATATTATTATTAACACTAATATTTTTGGTAGATAATTTAATACCCATTGGTATATTCCAATTTTCTATTGCAGATTTTAAACTCTTAGATTTAGTATTATCTGCTGACTTAACTTCTAGGGCTGTAATTTCATGATTATATATCACTATAAAATCTAATTCTAAACTTGATCGATAATTAAAATAATATAATTTCATGCCTTTCTTATTTAGTAAATCAGCAATAACATTTTCATAAATAGCCCCTTTATAAATAGCTAAATTTCCATTCATTATATCTATTGCAGCATCATTTCCTAGCATGGAAACAAATAATCCAGTATCAGCCATATATATTTTAAAACAACCAAGATTTATGTACCCAATTAAAGGTTTTTCTAAAGATTTTAAATTATAACAACGATTTACGACTCTAGCATCAACCAACCAAGCTAAAGCATCACCATAATTTCTAGTTGTAGCATTTTTATTAGCAAGTTTATATTGAAATTTTTTATTTTCCTTAGCAAGTTGGATAGGTATCGAATTAAAACACTCCCTTATTTTATTTTTTTCACCTTGAGCAGCATATTTTATTATATCTGCTTTATAATCTTCAATTATATCATTTTGTAATTTAAAAACATTTTGAAAATTCTTACTTGTAATATATTCATTAACTACCTTAGGCATACCACCAACAATTATATATAATTTAAACAAATCTATAAATTGATTGTGAGTAGCACTAGGTACTGGCCTTCTTTCATCATAATATTTCTTTACAAATTGAATTCCAGCATCATTAATACCATTAGCCCAACAAAATTCTTCAAAATCAAGTGAATACATATCTAAGTATTCTACATATCCCACCGGATAAGAACTAGGTTCGTCCTTATGTAAAACTCCAAGCAAAGAACCTGATGCAATAACATCATATTTATTATAAATAGTTAAAAATTTTAAAGCAGTAATAGCATTTGGACAAGTTTGTATTTCATCAAATATAATAAGTGTTTTCTTAGGTTCAATTATTATACTATTAAATCGTAAAGATATTTGACTAATTATTTCTTCACCTGATAAGTTATCTTCAAATATTTCTTTAAATTGAGGATTTTCTTCAAAGTTTATATAAATATAATTATCATAATATTCTCGAGCAAATTCTTTTATAACATAAGTTTTACCAACTTGTCTTGCTCCTCGCACTATTAAAGTCATCTTATTAGGACTATTTTTCCATTCTATTAACTTATCCATTGCTTTTCTTCTTAGCATTTTTATCACCTATAACCAAAATATCACATTTTTGCCTTAAAATCAAGGAAAAACACATGATATATCATTTTTTTACAGGGAATATTACTTACTTCCATCATTTTTTTATAGGGAATATTCAAATATTTCTATTAATATATCCCCACTTATTTCTTCAGCCCTTACATTTTCATTTAAATTATGTTTATCTAATATTTCTTTTATATTATTCCAATTATACCCACTCAAATTATTCTTCAAAGTCTTTCTTTTTTGCTTAAAACAAGCTTTCAAAAAATTTTTATATTTATCAAAATCCAACTCTTCTTTATTACTTTTAGGTATTAATCTCAAAACTGTGCTTTCAACTTTTGGCACTGGTTTAAATGCATACTTAGAAACATCAGTTACTTTACTTATATCAAAGTAATAATTAAGTACAACTGTAATATAACCATATTCTTTAGAGTGAGGTTTAGCTAAAAATCTATCCGCTACTTCCCTTTGCACCATTATAACTAACTTATCAAAACTAATATCACTATCCATAATATGTTCAATTATCGGCGTAGTTATATAATATGGTAAATTACCAACAATATATAATTTATTGTATTTAATACCTTTTATATCTTCACTTATATTACTTTTTAAAAAATCTTGCCATATTATCTTAGTTTTATCACTATTTAATTTACTTAATACTTCAGTTAAATCTTTATCCACTTCATAACATATCAAATTAGCATTATACTTCTTTAATTCCTTAGTTAATGCTCCTTGTCCTGGACCAATTTCTATTATTAAATCATCATCACATGCCAAAACCTCAGTAACTATCTTACTGATTACATTTTGATCTATTAAAAAATTTTGTCCTAAACTCTTCTTTGCTTTCATAAAAAATTTAGGTGAGATTACTCCCACCCACTCCTTAATACATCATAGGTAATTGTACTTCTCCCGATATTATCATATGCATATTGTTCTGTAGGTACTAAAAAATCTAATGAATTTCCTCTTACTCCTCTATCCAAAACAATTGCTAAAACTCTATCATCAGAAATACGATTACTATAAAAACTTACAATTGATCCACATGGTAAATTCTTGCTGGAAGCAACAATATATACTTCACCATATTCAGCATCATTATAAGTATTTGTTCCATCAGTTATATCATAACTAGGCATACATGCTAGTGTTCCATTACACAATGGACAATCATGTGCATAACCTGTTAAATCCCCTGTATATGTATCTATTGCAGTATACTTAAGTTCTTCTTCAATTTCGATAACCTTTAAAGCCATAGTTGATAAATTAATTGTTTTATTAGTATTTTCATTTTCAACTGTAGCATCCATTACTTTAGTACTGCTTTTAGCAATTATTAATACAAATACCAACAAGGATAATCTGACAAAATAATTTACTATTTTCATAAAATACATCCACCTCAATTGGATAATTCAATTATAGCATTATCTAATTGTGATGTCAAAAGTTAATGGGGATTGACAGAGTCCAAATTTATCGGAATGCATAAAAAAAGAAAGAACTCATGGTATAATATACCTATAAAAATATAAAAAATCATAAAATAAAGGAGTTCTTTCTATATATATATTACCACAAATTTTAAATATTGAAACAAAAAACTTTATTATTAATCAATTAATTGACAAATTTAAAGAAATATTACATAAATTCTTTGATAATATTAATTCAAAAAGCACTTATCATGATTACTTTCTGAATTTACAACAATTAAGTAATGAAATTAATAAATCTATAATCATTAACTTATTTGAAGCAGTTGATAATGTTTTTAAAAATTCTAAAGAACGTAAAGACAAATTTTATATTAATAAATCTAATGTCCCTAGAACTTTAATCACTATATTTGGTACTATTACTTTTAATAGAACTCTTTATCAAGATAAAATCACTGGTGAATTCTATTTTTATCTCGATGATATTTTAGGATTTGAAGCATATAAAAACTATGATCCATTAGTTAGAGCTATATTAATTCAAGATTCTATTTTGACTAATCCTAATCATACTAGTATTTTCTCTTCTTTAAATACATTATATTTAAAAGAACAATTAGTAAATAATATCTCCATTCCTAAACAAACAATTTATAATTTTATTAAAGAATCTAAGATTAGAAAAGTAAATTATGATGCAATCAAACATGATAAAGCATTATATGTTATGGTTGATGAAAAATGGATTCATGCGCAAGATAAGAAAAAAACTAATACCAAAAAATGGATTATGGCTAAATGTTTTGTGGTATTTACAGGAATACACAGAAAAGGTAAACGTAATAGATTAGTTAATAGGCATGTTTTTATTACTTCAAGTAATAAACCATGGAAAGAATTCATGAATGAAATATATAAAATATATGATTTTGAAAAGCTAGAAAATATCAATTTATTAAGTGATGCTGGTTCTTGGATTCTTTCTGGAGCACACGAAATGAAACTTTATTCTCATAATAAAATTACCATAAATACTTGTGAGTTTCATGTTAAACAAAAAATTAACAGATCAACCCACGATAAAGAATTAAGACAAGAAATTGCTAATATAATTTATGAACATGAAAATAAGAAAGCTTTTACCGAAAAGATGGATAATCTTATAAATAATGCTACAAAAGATTCTAGAAAAGAAAAAATTGCTGAATATAAAAAATATATTTTAAAACACTGGAAAGGTATCATAAACATGAAACATTCATTATGTAAATCTTCTATGGAAGCTCATATACAACATTGTGTTGCTAGTTATTTCTCTTCTGTCCCTAAGGCATATTCCAAAGAAAATATAGAAACTTATCTTAAACTTCAAGAATTGTTTTTAAACAATATTT
This sequence comes from uncultured Bacilli bacterium, assembly GCA_944363805.1. The sequence continues at coordinate 17,893 of CALVVH010000017.1, forward strand.
CAATTCTAGAATATTGTCTAAAAACTTACGATTCTGATGATGATTACATTTTTGGCAATGAAAAAGAAGTGTTTCATTCACCATTAGAACAATTCACTTCTAATATTCCTATTATTCGTACTACTTCTCCATATTCTAGTACTTTATATGGGATTGCTCATCCTATTTAATCTATTCCGATAAATTTAGACTCCGTCTGGGGATTTACCAAAAATAGGATATATATTAAATTAATGTTGTAGATACCCAATAATAATTTCCTTCATTATCTTTTTCAAATACTAGTCTATAACTCTTAATGTTATTTTGATTAGAAAAAGCTACATAATTTCCATTGTTATCTGAACCACTTATTACTTCATAATCAACATAAAGATATAAATCTTCGTTATTGTATTCGCTATAATCATACCTTATATTAAAAATTGCATCTGTAGCTTCTCCACAAGTTTCTACTTCGTTTATATATAACATATTATTTCTTAAACTAGCAGTAGTACAAAGTCCAAAATGTAAATTATTATAATTTAATTGTTTACTACTTCCAAAAAATGTTTCAAATGCTTTATCTACCGTTTCTTTACTAAAAGCAAAAAAAACAATCGCTACTATCATAGTTACCAACACAAGTTTCACTATTAAACATTGAATTATAATTCATTTCATTAATACCAATCTTATTCATTAATGCTGAGCCAATACTATATCCATCCATAGTCTCATAACTCAAAGAATTTCCATCAGGAATAAATATATAATTATTATTATCCCCTTTAATTAAAACCGCATTTTCATAAAGGTATTTACCTAAAGTATCGGAATCTATAGATATGACATCTGTATCTTCTTGAAAATCATCTTCGGGATTACTAACAACATCTTCTTTATCTTTCTTAATAAAATTATCATAAACCGTATAGCCCCCTAAAGCTAAAACTAAAACTACTAAAATTCCTATAGCTACATTTTTTCCCATACAACTCACCCAACTTTAATATATAATTTTTTCTAAAATTAATTAATAGTTTTAAAGCCAATTACATACATTTTACACTTTATTACCAACTAAGTTTAATCTTTTGAATTCTCAAATTTAGCAAATAACATAAAATATTATAGATTAAAAGAAGATTTATAACCAGAAGATTTAGCAAAGCATCTTGAAACAACTCCAGTCTATCTATCATCTTTAGAAAATGCTAAAAGATAAGGCTAGATTATATAGAACACATTGCAAATACTTTAGAAGTAAATATAAAAGATTTATTCATAGAAAGAGAAATAGTAGAAAAGAAAAAAGACCGAGAAGAAAAAAGATAAAATAAAAAAAGTTCAATTTATCCAATACTTAAGGGAAAATTGAACCTTTTAAAACCACTTAAATCACATTTTTAGAAAGAAAATTAACATCAAAATTCACATTTTTAGAAAGGTTTTTGGTGTAAAAAATCACATTTTTAGAAAACTTAATGCCTAAATCAAGTGTAATTCGGTTATTTGTAGATTATTAAATGCTTAAAATAAATTAAAATCCTTAGACGAGTTTAAAAAATTCTTGATTTATCCCCTAAGTATAGGAAAATCAAGACTTATAAAATACTTTAATTAAATAATTTTAGTATACATTTTTTTCACATTATCTGTAGTAATTTTGATTACATCATCTAAAGATAAAAAATATACTTCTGCAATAACCTCTGCAATATCCAAAATATGACTTGGATTATTTTGTTTACCTCTATATGGCACTGGAGTCAAGTATGGTGAATCAGTCTCTAATACTATATTTTCTATTGGAATTTCTTTTAATACATCTTTTAAATTACAATTTTTAAATGTAACTACACCATTAATACCAAGTAAATAACCCATTTTAATGTATATTTTTGCAGTTTCTAAACTACCTGAAAAAGAGTGAATAACACCTTTTACTTTATATTTCTTTAAGCTATTTATTGTATCTTCTGTTGCCTCTCTTGAATGTATTATCACTGGCATATTATACTTTTCAGCTAACTTTAGTTGTAATTCTAATAGTTTAATTTGTTTTTCTTTATTTTCTTTAGAATAGTGATAATCCAAACCAATTTCTCCAATAGCAACTATTTTTGGATTACTTAAATTATCTTCAATAAACTTGATATCATCTAAAGTATAATTTTCAACATACTCTGGATGTATTCCTAAAGCTCCATAAACACTAGGATACTTTTCTACTGATTCTAATACTTCTATATTACTTTTAGCATCACAACCATTATTTATATAATACATTACATTATTTTCTTTAGATAACTTTATAATACTATCAATATCATCATAATATTCTTTATATAAATGGCAATGCGTATCAATAAGCATTATTTTACCTCAATTCTATCAAATAAATGTATTGGACTATTTAAAGTTATTGGACTTTCTAAATTACCAAATTCTTTTGTATCATATTCTCTCTTATTTGTATTTAGTTGATCAAATATTTTTTTACTTGTATCAGGTAAATATGGGCTTAAGAATATTGCACAAACTCTAATAGATTCAAGTAAATTATATAATACCGTTTCTAATCTGTCTTTCTTACTTTCATCTTTAGCAAGTACCCAAGGAGTTGTATCATCGATATATTTATTACACTTTCTTAACACTTCAATTATTTCTTCGATAGCTTCTCCGACATGTAAATCATCCATTTTTTCTGTTACTTTATTATCTAGATTATTTACAACATCTATTAAAGCATTATCTATATCTTCAGTAACATTCTTATTAGTAATAGTTCCATCAAAGTATTTATGAGCCATACTTACTGTTCTATTTACTAAATTACCTAATATGTTTACTAAATCAGCATTGATTCGCTCAATTAATAAATCTCTTGAAAATACTCCATCTGATGCATAAGGTATTTCATGTAAGAAATAATATCTTACAGCATCTACTCCAAATTCATTTACTAAATCATCAGCATAAACGACATTGCCTTTAGACTTACTCATCTTACCATCAGCCATAATTAACCAAGGATGACCAAAGACTTGCTTTGGAAGTGGTAAATCGAGACTCATCAAGAAACATGGCCAATAAATCGTATGGAAACGAATTATATCTTTACCAATCAAATGTAAATCTGCTGGCCACAACTTTTTAAATTCTTCACTTGGATTATCCACTTCATAACCAATATTCGTAATATAATTTGTTAAAGCATCAAGCCAAACATAAACAACATGTTTTGGATCGATTGTAACTGGAATTCCCCAGTCAAATGAAGAACGAGATACACATAAATCTTGTAATCCTAGTTTAATAAAATTATTGATCATTTCATTTTTTCTTGCTTCTGGTTTAATAAATTCTGGATGTTCTTCAATATACCTTTCTAAACGATCTTGATACTTAGATAATTTAAAGAAATACGCTTCTTCACTTTTTTCTTGGACTTCTCTTCCACAATCTGGACATTTACCATCAACTAGTTGCGATTCTGTCCAAAATGATTCACAAGGAGTACAATAAAGCCCTTTATACTCACCTTTATAAATATCTGCTTTTTCATACATTTTATTAAATATATCTTGAACTCTTCTTTCATGTTCTTTATCTGTAGTTCTTACAAATTTATCATAACTAGTATTCATGATATCCCAAATACGCTTAATTTCATTTGCTACATCATCGACGAATTCTTGTGGTGTAACGCCAGCTTCTCTAGCCTTTTGTTCTATTTTTTCTCCATGTTCATCTGTTCCTGTTTGAAAGTACACATCATAACCCTTTAATCTTTTAAATCTCGCAATTGCATCTGCTAGAACAATTTCATAAGTATTTCCTATATGAGGTTTACCTGAAGTATAAGCAATTGCAGTTGATATATAATATTTTTCCATTATTCTTCCTCCCTATCTTTATTTGTACTACCTAAGCCACCTTCACGCTTAGACATTGCACTATCATCATCACATATTAAGAATTTTGTAAAAATTCCTTGAGCATAAGCATCACCCTTTTTTACCATAAAATCTTTATCGCCTTCATTTTGGAGTGATATAAACATATGCCCTTCATTATCATTATTATTATAATAATCACTTTCTATAATTCCAACTTGATTAGTCATTCGCACATTATATTTAAAACCCATACTACTACGAACGAGAATCATAAGCATTTCATCTCTACCAAAAGTTGATTTATACCCAGTTGGAATTTTCTTTATTTCTCCTGGTTTAATCGTAAAACCTTCGATTGCAAAAAAATCATATCCAGCACTGTGAGCAGTCATTCGTTTTGGCAAATCATATTCTTCATATAGCTTTTTATCATAATATTTACTAAATTCATCAATACTAACTTTTTCAAATTTACGCATAATTTCACCCCAAAATAAAAATCACAAACTAAGGACGAGTATTTACCCGCGGTACCACCTTAATTCATGATTTACATGCTCTCCATTTGATAACGGTAAAGACCGAGTTTAAACTCCAGAAACCATACTCAATACCATCTCTTATTCTCTTCCACCAACCGAGAACTCTCTTTAAAGAAATAAATATTTACCCTTTCTTTCATCGCCAAACTAGCCTAAGTTTACCATAATTTATTTTTTTTATCAATATATATTTATTTTTTCTGACAAAATCTTTGCCATCAATCTAGCTAAATTACTATAATCTTTATCATCATTTGCTACTATTAATACTAGTCCCAAAGAATCAATTGAAGCAATAATTGGCACTATAGTAAAATACCCCTGTATATTTATATTATCAAAATTAATATTTTGCATTTGCTTTTCCATTAATTCTTCACGATTATCAATTAAATAAATTAAGTCTTTATTTAACATTTTACCCATAATTTCTTTGTTTTCTGAAGCTGCTACTACTTTCTCTCTATCAGTAACAATTACATTGACTTTAAAAACTGAATTAATTAATTCGCATAATTTACTACCCATTTCTTCATATTTTTCTATCTGTGAATGTTTCTTTAAAATAATACTATCTTCATCAGTAAAAATCTCTAAACTTTCACCATCTCGAATACCTAAGTTTCTTCTTATTTCCTTAGGTATAACAA
>CALVVH010000018.1 GCA_944363805.1 uncultured Bacilli bacterium
CAATAAATTGTCTTTAAATTCTTAACAATTTACGTGCTTAAGCACGTGGCCTGAACCTATTTTTCGTAACGGTCAAACTACTATTTCTTACTTTCTCCAAACTAATTTTTCCCATTCTCCTTTCTAACTCTTCTGCGTTGCCAATTTTCCTCTTTAGTTACAAGTTTTATCTTAGCTTCTTCCCTATCAATTTGCACCTCGCCAAGTTCTACTCCAGCTACATATAAGACTATTTTACCATCTGTAAAAACATTTTTTTCTAAAACATAATCACCAACACTAATCCGAAATCTTTCTCCATCAAAATATCTTAAGTTAATAAAATCTTCGAGTTTTTCCTCTTTAGTTGTCCTTATTTGTAAATTAGCATATCCTATATTATCTAAAACTAAACTATCGATATAATCATGTCCTACTGAAATATAGTTAATACTATCAGGCAAATTTACATGCACTTCAAATAATCCAACCCCTTTTTTATAAGCATCAATATACAAATTTTCTACCTTATCTGAAAGAGTAATATCGCTTAAGTTTTCACAAAATGACAAATCCACTGCAATTGTGTCAGCTGTAATATTTCTGAGATACAATCCAACATCTTTTTGAGTAGCAAGACTAAACCGAGCAAAACTCCAAGTGGGATCTAAGCCTTCCAACAACTTGCAAGTCCCTTCATCACTAACCAACCATGTGTTTAACATTATTGTCCCGTGTCTATCACTAACTAATTTGATAATATCCAACAAATCAGCAACATCACTTTCTGAAAAACTATTGATACTGATAGTTATATCACAACTATTTTCTATGACATATTTTATGTTATCCCAATCCCTACAAGAACTCGTAATTACAATATGCCACTTGCCATCCTTAAGATTTACTTTATCAAAATCAATATTATATATATCTGCCGGATAATAAAATACTTCTTCTTCATCTATTGTTTGCAATAATCTATTTAAAGCTTCATAATTAATATCTGCCTCTGTTCTATCAATAATGTTTAATACTTTCCCTATAAAAGATACATCAACTTCTCCATTATCACCTATATTCATTAAGTTATCTTTTATTGGTAATTCAAGTGTATATGTCTTATTTTCTTTTAAATCCGCCGAAGCATTGCGATTACTTTTACAACCACTAACTAACCCACTAGCAATGAGTGTTGCTAAAATCCCTGCCATAACTTTCTTAAATTTATCCATAATATACCACCGATTAAATATTATATCAAAATTTTTCCAGAAAAAAAGTACAATTATCTGTACTTTAAAACATTTTATCGACATCCTTAGGTACTTTATCATCAACAATTTTACTTATTATCTTATCACTTTGTTCTTTAGTTACTTTCTTCCCCGTCATTTTACTGAGTGTATCGATTACTTCTCTTAATGTTCCTTCATCTTTCATATTGCCATTTTGTAATTTTTGGGCTAGCGTTATTATCGTATCTTTATCGACATTAGTCTTCTTTTCGACCTTTTTAAAAAAGTCATCCCCAAATTTCATAATCACCTCTAGATTATTATATGCACCATTACTATTATGTTTACTTGACAAGTCTTTTTCAGTCATCTATAATAAAATGCATATCAAAAAAGGGGGAAAATATTATGCTTACTTTCGATGATATTCAAAACGTTTTTGCTACTACATCTCAAGATGAATTAGCCAAAAGTTATACTCAAAGACAAAAATATAATAAATTGAAAAATAACAAAATTGCTGAAGAAGTTGTAAATGAAATAACATTAGACCCAGATGCCATTCCTGGAGAATACAACACAAAGATTCAACTTCTCATATCAGCTTTAATTACCGGTGGCAAAGCCGACGGCTATATGATTGCTAAAAGAATACTTGAAGCTTTCCGCTATCAAAAGAAACAAGAAATAATAGTTGCTTGTCAGTACATTGATAACTTTACCACTAAAGATATCAATCCTGAACTCTTTTCTTTAATAACTAATGGCCTTATAGCAATTAGAAAAATAACTAAAAATAGTTCTGGTTATATCATGGATACTGAATTCGGTTCAATTAAAATTACCAATGCCTGTGACACTTTAAATATCGAACAAATACCTCAAGAACAACGCCGAGGCTTATGTCACAATATCACGACTTACTTTCTTGTTGCCCATCCTAACTTTTATGGTTCCTACCATTACCTACCTCAGTCTTTTGTAGGGCACTTAGAACATTCTGTCGTAATTGACCCCGATAATAATATCGTCTACGACTTAGCTAACAATACCGCCATGAATCTACAAATATGGCAAAGTCTATTTCCTAATGCTTTTGTTATCTCTGGCAAAAACATCCAAGAATTATTTTTTAGAACAATTGAAACATATCACACTGATATTAACATGGCAACACTAGAAGAAGTGCGAAGAAGAACAAGAAAATAAGGGCAAATTATTCGCCCTTATTTTTAAATTGCAAGATAATTGGAGTTCCTGTAAAATCGATATTCTCTCTTATTTGATTTTCCAAATATCTTTCATAACTAAAATGAACTAATTTTTTATCATTTACTTGTAATGTAAACTTCGGTGGTTTACTATCTGTTTGGCTAACAAAATATATTTTAAGTCTCTTTCCCTTATAAGATGGTGGAATATGGATACTTACTGCTTCCATTATAATATTATTTAACACTGATGTCTTAACCATCTTTCGATTATTTTCATAAGCACTAATTACTTCAGGCATCAAAGAATTGATTCTTTTTTTATTAAGAGCACTCAAAAATACTATCTTCGCATAAGGAACAAATTGGAATTCATATTTGATTAATTCTTTCCATTCTTTCATGGCTCCATCTGGATTTTTCACTGTATCCCATTTATTTACACAGATAACTATCCCCTTACCGGCTTGAGTAGCATAAGAGATTATATGTTTATCATGCTCAATTATCCCTGTTGATGCATCGATTACCACCACACATACATCACTACGTTCAATTGCTTTCATACTCCGCAACAAACTATATTTTTCAACACTTTCATAAATACGTCCTTTTTTCCGCATTCCTGCCGTATCGATTACAGTAAACTCCTCATGATTGTATTTAAACTTAGTATCTATAGCATCTCTAGTTGTTCCCGCAATATCACTTACAATTACTCTATCTTCATTGAGTAAAGCATTAATTAAACTGCTTTTACCGACATTTGGTCTTCCAATAACGCAAAACTTGAGTGTATCATCAACAGGTATTACTTCTTCCTCAATATCTGCACAAATCATTTCTAATAATTTATCAAAACCAATATTATGTTCAGCACTAACTCCTACTATTTCACTAAAACCAAGTTCATAAAAGTTATATAGATTCTCTTGTCTTTTACCGTTATCTAATTTATTTACAACGACGATAACTCTCTTATTTGCTTTATGCAGCATATCTCTTATATATAAATCACTTGCATCGATATCTCCCAGACCATCAACTACAAACAAAACTAAATCGGCTTCATCGATAGCCAACTGCGCTTGCATAGTAATATCTTTATCGAAATCATCAGTTCCTAAGCTGATTCCACCTGTATCAATTAAAGCAAATCTTTTATTATTATACTCGACAGTTCCATATATTCTATCTCTCGTTATTCCTGGAGTATCCATAATAATTGCTCTTTTTTCATGCAATATTCGATTAAATATACTACTTTTACCAACATTTGGTTTCCCAATTAAACATACTCTTCGCATATACCCCCACCTGATTCACAACTCTTAACATCGAGCAACACTGAATAAACTCGATTATTCTTCCGATAAATTTGGACTGTATCATCGAGCATACTCTTACCCGTTACATCATTTATTAAATCGACATATTCCCCAGCATCATTTTGGGATAATGTCCCACTTTCAAAGTAACTTCCCCCATCAGCTTCAACTAATTCTCTAACTGTTACAACATAACAATAATTAGGATAAGAAACTCCATCAACCACACATGACTCTGTCAAAATACTTGGATTATCTTGTGCATAAAAAACTGCCGCTTGTTCTACTTGATCGAGTTTTGTTTCAAGTATTTTTTGCATCGAATCTTCTCTTACCCTATTGACACTAAAAAAAGCAATAGTCATAACAAATGATAAAACAACAATAACTCCTAGCAATTCAACTAATGTAAATCCCTTTTTATTTTCCATAACTCACCTATATTTTACTTTCTATTATATCAAGTATTTCCGCTCTACCTTTTTTCGTAATTGTCGAAAATGTTACAAAATCATCATCTTCGCTAAATTTCAAAGTATCTTTAATTAACTTATCTTGTTTAATCCGATTATTTTTTCCTATCTTATCATATTTAGTTGCTACAATTGTAATATCTAAATTGTAATACTTTAAAAATTCATACATCAAAACATCATCTTCCGTTGGTTTATGCCGATAATCGATAAGTAAAAATACATGTTTAAGATTACTTCTATTTTTCAAATATTCTTCGATCATTAACCCAAACTTCTTTTGCTTATCCTTACTGACACTAGCATAACCATACCCTGGAACATCAACTAGATAAAACTTATTATTGACTAAATAAAAGTTCAATGTTTGTGTTTTCCCTGGTTTTGAAGAAGTCCTAGCAAAATTCTTTCGTTCTATCAAAGTATTAATAAAACTACTTTTACCGACATTGCTTCTCCCTACTAATAAAAACTCTGATTTTTTATCCTCCGGATATTGACTTTGTCTAACAGCAATAATTGGCTCCGAAACATTTTCAATTTGCATAATTGCTTCACCCGCTTAAATTATACATTAAATAGCAAAAAAATGCAATTATTCCCTTGCATTCTATCTAACTAAAACCTGTACAGTTTCTACTCTATCATCTGCTTGAAGTTGTGAATAGTAAAGGTTACCACCTGGAACAAATTGAACTCTACCTTCTTTATCGCCATAGCTTGCAAAAAAGCATAAGTAATCATGCATTGGTTCTAAAGAATATAAAAAGTCTATTGTTGCTTGGTATGCATAACCTTCCGTAAGACCTAAATATTTTTTATAACTTCCACTAGTATATACTTCCGATTGATTAATTAGAGTTATTTGTTCATAAATATTATCTCCATGATCTTCTCCTGTTACTCTTAAAACTTCATTAATCCATCTTTTACTAGTTTTTCGATTATAAAAAGCATTTATAACAGCATAAGCATCTTCATAACTACCTGGTGCAGCTTCTCCCATAACAGTTGCAATAATTATATCCAATTGCTCACGAGTTATATTTTCCCTTTCAAGTATTACCGCAATTTTTTCTTCATTCGTCGGTTCCTTTATCGCTAAATTACTAGCAATTGCAGACACACTTTCACTAGTTTTCATTGCCACTTTACTAATTTCTTCTAAATTATATCGATTAGTTCTATCTTCCTTTACTTCAATAGATTTTCGATAACTACCACTAGTCATTAATATTACTAAAGCCATAGCTACACAAGTAGTCCTATTAAACCCCTTATCTTTTAAAAACTTTAATATTTTCATTGTTTTTTCATTATAATTCACGTTTTATCACCCCAAACAAGGCAGTATTTTATCATAAAACATAAAATTAGTAAAGGCCAAATAAAATTTAAGGAAAGGCTAGATTTATATGGACAGAAATTATCATAATACCAATTTCCCACCGAACACTGATCCCCATCTTTTTGCAGTTTTAGCAGTAACTGTTGGTTTTGCTTGCGTCGGAGACTACAACGCCAATGAGCAAAATTCAATTGGCAACTGGTTAATCCTCGTCGGTCAATACATTCTCACTCATGCTGCCCAACAACAATTAATCGAAGCCCGTCTAGAAAACAACAACTTAAATACTAACTCTCAAAAACACAAAAATGGTCAAGGAGGTCCCTTCACCGACAACGAACAAGGAAAAAGTAATCAAACACAACGAGATGAAGTCGACTTCCTTATCAATGCTGTAGCTAAAATAGAAGAAGAATTAAGAAATATGAAGAACAATTAAAAAAAACGAGTGTTATTTTCCACTCGATTACAAATTAAACTATTATATTCATCTTTCAGATAAAGTCTTACTATTGAAAGATTATTCAAATAAAATATTTGTTGAACCAATACCACTATCTATTTCAATTTTATTTGGTCCAATACCATAAGTACTACGACCATAATCTTCATTATTGATAGTAAAATCTCCCAATCCTTTATCTATTCTAAGTTCATATAACGCTTCTCCTCCAGTTAAAGTTATATTTACTTCTCCTATTCCTGAATCTACTGAACTATCACCAAGAATTTGTCCTCTAAAATTGACTTCTCCAACACCAGTATCAAGTTGCATATTCTTAAGAACAGATGCATCAACATCAATAGTTCCCGTTCCCCCATCTATTTCTGATTTATCAAAAGTAGAATCATTTATCTTTATAATTCCCGCACCTTGATTTAATTCTAAATATCTAGCACTAATATCACTAATACTAACTGTTCCGGCTCCTGTATCGATATTTAACTCTTCTAAATATTCGGGAACATATACAGTAACAGAACCAGCATTGTTATTACCAAATAACCAAAATCCATCTTCTTCGATAGATAAATTGCCATTTCTTTCCCTTACCCCAAATTTATCAGTAACATCACTAGCTTCTACTTTAAACTCCGGCCCTTGTTTAATTTCTAAATTAGTAGCACTTAAATCTATTTCAATACTATCGATATTACTATAACTTTGAATAAAATTGATATCTCCCTTAGTATAACCTAAAGAATAAATTAATGCTAAAATACTATTAATTATCAAGCAGATGATAAATATCGCTAAAACTATTGCAGCAATTTTTATGCCCTTTTGTACCCCAGTCATTTTATTTCAATGCTCCCAAATAATGCTAAAGCATCAATATAAATAACTTTTTTAGCTTCCTTACTTTTACTCTTATTACTTACTCCCCCAAAAATTGGTGTCGATTTAATCTTTACTTCAACATCTTTTGGCACTATTATATCTATTCCTCCGAAAATAGCACTAGCAGTAATCACCGCTTCATTTTTTATTTTAGCATCGCTCAAATCTAGTACAACACTACCAAATACAGCATCAATATTGGCTTGTTCAAAAACATCATCAGCATTTTTCATGACAAATTGTTCGGAGAATGTTGCACAAATACTTTCACCATCACCTTTTTCTTTAATACTTTTTACTTTTTCGGCAACTTTGCTTCTAAATAGATTACCAAATATTAAATAAATACCAATAAATACTAATATTGCTGGAATTAATAATTTGAATACTAAATCAAATCTAATCAAGTCTTGGCAAAGAAGAAGTAAGATGATACCTACAATTAAGCCGATAATATTTCCCATCTTACCCTTATTATTGATATCAAACAGCCCAATAAAGCATGGAATAATTATAATTAGTGTCCACCAACCATTAAAGAATATATTAAAATCAATTATATCTAGGGCATTTAAAGCAACAACTACTCCCAAAACGATAAAAACAACTCCCCATAAAATTCTATTCATCTTTTCCATAAACCGCTCATCCTATTCTAATAGGATTATCTTCACTCCCTTCTTCAACTTTATTACATTCAAGTTCTTTACTATTACTATTAATACAATATATAACTATAGATATTACATCTCTATTAATAATTAAGCTATGATATATGGATCACTCTGTGTACCAACTCCTCCAGTAATTTCTACGTTAGAAGTTAAATAGAATGAAGGCCGTAGCAAACAACGCTCCCAAGCATTATCAATTAATACCATGCCTGCAGAACCATCTGCATGTTCAAAAGATATAAAATGCGCGTAGTAAGGCGCTTGATAATTAGCAACACGAGAAATTGTCCAATCACCTATTCCCCCAAGCATCCAATTATTTAATAAATTAGTATCATTATTATAATGATATAACGATGTTTGCCAATTTTCTGGACTTGCTCCATATCCATAATCCGATACATACATTAATCCTATTTTCATTGTTTCAACATAACCACTTTGACCTGTTCCTACTTCTACATCATAATATTGTTTTACTGTATTTGTTTCACTATATGCCATTCCTCCAACTTGCCATGTAGACTCTGCTATTAGATTTTGCCATTCTGCTGGTATGGTATTGTAATATGTTGTATTTAATGTTGTATAGATATCTGGTTTGGTTGTTCCATCCCATGTATTTACATTATCTGCATCCCAAGCATAACGTCCATAACCTCCATAACTTCTTACCTTAATTAATTTTACTTGATTATTAAATACTCCAATTATTCTATATAGATTTTCTACTGGACAAGGACTTTCTGTTGAACCAAAACACACATAATTATTTGGATTTGCTCCACTAAATCTGTAAGAATTATCTCCAGCTTCTTGGTCAGAATTTACATAATCTCCTGTTCCATCATGATAGTAAAGTCCATTTTCTCCATCTACCCCAGTATATACTTGTGTAGTAATACAATCTGCTAAAGTTTTACCGCTACAAGCTTCCGCCAAAGACAAATTTATTTCATCCCTTTGTAATACTACTTCCATTTCCATACTCGCATTTTCATTTATCGATTGATCATAAGTATAATTGACAAAAGTTACAGTAAATTCCCAAGTCTGTGTCGTTCCTGTTGTTGATGAAGTTGTATTGATAGCATGGTTTGTTACAATATTAAATGCTCCGGTCATACCAGTTATATCAAAACCTGATATTTTACTACCTCTTGCATCGGTAACTTCTGTATAAGTTAATTTATTATCACTACTAGTAGTTATTATTGCCCCAGTATCATCTCTTACAGTTAAAATTACTTCTGCTGTATGATCTTCGGTTGAATAAGTATAAGTATTATCTAAAATCTTTATTCCGGCATTATAAGTAGAGCTAGCATTATTGGTTTTACTACTAGCAATAAGTCTAGCTGAAGGATTCGTAGTATCCGTAAGACTATTACTTATTGCATTAAAATTATCTGTCGTCGCTTGGAGGGTTAAAGTATTTCCACTACTAAAAATTATTGTATCCCCACTTGCAGTTGTCTCTCCAGTAGTAGTTACATCATCACTTAAATCAGCCCCTACATAAGAATACGTAAAATTTCCAATCAAAAGGGCCACTACAACTAAAATAAGCAAGAATATAATTGCTAATGTTACAGACCTTATATTGACTTTTTGCATTCTATCATCACCTATCATAATAATTGTACTAAATTTTTCCTCACATGTCCATTTTTATTTTCAATTTAATTAAAATATGTTAAGATATAAAATATCTTTAAGAAAGGACATCATTATGACTGAACAAGAATATTTTAATGAATTACAAGAAAAGTATCAAAGATATACAAACTTACTTAGCAAAATAGACCCTAAAGAAAGAAAAAAACTAGAAGAAACTCTTGCTACTCTCAAATTTGTTTTAAATCCTCCGCCAGATACTAAAGTTACTCTTCCAACCCTTTTATGTGAAGAATACAAAAAATTAATAAGAGGTCAAGAATTATGGCCAGTATGTCAAAAAATGGCTAAATTATCTAATCTCGATATTCCTGATTACACCTATCCAAAAATAAAATTTCGTAACGAAGAATTACTTGCTTTAACTAGTGTTTTTTTTAAAAATGTTACTCCACCAGAAATCTATGAAAGATTTATCTTTCTTTTCAATCAAAGAAAAACTTGTTTTTTAAATTCTAATATTTATGACTTTTATGCCGACAGTCTATTTTTACAATATGATCAAAGTTTCTACATTCGTCTAGAAAAGAAAAATGAGTTTTCTGATTTATCTACACTCGCTCACGAATATGGTCATGGCATTCAATTCTTGACCGCTTATAATCCTGAATTTTTTAATGAACTTGCTGTATTTTCTGAAATAGTAAGCATATTTTTTGAATTATTATGTACCGAATATTATACTAATGATAGCCAATTAGGTAAACTTGCCATCATTGCAAACTATGACTTTTGGGATACATTCTGCGGAGAAGCATACTATGTAACTCAGGAACTACCAATCATTAAAGAATTAAGTAAAAAATGTGCTAATACTCCAAGAGATATTCGGAAGAAAGCTCAATCTTATTTAAAGAATCATAACGTTTCCAAAGTAACTGATATCATCAAAATTCAACCTGCCAACGATTTCATTTATCTCATTGGTTATGCTTATGCCATCGAATTATTTTTATTATATCAGCAAGACCACGATTATGCTTTTGATATCTTAGACAAGATAATGGAACTAGATAGCAGCGATTACTTCAACTATTTAGAAGGAATGAAGAAATTAGGAATCGAACCAGCTACTCACTTAAATGACTTTGATGACCACTTAAAAAGAGAATTAACTCGTTTGTAATTCTCTTTTAAAATGGCATTTTTAAATTACCATTATTTAATTTTTTCATCATGTCTTTCATTGTTTCAAATTGCTTAAGTAATCTGTTTACCTCTTCGACACTCCGCCCACTACCTTTAGCAATTCTTTGTTTCCTTGTTGCTTTAAGAACATCTGGATGCCTTCTTTCATATGGAGTCATCGATTGAATTATAGCTTCAATATGAGCTAAATCTTTTGGATCAATTGAAACATTATTAAGTCCCATCTTTCTTGCTTGGGGAAGCATTTTCAATATATTTTCGAGTGGCCCAAGCTTTTTAATTTGCTTTAATGTCATCAAGAAATCTTCCAAATCAAATATGCCTTTTTTCATCTTGATAGCTTGTCTTTTAGCTTCATCTTCATCGATTACATCTTCTACTTTTGATACTATTTCTAATATATCTCCCATATCTAAAATTCTATCAGCCATTCTTTCCGGATAGAATTCTGATAAACCATCCATCTTTTCTGAATTTCCCACAAATTTAATTGGAATATGTGTTAAATGTCTTACTGATAATGCTACTCCACCTTTGGTATTACCATCTAATTTCGTAAGAATACACCCAGTAAGTTCTAGGGAATCATTAAATCCTGTAATAACATTGATTGCATCTTGTCCCATTGACCCATCAATAACTAAAATCTTTTCGTGAGGATGTACTTCTTCATCGATATCTTTTAATTCTTGCATTAAAGCTTCATCAATTTGCAATCGTCCTGCTGTATCGATAATTATATAATCATGATTATTTTCTTTAGCATAATCAATACCATCTTTGACTATATCAAGAACACTTTTATTTTCTTCACTAAATACCTCAACATTTAGTTCCTTACCAATTGTTTTAAGTTGTTCTATTGCTGCAGGTCTGTATATATCTCCTGCAATAAGTAATGGTTTTTTAGCATGCTTCTTTCTTAAGTAATTAGCAAGCTTTCCTGCTGTTGTTGTTTTACCACTACCTTGAAGCCCCACTAACATTAATATTGTTGGCTTCTTATCTACTTCAAGAGAAACATAATCACCACCAAGCAATGCCACCAATTCATCTTTAACGATTTTTAAAAACAACTCATCTGGTTTTAGACTTTTTTCTACTTCAGCATTTAAAGCCTTTTCTTTGACATCCGCAACAAACTCTTTAACAACTTGATAGTTAACATCAGCTTCAAGCAAAGCCATTCTTATTTCCCGCATTGCATCAGCAATATTTTCTTCGGTAATCTTACCCATACCTCGAATATTTTTTATTGCCTTACTTATTCTATCACCCATATATTCAAACATAATATTACTCTCCTCAAAATTAAATTTTATTTGTTCATCCATAAATATTATAAACTATTTACCTATATTTTTAAAGTCTACTTTAATTCTCAATTAAAAACCAAGTGTTTTACCACTTGATTCTTATAATTTATTAGCCATAACAAAGGAATTAAATATCTAGATTATCACGTAAGGGTCAGATAAAGTTCCTGTTCCTCCAGAAAATTCAACATCAGAGTTTAAGTAAAATACAGGTCGCACGCCATGCCAGCTTCCTACACTACTACTGGACAAATAACCATAATTAAACACGATAAACGTATTAATCGCGCTGTCCGAACAACGAGAAATTGTCCAACAAGTGTCTCCCATGTACATCCAGTTATTTCCCTTTACTCCACTATAATCGTTTGATGCATTACTACTATCATATCCTAATTTTATCCAATCACTTGGGGCTACTGCATACATATAATCACTTACATATATTAGCCCTATTTTATCTTCATATGTAGCATCAGATGCTGGACTTACTATTTCATTAGAATACGTTGTCT
This sequence comes from uncultured Bacilli bacterium, assembly GCA_944363805.1. The sequence goes on from CALVVH010000018.1 coordinate 12,251, forward strand.
TCGCTGATACATATCTTATATTAGCTTCAGTATTTCCTCCAACTTTCCATGTTGTACTTGCTATTTTACTTTGCCAATCACTTGTTAGATAATTCCAATAATTTGTATTTAAATTTACTGTATTAAGTCTACTTGCACTCCATGTATTTGTTCGTGTTCCTCCACTACTCGTTGGACCATTCCAATGATATCTATACGATGTTCCTTGTTCATTTCTTTTTCCACTTAAGAAATGTGTTGTATATGTTTGATTATAATCTCCATCTTCTCCTAGTATTGTTGGCTTTGCATACGTATATTTAATTAATTTTACTTGATTATTAAATACTCCTATGATTCGATATAAATTATCTATATCACATGAACCTTCCCTCGCTCCTGGACCAAAGCAGACAAAGTTTTTGATATTATCACTTGTAAGATATCCATCTGTTACTGCTTGGGTCAGCGCAGCTTCCAATGTATCGTAATGCGTTGCTTCGTTATATGCTGTTGTATAGTAATGTTCTTGTGTAGAACTGCAAGCATATCCAACGAATTGCTTTGCTCCATTGCAATAAAAATTAATTACTCCATCACTTTCGGTATTTGCTGCTGTATACACTCTCGTTAAATTTGCTCCAGTAGCTGTACTTGTAACTTTGTAATCTCCACCACTAAATCTATATGAATTATCTCCAGCTTCTTGGTCAGAATTCACATAATCCCCTTGTCCATCATGTAAGTATAATCCGTTTACTCCATCTGCTGTATATAATGTTTCTGTTATATAACTTGCTAAATTTTGTGATGAAGTTAGTGGCTCTTCTTGGATTATCACTGTTGCTTCAAATGTCTTACCCGCATTGCCTACTTGGTCACTATTTAGATTAACAAATGTTACAGTGATATTCCATTCTTGAATTTCTGGATCAGTTGTAGCTGTAATTTCATAATTACTTGCTAATGTTATTAATTCACTTGCTGTTGTAATATCAAACCCTGATACTTGGTTATCAGCTTCTCCTACTGTTACCGGTTCTAATCCTGATATACTTTGAACTGGACTGCCATCTGGTGCTGTTACAGTAAGTATTAACTCTGGGGTATTTTCATCTACCGTGTATTCAAAATCATTACTTGTAATATTCAAATACAAATAATAATTTCTGGTAGCAGTATTCGTTGCATTATTTGCTGTTAGTGTGGCACTAGCTGTCGTACTGCCTGCTTGATTACCTGCGCCTTGCGCAAAATTATCTTGGGTTGCTGTTATATTTATTTCTTCACCTACACTAAATGATAAGTTATCAGTTGTATTAGTTTGGACATTGACATTTGTATTAGCACTAGCTCCTCCTTGAGCCATAAAATACGCATATGTTGCACCTACGACTACGACTATCAGTGTTACTACTGCTATTACTGATAATACTAAAGTCTTTTTTTCCTTTTGCATTTACATCAATCCTTCCTTCAACTTCTCTTCCAGTATAACAAACAATTTCTAAATTTCTTGTCGAATCCTTGTATACTATTCAATTATTTTTCTTTGCTAGGTGTTACCTAGCATTACTATAAGTTAATTATATAATAAGAAGTTTTTATTTTTCTAACGTTATATGGGTAATGCAAGTAAAGTATTTGAAAGTTTACAACTTAACAAAAAAGAGAGCCTTAACTCTCTGTATTATTGTTTTCTATATCATCAGTACAAAAATAAACATTGTTATATAATTTCCATTTGTCATCTTTATAACCGATAAAAGCTGAAGTGTCATCAAATAAAATCTCTATCCTCTCCGGATTATATTCATAATTTAATTCATTTAAATTAAATTCTTTTATATTCTGACATACATTTTCAATTTTATTTACATATAAAGTATCTCCAACAATAAGATATTGATTTGTTTCTGTAGCTTCATCTATATTTGGATTAATAAAAGTATCATCTGCCAAGTTCTTTATGTTACCAATATTCTTAATAGTTTCATCTCTTACAATATAATATTCAATATCATTTTCTACAACTGAACCAGCCCCAACTTCTATATCGCCATATAAATAATAATAGTATAAATAGTTATTGTTAATTAATTCCGTAAATCTCTCATCAACTTCTCTGCGTAAAACATTATTATTTCTTATCCACAATAATATTACTACTATAAGTATAATTATTACTAGAACTACTCCACTAATGATAATAATTAATAATTTCTTTTTTTTATTTTTCATCATTTCACCTTTACTTCAATGCATAATAACTTATCGTTACTGTATAAGCCCAGTAGTAACGTATTCCCGGACATGAATATTCGCAATAACCGGTCCAATCATTGTAAGAACCTCTACTACAAGTATAACAATATCTACCACTTAATCGATCTCCCCGGTCACAAGAATATTCTTCACGTTCACCAGAACAAGTAGCTGAATAGTTTCCTTGCCATCTACATGTAGCATAACATGTTTTCTTACCTGTTGAACCTACTGGACTGCATGGATCTCCATCATTATGGTCACAATAAAATGACTTCGTATATCCTAAATCACAATTTTGATTTGTTCCACCATATGAACTCCAACCATATTGCGTACATCGAACATTTAAATATCCTGTAAAATTATAAGTTCTTCCAACACACCTAGACCCTGACAAATCTCCACCATATGGACAAGTATAACGTGTACATACATAATCTACATATGCGGAATAACGTGATTCACTAGTTTGACATGTATCTGTAAAAGTTTCTGAAGTACTTCGTCCACCTGATACTGTAAAACTAACTCTTGTTCCCGAATTACTTCTACTAATAACACTACCATTATTCGTAGTAACATTACTTAAAAGTTTCAAACCATTAACATAAACACTATCACTATAATAATTATCATATTCTTTTCCATAAACAGAAGTTGTTCTAGAAACTACTAAAATATTGAGATTAAATGTTGAAGAAGAAATATTTCCTACATTATCTCTTACTCGTAAAGTATATGTTCCATTATCTGTTGCTGAATAATTTATCGTAAGAGAATTAGTTCCACTTGTATTGACACTCGTAACCCAACCAGTACTTCTTCCAGATGGTGAAACGATTTCATAAGCATCTATTCCTGAAGCAACACCATAACTATCAGCAACGTCATTCATTCTTGCTGTCAAAACAGCTGAGTGAGCATAAGTACTTTGGCCAGAAACATAATTAGTCTGACTGGTATTTAAAGAAAGTCTTCCAGTAGGACTAACAACATCTATATTTCTAATTACTATACTTTTACTAGAATAATTACCAATTTCATCTTTTGTCCAAAAATAATAAGTTCCATTACTTGTTACATTATATGTACGAGTAATAACATCATTAGTCTTCGTAACGTTAGTCCAACCAGAATCACTATAAGCACTAGACGTTGTAAACTTATATGCCACTAAGCCTGACTTAGTATCTTGCGCAGTACCTGTTAAAGTTACAGAACGAGTATAAGAAGTTGGACTAGCTACTAAATTTGATATGCTTGGTCCACTAACGTCAACCTTATCATTCTCGACTTTATATTCAGAATTACTGGCATTACCAGCGTTATCTATAACACAAATAGTATTTAAGTTTTCAGCTAATTTAATTTTTGCACTATTTGTGGCATCAACTTTAACATAATCCAAATCCTTTGTACAAGTCGTTGCATTACCGGCATAGATACCTGCAACGCCAGAACCAGAATAGTCACTGGCAGTTATCTTAGCATTCTTACCTCGCGACCACTCACTATTCGTTGGAGTATCATCAATATTTTCTAAACTCACTTCTACAATCGCCGGCGCTTGCAAGTCGATATTTATTGCTTGCGAAGTTTCATTGACAGTGCTATCAGCAAACGTTACTCTAACTGTATAGATACTTTGATTTATCAAAGTAGTGTTTGTTGCAATTGTATAGTTATTACCACTATTTCCGTCAGTGCTAGTCCAATAATAACTTATGGTTTCATCCTTTAAGATATCACCATTACGATACATTACCCCAAGGTTGACATTTTCTCCTAACCACTTGTCGTTGCCATCCGCATCTTTAGATTCGATAGGTTTACATTCTTCGAAGTTTTCATCATATTGACAAATAACTAAATCGACAGTAGATTCATAAGGATTACAAGTGCCATTTTCATCTCGGCCAATGTCTTCCCCAAATGTCGAAACATAAGAACCATTATCATACACAGAAGTTATAAGGTGACAATTTAAACTCTCATTATCGACTGGATTATAAATATCTGTTTCATCATCAGGCATAACATAACCATTTTGAATTAAATTTTCTACAGTTACAGTTGTTATGCCAGTATCTTCAGCATAGTTTGCTGCCTCAATTTCTAACAAACTAACTATATTATGATAATCTTGCTCTAAAATATTTGAACGAATCCCAATAACCATCGACAAAGCAATGCTCATAATAATTCCTAATACAACAAGAACTCCAATCAATTCGGTCAATGTAAAACCTTTTTTCTTTAGCTTTTTTTTCACTTCACACTCACCTACTTTATTTAAGTATAAAGTTTTTTTTATCACTTTTCAAGTAATTATTGCTTTTTTACACTCTAAAATTTTTCCTAACTATTTTATGAACATAAAATTTAGATATATGCTATAATTTATATGGTGATATTATGACAAAACATAAAAAAATAAAAAAGAGTTTTAAAATATTTTTAACAATTATCTTGGTTGCTATACTCTGTGGAAGTGGTTACTTCATCTACAAAAACTTCTTTAAAGAAAACAGTACTCCTGTATCAAGCAAAACAGAAAAACTACTTCAAGAAGCAAATATTCCCCAAAACAAATATTCTAAAACTTTAGAATATGTATTACTTAACAATATCTATGATGAAAAATACTTGGATGAATATGCTGATATCGAATTTCAAGACAAAGATAATTTTTCTTCAATCTTAACAACATTCTTACCTCTTGGCTATAGTGGCAAAGAAATAAATTATATAATGAATCTAAGTGAAAAAAATATCGATAAATTATCTGAAATTGATTATGTAGATATAAGTAATTATTATGAAATTTCTAATTTTGATGTAAGTAAAATAGATAGATATAATAGTTACTATGAAGATAATGATTATTCTTATGAAAATGTCGTTACTTATGTCAATATTAATTTAGATTTACCAGTATATACTGATACTACTGAAGTAGCAGATCCTGACGATTTATTAGTATTAGTTAATAAATATCATTATTTGCCAGATGGATATAAGCCAAGTGACCTTGCTTACTTACCAGGAGCATACGGTAATAATGTTCCGATGCGTGAAGTAATCGTCGAACCATTTAAAGAATTACAAGCTGCTGCCGAAGAAGAAATTGGCGTAAATTTCATGCCAACAACAGCTTTCAGAGATTATAATTTCCAACGCACTTTATATAATAACTATGTTGCTAGTGATGGAGTTGCAGCTGCAGATACTTACTCTGCTCGTCCAGGATATTCCGAACACCAAACTGGACTTTCTATTGACTTAAAAAACACTGCTATTTCCGGTTCAACAAGACTAACTGATGAAAACTACGAATGGCTAAGTAATAATGCTTATCACTTTGGATTTATTATAAGATTTCCTGAAGATAAAACTGATATAACCGGATATCAATTCGAAAATTGGCATATTAGATATGTTGGATTGGAAGCCGCCAAAATAATATATGAACAAGATTTAACATTAGAAGAATATGTCGATTTATACGCGACTGAATATTAATGAAAAAAACATTTTGAGATTATTTCAAAATGTTTTTTTGTCGAACTTTGACACACGATATTTATTGCTTTTATAAAGCTTTAACACTAAAATAGATAACTGTTACCTGCTGGTGGTAGTGCCTGCTTTCAACTGAGTAATTTCTTTGCTACTCAAACTTTGGGGGTTTTGGAATGAAAGGGGCCAAAGATATGAACAAAGAAGAAAATATAAGTACTCTTTTAGTAATAATAATCTTATTAATTGTAGTGATACTACGTTTAATATAGAAAAATAGACACTAGCCTTGTAGTCCCAGTATCTGGGCAGGTATAGTGTCTGACCAAAGATATTTGCAGGCATTATCCATTAGGGGTAACACTTACATATTAAGTATACCAAATTAAATTTTATTTTTCAATAAATTTGGTTCGACATTACACGCAGGTATATCCGCCATCGATTGGAAGTATGACACCCGTTACATAACTTGCTTCTTCACTTCCTAAGAAAATAGCGCCAGCATTAAGTTCACCAACACGTCCATATCTTCCAACTGGAACTGTGGCTTTCATATATTGTGTAAACGAATCAGTTATAAGTGTTTCATGAGTAAGTTCTGTATCAAAGTAACCTGGACAAATTGCATTGCAAGTAATGCCATATTTAGCAAGTTCAGCAGCAACAGCTCTAGTGAAGTTTACAACTCCTCCTTTACTTGTATGATATGCAACAGTATCCATTGCCATATTACCAACCATTCCATACATTGATGCAATATTGATAATTCTACCATAATTATTTTTCTTCATAATATTTGCAAATGCTCTAGTTACATAAAATACGCTGTTCATATCAGTATCAATTGTAAATTGCCATTCTTCATCAGTCATATTAAGGACCCCATTATTTTTAGCACTTCCTGCACAATTTACTAGCACATCAACTTTACCAAATTTTTCTTCAACAACTTTAGCTGCATTATTTACTTCTGCAACATTTGTAACATCACATTTAACTGGTAAAGCACTTACTCCCATGCCTTCTAATTCTTTAGCAAATTCTTCTAGTCTTTCAATTCTTCTTGCCATTAAAACGAGTGTAGCCCCTTGATGAGCAAACCCTCTAGCCATTTGCATACCTAGACCAGATGACGCTCCCGTCATTACTACTACTCTTCCTTTATAATCAAACATAAAATCCCTCCTTAATTTACTAAAGAGCAAGAACATATCTTGCTCTTTAAATTATTTTGTAACATTTTTTAAAATAACAGTTTTGGTTCTAGACATTTCTTTTAAAGTTGTCATAATTCCTTCATTACCGATTCCTGAATATTTCCAACCACCGAAAGGTTGTTCAAATGATCTGAAGAAACTTGCACCATTAATTACAAATCCTCCACATTCCATGGCCTCACTTACCTTAATGGCTTTATTGAAATCTCTAGTAATGATTGAACCAGATAAACCATAGATTGATTGGTTAGCAATTTCTACTGCTTCTTCGATTGTATCAAAACCGATTACTGGAATAACTGGGCCAAAGATTTCCATATCTTTAGCAACATCCATATCGCGAGTTACATTATCTAAAATTGCTGGTTCGTAAAAAGCCCCTTTTCTTCTACCACCACAGACAAGTTTAGCTCCTTGTTCAATCGTTTTATTTACTTGCTTTTCTACTTCAATAGCAGCATCTTCACTAATTAAGCAGCCAATATCTGTATCCATTTCACTTGGCATACCTACCTTTAGTGTCTTAATTTTAGCCACCATTTTATTGATAAATTCATCCTTAACAGAATTTTCTACTAAGAATCTCTTACTAGCACAACATACTTGACCAGTATTATAAAGTCTTCCCCAAACAGTTTCTTCAACTGCTAAATCGATATCACCATCAGCACATAGAATAAAGGCATCGTTTCCTCCAAGTTCTAAAGAACTATGAGCACAATGTTCTGCACAATTCTTGGCAGCATCAATACCTGCAGCAGTAGAACCAGTAAGACTTACCATATCTACTAACTTACTACTTGTAAGAGTTGTTCCAACAACAGAACCAGATCCATGTACTACAGAAATTATTCCTGCAGGTACTCCTGCTTCAACAAGTAATTCCACATATCTAGTTAGTGTAAGTGGATTAGCACTTGCTGGTTTAAGAATAACAGCATTTCCCATTAATAATGCTGGTGGTACTTTATTGATAAAAATATCACTTGGGAAATTAAACGGAATAATAGCAACTACTACTCCAAGAGGTTGTTGAATAGTATATTGAATTGTATTTTCTTGACCCTTTTCTGTTCCTCTATAAATTATATTGCCATATTCATGTTTAACTTTTTCTACATAAGCTGGAACTCCAATTTGAATGTTTGCAATTTCATTATATGCTTCTTTAATTGGTTTCCCTGTTTCATCTGATAATAATTTAGCAAGTTCATCTTTGTTCTTTTCCACTAATGCGGCGAACTTTGTTAGTATTTCACATCTAGCAACTACTGATAAAGCTTCCCATTCTGATTTGTGTTCATGAGCATATTTAATTGCTTCTTCAACATCTTCTTTTGTTAAACTTGGTACAGTATCTACAAGTTCATTAGTGGCTGGATTCATAACGTTTATTACTTTACCATCGCTTGAATCTCTCCAACTACTTCCTATTAAACTTTTCATTTTCTCTCCTTTTTATTCTTTATATTCTATTTTCCAAATCCAGTATATGAAAGTGATAATCCTCCAACTGTATTAGATGAGTGATCTCCTTGGCCATATTCTCCGAATGTAAATACCATCAAGAATTCTTTATTAGGTATAGCTTTCTTAACTTCTGGATAAATTTTATCTTCAATATTAGCAAGTGCTAAACCTAAACGACGTCCTCCACAATGAACTAAGAAATAAGAATTTACATCTTCGCCCATTAATTCATTTAGTTTTGCGATTGTTTCTTCATTGGCTTTTAAAATTCCTTCTGGTGTATTTGTAAGTTGAATTACAGCAGTATTAACGGCAAGGTCTGCTCCAATATTCATTGATAGATCTTCATTTCCTGCCATTGGATGACGAACAGCTGTAACTTTTCCAATCGGATCTTTTACTCCAAGTGGTGCGCAAATTGTTGCAGTAAGTAAGTTTCCACCCATTAAATCTTCTACATTTTGATTTGTCCATTCCGCATATTTTTTAAGTGCAGGTTCATGGTCAATTTCAACTAATGTTCTACTTCCTTCAACTTTTGTAATGATACCAACATTATCTGTTTCATGATATGCTCCAGTATAAATGTTAGCCATCTTACCATCAGTATAGAATATTGCTATAACACAGCCATCTGCAAATGCTTCACCATCATTAAGTAAGCTCCATTTACCTTCAACTGTATTATCAGCAGCAGAACCTCCAAATACTGGAATATTTCCAATAACATCTTGAATACC
>CALVVH010000019.1 GCA_944363805.1 uncultured Bacilli bacterium
TCAATTATAAGAGGAATTTTAGGTTGGAGGTATAATACCTCTAATTTTTATTTTATAAAAAACTGTCCAGAGTTAAGCATCTAAAATTCAAATAAACAACAAATAAAATATTGACTATTTCAGAAATAACTAGTGAATAGATACCTATATGGCAAAGGGATAATATACTTAAGACAATAAGCTTTAAGATTACTCCCCATAAAGATATCTTCATAGTTATTTTTGCGTTACCCATGGCTTGTAAAGAAGAGGTAAGTACCCCTTCTAAATAAAATAAGACAAATACGGGAGCAAGTATTTTGATATATTTGCTTCCGATTGTTGTTTTATAAAGGCTAAATAATAAAGTATCCCGAAATACATAGATGAAAAATGAGAAAGTTAACCCGATTATAAGAGCAAACAATAAGCCTTGTTTAATTCGTCTTTTGACCATTTGCATATTACCTTGAGCATAAAATTTGCTTACCTCCGGAAGCAAGGAAGTAGAAACTGCGGCGATAAAAAACGAAGGCATAGTAAGTAATGATATACTATAAGCATTATATGCTCCATACTCTGCTAAAATATAAGAATTGGAATATCCAGATAACAAAAGTAAGTTAGTAAGAATTATGGGTTCAAAGAAATAACCAATATTTCCAATAATTTTACTTGATACAGTTGGAAGTGATATATCTAAAATATTGGATATATTATTTTTTGTTGGAGTTAATTTCGTATGCAAATTTATTTTGCGTGGTAAGAAGAAAAAGAAGACTATGATGCTACTTATTTCAGATAGAATTGTAAGGAGTATCAAGCCAATTATAGCATACATGACTCCTTTATCCATTAATATCGGCAAAATTATGATAATCATTATAAGTCTTATTATTTGTTCGATTATATTGCTAGTTGCATGTGGTAGCATATTTTGCTTGCCGGCAAAATAACCTTTTAAAACGCTTGAAATGGAGACAAATGGTAAAGTTAAGACAAATGCTACCAGTATTGGACCTGCCAGTGGTTCTTTTAAAAGGGTTGTTGCAATAAAATTAGAAGTAAGTAGAATTATGATGATTAAAATAGCATTTATTGCGAGTATCAAGGTTGCTGCTGATGTCAAAATGCGTATACTCCGTCCTTTATTTTCAGCAACTAGTTTGGATATAGATATTGGTATCGCTAAAGTGGCAATAGTAAGAAGTAGAGAATAGGTTGGAGTAGCAATAGTATATAAACTGATACCATATGGACCAATAATTCGTGTATAAACGATGCGTATAACAAAGCCAATAACTTTGGTAAGTAAGCCACTTAATATTAAAATAATCGTCGATTTTATAAAAATATTATCCTTTTTAATCATGATTCTCCTTTAAATATATGTTCGAATGTTATATAATAATTATATGTGGTAAGTAAAAATACTTTTAAAAACTTGAGGTGAAGCATTAATGAAAAATGAAAAAAGCACAATTACATTTAAGGAGTTAGAACCACGCCTTAAAAAAAGAGATAACTACGATGAGATAAAAAGGGCTTATGAATATGCCCTAAAAGAACATGAAGGCATGAAAAGACTGAGCGGTGATGATTTTATAACTCATCCTTTAGAAGTTACAAAAATTCTTATGGATTTAAATGTCGATGATACGACTTTAATTGCTTCTCTTCTTCATGAAGTAATCAATAATGGTAATACGACTTATGAAGATTTAAAAGAAAATTTTGGCGACGAAGTTGCCATGATTGTCAATTCAGTATCTAAGATTAATAAGTTGGAACTGCCTGACAATAATGAATCATCGATTATCTACTTGCGAAAAATCTTAGTTGGTCTTGCTGAAGATGTTCGCGTTTTATATGTCAAACTTGCTGATAGACTCCACAACATGCGGACTAATTGGGCAATAAATCCCGCTAAGCAAAAAGAAAAAGCTAATGAAACAATGACTGTATTAGTTCCTATTGCTCATCGTCTAGGTATAAATTCAATTAAAAGCGAATTAGAAAATTTATCTTTATATTATCTAAAGCCCGATGTTTACAATGATATTTTGGAAAAACTAAACAATACAGTTGCTGAATTAGATAGTTACTTAGATGAAATGAAAGAAAGTATCATTGAACTTCTTACTGATGCTGGTATCACTTTTGAAATAAAGGGGCGTGTTAAAAGCGTCTATAGCATTTATAATAAATTAAATAATGGTAAAGAATGGAATAAAATATATGATATTTTAGCCCTAAGAGTATTTGTCAATACTGAAGCCGAATGTTATCAAGTGATCGGTCTTATTCATTCACGTTTTAGACCGATGCCTAAACGTTTTAAAGACTATATTGCATCTCCCAAAGAAAATATGTATCAATCTCTCCATACGACAGTTTTTGGTATTGAAGGTAAAGTCTTTGAAATTCAAGTTAGAACATATGAAATGGATGAAATCGCTGAAAAAGGGGTAGCTAGCCATTGGTCTTACAAAGAAAAAGGCTCTAAAAAAATTCAAAATATCATGGAACAAAAGCTCGAATTGTTTCGTAATGTTATCGAAGCAAGTGCTAGCGAATCTGATATCGATTTTGAAACTACCGTAAATACTAATATCTTTGCTGAATCGATATATACTTATACTCCTAAAGGGGATGTAATTGAACTTCCTGTCGGCTCAACACCAATCGACTTTGCTTATCGCATTCATTCGAAAGTAGGTGATACAACCGTCGGAGCCATCGTCAATGATCAAATAGTCCCTCTTTCTTACGAGTTGCAAAATGATGATGTGGTCAATATCAAAACAAATGTTAGTGCTACTCCAAACAAAGATTGGTTAAACATAGCTAAAACTAACCAAGCTAAAAATAAAATTAAAGCATATTTTAGTAAGAAAGATAAAGAACAATACATTTCTAAAGGTAAAGATATTTTAGAAAAGGAATTGCGTAAAAGAAAACTAGCCTTTAATGAAGTATTAACTAGCGAATCTATCAATAAAATTACTAAAGATTTGAAACTAAAAGATTTAGATGAATTATATTTAGCTATCGGGTCATTACGTTATACAGCAGCTTATATTATTAATTTGACCAATAATGATAAACATAATGTTGAAGATGCTTTATTAGAACGCAAAAGAGATTTGCCAAAAATCAATTACAAAAGCGATATACTGGTTGAGGGCACCGGTAATATCATGGTCAATATTGCCAAATGTTGCCTTCCGGTTAAAGGTGATGACATCATCGGTTATATTACCAAAGGCCAAGGCATAAGCATTCATAAAGCTGATTGCCCAAACGTTCCTGAAAATAGCGAACGCATTATCGATGTTGCCTGGAATATGGATAGCACCAACTATTATTATGCTAACATTTATGTGACAATCAAGGATAATAAAGACATGCTGGCTGAAATAATTACTGAAATTGGCAAAAAAGGTTCTTTAGTAAGATCATGCAAAACTATTGAAAAAGGTACTAATCTAATATATGAATTAAACATTCGTATAACTGATAAAGAAGAGTTAGAAAAGATTTCTAATGCAATTTTAAAACTAAGTAACGTCATCGAAGTGTCCAAGACACTTTAGAAAGGAGATTATATGAAAAAAACAATTATGGTCGACATGGATGAAGTAATAACCGATGGTGGTTTCTTACATTTAATAAATGAATTTTTACACACTAATTACACAATCGATGATGTAAATGGTTATTATATGCAAGATTTAGTTCCCGATAAGAAAGCCTTCTTTGATTTTTTCTTAACTAAAAACCAATATGACTATTGTACACTTAAACCACATGTTCAAGAAGTATTACAATATCTCCAAGAGTATTATGATATTTATATTGGCACAGCCTATATCATCAAAGAAGAACTAAAAGATTGTGGTATCAATCTTTTACATAAACATAATTACCTTTATAAAAATCTTCCATTTATATCCCCAGAAAATTATATATTCATAAGCAAGAAAAATTTGTTAAATTGTGACATCAAGATTGATGATCGCCTTGATAACTTACAAAATGCTCAAATAAAGTTATTATTTACAGCTTATCATAACAAAGATTTGACTGATAAATATCTAGCTTCTCAAGGGGTAATTCGGGTCAATACTTGGCTTGAAATAAAAGATATATTGACAAAGGAGTTTAAAGATGAAAGTAGTAGTTCAAAGAAGTAAATATAGTAAAGTAGAAGTAGCTGGAAGGCTAGTAAATGAAATAAATTCTGGCTTAGTTTTATTGGCGGGCTTTACTGCTGGGGATTCTGAAAAAGAAATAGTTAATATGGCCCGTAAAATTGCAAATTTACGCATCTTTGATGATGAAAATGGCGTTATGAACAAATCAATCCTTGATGTCGGCGGCGAAATTCTTTCTATTTCGCAGTTTACTTTATATGGAGATGCTAAAAAAGGCAACAGACCATCTTACATCAAAGCCTTAAATGGTAGTGAAGCTATTAAATTATACGAAATGTTTAATATCGAATTAAATAAGTATGTTAATACTAAACCAGGAATATTTGGTTCGGAAATGTTAGTTTCTATCGAAAATGATGGCCCAATTACTATTTTGTTGGAAATGTAATGATTAAACATCTTAAGAAAAACTTATATGTTAAATATGTAATTATTGCCATTATCTCCTTTATAATAGATATCTTATTATTTAGTGTATTTGATAATCTCTTAACTAGAAAATTTACTTATTCAATTATTATATCTTCCTATCTAGCTAGGTTTATCTCATCCCTTTTAAATTACTATCTAAATAAATATATCGTATTTAAATATATTAAAACAAATACTAAGGATAAGACTCTTTATAAATATTTAATACTAGTTGTCCTTAATATTACTATCTCAGCTTTAGCTGTTGAATTGCTCCATATATTAGTTCCTTTGTATGCTGTTGTTATTAAGATAATCATCGATTCCCTAATATTTGTAATCAATTTTCTCATTCAAAAACATTGGGTTTTTAAGTAAAGTCTATCTAGGGTTATTCTTTTATTTACAAAATTCGATATGTGTGATATAGTAATTGAACTTTCATCTAAAGGGGGAAATTTTATATGGAAAGTGGTTTTATAAGATTTAAAAATAACTTGCGAGCAATTAAAGAGAATGAAACAAAGTTTTTCCAAAAAGTTCAACCATTATATGAGACAGCCCAGAAAATACTAAAACCTCCTAGAGGCTATTTGAATTCTATAGCAAATCATGTTTATTGGCAGAATTTTGCCAGAGAAAAAGGTTACAAAAATGCTGATTCGATCAAAGAAGTATTAAGAAAAGAAACTGAGGTAGCAATCCAAGAGTTAGATATTTGCCAAAAACGCATCGCCGAATGCAATGAAATGCTTTCTGCTATTGCTAACGACCGAGCTACTGGCTATATTGAAGACTTTGCTTTTTTCTTAAATATTTTACTTTTTAGCATTGATAAAGGTGATTTAAATATTAATGAAGCAACAGCAATACTTGGCTCAGTAATTTATGCCAATAATAAACTAGCCAAAAAAACTTCTGCAAAATGGAAAAAAGAATTATTTAAAGATTTGGCTACCCATTTTGATGCCTATGGTAATTTTCAAAAATCCGGAAGCCCTGCACAATTCTTTAATCAATTGACGAGTATTTTACTAGAATATCCCGATTATTTAGCTTTCGAGGCAGAAGAATCTCTAAAACTTAACAGTGTTAGTTTCTTCACTGAAGTATCTGACCTTTATTCTATTTTTCTTGATGCTTTGTCAATAGAAAAAGGACCTGTTCCCGTTGCTCCCGTAGTTTCAAGCAAATCTAATTATTCATCAGCTTTAAAAGAATACTATCGTAATGGCAAATTAATTAAAATACCAGAAGATATCACAGCATTTAGTCAATTACTTGCGCAAAATGCTGTGCCAGAAAATGAACAAAGGCATATTTTTGCCCTTATAGAAGAGACAATAGAAGAAGAAAAAAAAGCCAAATTAGCTGGCTTCTACGAAAATGATGATCAAAATATAATAGTTTTATGTAATAATTTTATAAATGAAGCTAAAAATTATCAAGAATCCTACTATGAAATAAGAGAACTTCTTTGGAATATTCAATCTTTAGAAGATATGTATATAGATGCTACAAACCCTGAAGATAAGTCATTTGTTCTTGAAGAAAAGGAAGCATTTATGACAAGGCTTAAAGAGTTAGTTATTCCTAAAGTTGAAGTTGAACCACTTAATATTGCTTTTTTATCTGATGCTGATGGTATTCCATATTTTGCTAAAGACTTAGAATCGATAGATAAGGGTATTCGTAAAAGAACAGAAAGCCTACTAGCTAGAATAAATAATGCTAACAAAAGAAGCTTTCGTAAAGTTTATACTAAAGATGTGTCTGATTTTGATGTATATGAAGTAAACAATCCCAATATGCACATAATATTTATTGAAATACCTGGTAATGTCTATATGATTATTGGTATTGCCACATCTGGTAGAGGATATCGTGAAATACCTAACCGCTTAGCAAACAAACAAAATCGGGAAAACATTGCCTTGATCATTGAAACGATAAAGGATGCAACAGCTAAGAAAAAATATCTTGCTGAGCAAAACAACAAAATCTCCGAATTAAGTTTATCAAGAACTAGAAAACAAATTGACAATTAAATCTAATTATAGTATATTTAGTACATGAATTATTGTTTATTCCAGTATGTAGTTGGACCTTTACAGAAAACTAGTGGCTGATGGAAACTAGTAAGGAAATCCTATTGAAGATAGATAAACGAAAATAATCCGTAATTCTGCGTTAAAGAAAAAAGAGCATAGATTCTATGAATTAAGGTGGCACCGCGGATAATCCGTCCTTAAATTTTAGAATCTTTTTATCTTATAAGAAAATGCTTTAATTAATAAAAAACAATTGACATACATACATTTGTTTGATACGATTAATTTATCAACTAAAGGGAGGTGAAGAAAAATATAGTTGAGATACTAAATAGCTTAAGTAATAATTGTTAAGTTGATAAAAATTTATAAATAATAGAGATGAAATAGTAGGGTGGCGACCATCCGAAGCTGGTCTATGGAGAGTCCAAGGGACTCTGTGAAGTAGAAATTCCTTGTAGTGATGCAAGGATAGTCAAATAATTTTGACTTTTGTTCGAAAGGATGATTATGATGAATTTAAACACAGATTATAATATTAAAAATGTGGGAGAAATAGTAACTTTAAATGGTTGGATACAAAAAATCCGCAATTTAGGAGGAGTAATATTTATTGATTTAAGAGATAGATCAGGCATTATGCAACTAGTTGTAAGACCCGAAACGTCTTCTTATGAAGTAGCTAATAACTTAAAAAATGAATATGTTATTAAAGCAATCGGAGAAATTGTAGCCCGAGAAAAAGCTAATAGTAATATTCCAACGGGAGAAATTGAGATTGATGTTAAAGAAATAGAAATACTTAATAAATCCTTAGAACCTCCCTTTGAAATAAGTGATAATACAACTGCTTTAGAAGATACTCGTCTTAAATATCGTTATCTAGATTTAAGAAGAAATTCTTTAAGCTCTAATTTAATTACCAGACATAAGATTACTTTAGCAGTAAGAAACTTCTTAGATAATGAAAGATTTATTGAAGTAGAAACCCCAGTGTTGTGTAAAAGTACACCAGAAGGAGCCAGAGACTATTTAGTGCCATCAAGGGTAAATAAAGGAAAGTTTTATGCTCTGCCTCAATCTCCTCAAATCTTTAAACAACTTTTAATGGTCGGAGGAATTGAAAGATACTTTCAAATTGCTAAGTGTTTCCGTGATGAAGATTTGCGGGCTGATCGTCAGCCAGAATTTACCCAAATTGACATTGAAATGAGTTTCGTAAACGAAAATGATGTCATGAGTTTAGCAGAAAGGCTACTAGCTCATGTATTTAAGGAAATAAAAGGCCTTAATATTAAATTACCCTTAATGAAAATGAAATATGACGATGCAATAGAAAAATATGGTAGTGATAAACCAGACTTAAGATTTGGCATGGAAATAGAAGATATAACTGCTATTTTTGCCAATACTGAAATAGGTTTCTTCAAAAGTAATATTGCAAATGATGGTGTAATTAATGCAATCATTGCCAAAAATGCTGCGGATAAATACTCTAGAAAAGAAATTGATAAACTTACTGATTATGTTAAAACTTATAAAGCATCAGGCCTTGCCTATGTAAAATTAGAAGAAGAATTAACTGGGTCTATAGTTAAACTTATGAAGGATGAAGAAAAGAAGAATTTGGTTAGTACATTATCGCTAGAAAAAAATGATATAGCATTTATTATTAGTGATAAATATAATATTACCAAAACAGCTCTTGGGGCTTTAAGATGTAAATTAGCTAGAGATTTAAATCTAATTGACCCAAGCGATTATAAATTACTTTGGGTAGTAGATTTTCCATCATTTGAATGGAGTGAAGAAGAGGAAAGATTTGTGGCAACCCATCACCCCTTTACAGCTCCGAAAGATGAAGATGTCGATAAACTTTTAACTGATAAAGCTCATTGTTATTCTAAGGCTTATGATATTGTTATTAATGGCTATGAAGCTGGTGGAGGTTCAATACGTATTCATGATGAAAGCGTTCAAGAAAAGATGTTTGCAGCTTTAGAACTTACCACCCAACAAATAAAAAGCAAATTTGGCTTCTTCGTTGATGCTTTAAAATATGGAACTCCACCGCATGGCGGGCTTGCATTCGGTTTAGACCGTCTTACAATGCTTTTAACAGGAACTGATAATATAAGAGATGTAATTGCCTTTCCTAAAACAGCATCAGCAAGTGATTTGATGAGCGAATGCCCAAATGAAGTTGATGATGCTCAACTAAAAGAATTAGGCATAAAAATTGAAAATGTCAAAAATACTTAGTTTGACAAGATCTTCATTTTAATATAAAATACCTTCTAAACAGGAGGTATTTTATGTTTAAGCTAAATTTTTATGAACATGAAAAAATAAGAAAATTTATTGCTAAGTATTATCAAAATTATTCTCCTTTTATTCAAGAGTTACTTGATAAATACTTAAATGGCGAAGAAATAAACGACTATGATTTTATTCTCCAAATTTATGCTTGGTTATTTCCTCAAAAGTTTTTCCAAAATAAAAACATATATTCCTATTTTATAGATATGTTAAAAGCTAAATTTCCCAATATATCGGAATATCAAATAATTGAAGTTGCCAGTGGGTATTTACCCAGTCTGTCAGTATCGATATATAAAAAATTAAATTTAGAAAATCCTATTACTTGTATTGACCCTAAATTAATTCTTTTAAATCGCCCGGGAATAATTCAATTAAAAAAAGCATTTACCAAAAATACTGACACTACTTCATTTGACTTGTTACTAGCTAATTGTCCCTGCGATGCTTTTGATATTATTATTGACCACGCAATGGAAAATCCTTTAGAAATGTGTTTGCAACCTTGTCCCTGTCGGGAAGATGGTGGCTTTAGTTCCGTTTGGGAATATGAGTACTATTTAGATTGTCAAATTGAACGCTTACATTCTTTGGAAAAAAGTGGATTTACTGTTGAAACTGAATACACCGAGCTTTCCGAATATACGGAATCACCAACAATTTTAGTTAGATCTAAAAACAATTTATTTGCTAAAATAAATTAAATTATATATAATAAAAATGGAGGATAGATATGCAAGCAATCGATGTAATAATACCTCTTTATAATTCTCAAAAATTTTTGACTACAGCCCTTGCTTCACTTGCCAAACAAACAATCAAAAATGATATTTTGGTAACCTTAGTAGATGATAACAGTACTGATGATTATAGTCAAATAATTGAAAAGTATTCTAAGTCATTAAATATCAATTATTTGCGATTAAAAAGACATCAGGGGCCAGGGAAAGCTAGGCAAATAGCTATATCCCAAACATCTAATTATTATATTGTTTTTCTCGATTCTGATGATTTTTTTATTAAGGAAGATGCTATAGAAAAAATGCTTAAGAATATTCAAAATTTCCAAATTTTAATAGCAGAAGAAATAATTGATGAGAAAAGCGTTAAACATTTTGGAAATCTTCACGCTAAATTATACTTACGAAAAGTGATAAATAAAAATAAAATTAAATTTCCCAAAATAGACTATGGCGAAGACACTGTATTTAATATGCAATATATTCTTTCCCTGCCAGCCGAAAAAATAACTCTAATTCCGGATACTATATACAAATGGCAAAAAATCAACCCCGCATCACTTACTACTAAATATTCCAAGATATTCGATTACAACATAATCATGAAAAAAGTCTATAAATATTTGAAAAATACTAACAATAAAAAGTATAAACTAATATATATTGAATATCTTTTAAAATCCATTGATAATATTTATAAAAGAATAACTAATATTGATGAAAAAGTAATATTTTGTAAAAAATATTGTTGGTTCTACAAAGCTTTTATTGCTGAGATAAATCAGGTAACCCGCTTATCAAATTTGCCGATTGTCCGGGATTTTGCTTTATATTATCGAAGATGGTGATGTTTCAAAAAAAAATTCAGATATTTTAAAGCTCAATCAAATAGAATTGCGCTTTTTTTCTTTAAATGATAAAATATACATATGTGAAAGGATGGTTTAAATGATTGCAAAGCCAAAGGGCACATATGATTTAATGGGAGTAGATGCTAAAATCTATACTTATATAAGTCATGAAATTGAAGATATGATGACTAATTATAACTATGAGTTAATTAGAACACCGATTTTTGAGGCTAGTGAATTATTCCATCGTAGTGTGGGAGAAACTACGGATATCGTAACAAAAGAAACTTATGATTTTATAGATCGGGGTAGTAGAAATATTACTTTAAGACCAGAAGGGACTGCCGGGGTTGTTAGAAGCGTAATTGAAAATAAGTTATATGGTAATAAGAATGATGCTATAAAACTTTACTATAATGGAACAATGTATCGTTATGAAAGACCTCAATCAGGAAGGAATAGGGAATTTACCCAATTTGGAATTGAAGCATTTAATTCTAATGATCCGATGCTTGATGCTGAAGTTATAAGTATAGGATATTATCTTTTAAATAATTTAGGAATTGAGGCAACTGTAGCTATAAATTCGTTGGGAGATGCTTTGTCTCGTAAAAATTATACGAAAGCTTTGGTGGAATATTTAAAACCACATGTAAATGATTTGTGCGAAGATTGTCAAAAGAGAATTAATACTAATCCTTTGAGAATACTTGATTGTAAAGTAGATAAGGACAATGAAATACTTAAAAATGTTCCTAAAATTAGTGATTATTTAAGTAAAGAAAGTAAAGAACGTTTTGATAAAGTAAAAGAATATTTGAACATCTTGGATATTAATTATGAAGTTAATGAAAATATTGTTCGAGGACTCGATTATTACGATGAAAACGTTTGGGAATATATCGCTGATAGTGATTCTGTAACTCTAGGTGGTGGTGGTAGATATAACCACTTAGTAGAAACTCTCGATGGGCCAAGTATTCCAGCAGTAGGATTTGCTATGGGTATTGAAAGAATAATTTTAAATATCAAAGAAAATATCGATATTAAAAATTTAGATCAAGCAGTTGATGTATATATAATGAGTGTCAGCGATGAAGAAAAAATTCATGCGCTTGAAATTGCTCAATATTTGCGACTTAATAATGTATCGACGGAAATTAATAGTTGTAATTTAAGTATGAAATCACAATTTAAAGTAGCTGATAGATTACAAGCAAAATTTTTGGTTATTTTAAATAACGAAGACCTTCAAAAAGGACTAGTCAATATTAAAGACAATGCCACTAAAGAAGAAGTAAAAGTTGATGAAGCCGAAGTTGTCGATTGGATTTTAGGTAATATTTAAAAAAATAAGGGGGAATTATGGAAGCAGAGATTGTTCAATTTGATCAAAGAGATGAAGATATAAGACTGATTAGGTGGTGGTGGCGAAGTAATCCTGCTTTTTCAACTATTGATGAAGATGAAGTATTTGAAAATTTGCTTAAAAATAATTTTGAAAGTTTTGTTTCGTTTATAGGTTTTATTGAACATATGGGAGGAAATCCCAAGACAGAAGTTGTCAAGCTTATAATAGAGAAAAATACTGAAGTTTTATCTTCTTTTGTAGTTGGAAGCTTGGATGAAGTTGAAGATTCAAAGACTGTTGATCATTTTGTCTCGAGTTTTCTTGCAAGTATAAAAAATGAATTAGCAGCAGAAAATGTTAGAGAAAATGATAGTATTAGAGAAAGATTGAAAGAAACTTTTAAAAAGTTGTTTGATAATTAGAAGGAGAAAAGTATGACTATTAAAGAAATCTTAGAACAAAAAGAAAAATTATTAGATAAAGAAATTAAAGTAAGTGGCTGGATTAGAAATCATCGACCTCAAAAAGAGTTCGGGTTTATCGATTTTTCTGATGGTACTTGTTTTAAACATTTGCAAATTGTTTATGATAACACTTTAATTAATTTTAGTGATATTTCTAAATTATTAGTTGGTTGTTCATTAGAAGTAACAGGAATTTTAGTTAAATCTAGTGGAAATCAAGATGTCGAAGTTAAAGCAAATCGAATAACTGTTTTAGGAGGATGCCCGGAAGATTACCCAATTCAACCTAAAAGGCATACTAAAGAATTTTTGCGAGAACAAGCTTATTTACGCGCTAGAACTAATATGTTTCAGGCAGTTTTTCGGATTCGTTCTTTAGCTGCTCAGGCAATTCATAAATATTTTGGAGATCGAGGATATGTTTATGTCAATACACCAATAATTACAGCAAGTGATTGTGAAGGTGCTGGCGAAATGTTTCAGGTTACGACTCTTAATTTAGATCGTGTAGCTAAAAGTAGCAAAGTAGAATATGATAAAGATTTCTTTGGTAAGAAAGCAGGTCTTACAGTATCTGGTCAACTTGAAGGCGAAACATTTGCGATGGCTTTTTCTAAAATCTATACTTTTGGTCCAACATTTAGAGCAGAAAATTCTAATACAAAGACTCATATGTCTGAATTTTGGATGATCGAACCAGAAATTGCTTTTTGTGATTTAAACGGGCTTATGGATGTCGAAGAAGATATGCTTAAGTATGTGATTAATTATTGTTTAATTAATGGTAAAGATGAAATGGAATTTTTAGATAAATTTGTGGAAAAAGGGTTAATTGAAAAATTGACTAAATTGGTAAATAGTAAATTTACTAGAATTACGCATGAAGAAGTGATTACTATTTTAAAAGATGCTAAGCAAAAATGGGAATTCGAACCAGTTTATGGTGAAGATATTGCTAAGGAACATGAAAAATATATTACAGAATATTTTGATGGCCCAGTATTTATTACAGATTGGCCAAAAGATATTAAGGCCTTTTATATGAAGCAAAATGATGATGGTAAAACTGTTGCAGCAGTAGACTTGGAAGTTCCTGGTGTTGGTGAACTTATGGGAGGCTCTCAAAGGGAAGAATCTTACGATAAATTAGTGGCAAGAATGCATGAACTTGAGATGAATCCTGAAGAAATGTATTGGTATGTCAATTTAAGAAAATATGGTTCATGTGTTCATTCAGGCTTTGGGCTAGGTTTTGAAAGATTGGTAATGTATTTAACTGGTATGGAAAATATCAGAGATGTAATTCCTTATTATCGTACTCCAGGCAATTGTGAATTTTAGAAAGGAAATATAATATGCTAAGTATTACAAAGGATTTAGAAGTTGCAAATGGAATTAAGAAAAGCAATCATCCAGAATTTGTCTTTGTAACTTCAGATAATGTGGAAGAAAGTTATAAGAAAATTGTCAATTGTGCACCAGCAATTATAACTTCAGAAGGAAAATATTCTTTGATATTTACACATCCTTTGAAGTTAGTCGATTCTTATGGTGATGTTTTAGATATTGATGGAGAAATAATAAGCAAAGTTGGAAAAAATTATTTTATAATTTCTAAGGATAATAGCTATAAAATAATGGATGCTGATGGGCAAATTGTTGCTGATAATTTAATAAAAATGGATTTTGTTGGTGATGTTGTTAGTTTTCAAGATGCTTCCAAGCAAAGAGATTTAATTGTTACCCCTGATGCTATAATTATTTTAAGTTTGGGCGAAGCAGATGTTGTTGCTTCATTAGATAATGGATATTATTTTGTTTATAATCAAGAAACTGAAACATATACTGCCTATGATTTTTTAGGAAATGCTCTTAAAAGTTCGAAAGATTTGCATGAGTTAGTTGATGCTTTTAGAATACAAGGAAAATGTAATAGAGAATTGATCGATAATACTGTTTTATTTGAAAGTGTTATTATAAGTGAATTTCAAAGATATCCGGAGTTATGTAACTATAATCCGAGAAATTTGTTAGATATATTAGCTAAAGCTGCTAGTTTGGATTCGGATTTTTATATAGATTTAAAATCCGGTCGAGTTTATAAAGATCAATTTCGGCATCTTCTCAAGATTTCTGATGGCAAACGTGCTATTTGGGTTCCAGAAAGCGATGAAGAAATAAGAGTAATTGAAGATTTTTGTCGTCAAAGAAAAAATCTACAAAAGATTAAGAATTTAAGGAAGGATAAAAGATGAATAAAATTATTGTTGTAGTTGGTATGTGTGGTGTTGGTAAGACAGTTGCTTGTGATTATTTAGAGTCTTTGGGCTTTGAAAGAATCTATTTTGGAGCTATAACTTTTGAAAAACTTCAAGAAGAAGGTTTAGATGTTAATCCAGAAAACGAACGGATGATGCGTGAGCGCCTTCGTAGTGAAGGTGGTATGGGAGTCTTTGCTACTTTAAATCTTCCTAAATTAGATACTTTAGTTCAAAAAGGTAATGTAGTAGTTGAGAGTCTTTATTCTTGGGATGAATTAAAAATAGTTCAAGAAAGATTTGGAAGTCAAGTTATTACTGTTTCGGTAGTGGCTGATAAAGAACTACGTTATGATCGTCTTGCTAAAAGAGATATTAGACCTTTTAGTAGGGATGATGCAATAAAAAGAGATATTACAGAAATCGAAAATATTGCTAAAGCTGGACCGATTGCTTATGCTGATTATTTTATCGATAATAATGGGACAATTTTAGAGTTTCATCAGCGATTAGATGATTTATTAGAAAAAATTAATTAAGATGTGTGATAATAAAGAGGCAATTGAAGAAGCTTTAGCGAATGTCGAGTTGGAAGATTTAAAAGTAAGCGAAGAAGTTATACAAGAAGTATTGAAAGATACTAGTGAAATGAAATTGACAAGGAATAAGGGTGGAAACAAAGATGGAAGATCATGATACTAGATGGAATAATTACTTTTATCCTGGTACGGAAGTTTTGAAGAACAAATTAGGAATTACTAATGCTGAAGAGCTGCAACAAGCTGAGGCTGATATAACGTTTAAAAAGTTAACGGAACTCTATTTGAATCCTATTGCTGGTAATTTTGATGCTGAACATTACCGAGAAATTCATCGTTATTTATTTGGTGATATTTATGATTTTGCTGGAGAATATCGAAATGTAGATATGCGTAAGGACTTTTATTTTGTAACTAATAGTGAACTTGAAAATAGTCTAAATATTGTATTAGAGGAAATGCATAGAGACTTTCTTAAATGTCATTCTTATCAAGATTATGTCGTTTTTTTAGCAGAATTTTACTATGATATATTGACAGTTCATCCTTTCCGAGAAGGAAATGGAAGAACGACGCGAGAATTTTTGAGAGAATTTGTCGATGCATATATTAAAGATTATAAATTGAAATGGTCACGTATGGACAAAGAACAATTAAATTTGGGAGTCAAATATGGTTATATGGGAAAAAGTATGATTGAAATTGAGATTGCTAAAGGTCTAGTCAGTCGCAATGATGAATTAGTAGCTGGCTCAAGATGACCGATTGGCAAAATAAATTTTAATATTAAGAATAATTAAGTTACCATTAATATGGCTAATCGTGATTGATTTAAATTATTTGACAATTAGAAAAAATTAATGTAAAATTATGACATATTTGATTTTTATGGGAAACGAGTAACTTAAAGGAAGCTTAACAGAGAAGGTTAGATGTTGGAAATACCGAAGAAGAATTTAAGTGAAGAACAGTTCCAAAAAACATAAAACGCGAAATCGCGATAAAATAACTTGAGCCTAGAAAAGTAAGGTGGCACCGCGGGATATCTCGCCCTTACGATTTCTAGGTTTTTTAATTTTAAAAGGAGTGATGAGTGATGAAAAGATTTAACAATGCTGAGTTTACTAAAGACGATATTGGAAAGAAAGTAACCGTATATGGTTGGGTAAACAAAAGAAGAGATATGGGAGGAGTTATATTTGTCGATTTAAGAGATCGTTCAGGAATACTGCAAGCAGTATTCAATCGAGGATTTTTGCAACAAGAATTTAGGATAGCAGAATCTTTGAAAAATGAGTATTGTATCGAAGTTACTGGAGAAATCATCTTAAGAGATAAAGAAATGGTCAATCCAAATATAGCAACCGGAGAAATAGAACTTATGGCAAGCGATTTAAACATATTAAGTGAATGTGATACTTTGCCATTTAATGTTTATGATGAAGATGCTGAAATTAATGAGAATGTGGCTTTAAAATATCGTTATTTGGATTTGAGAAGAGATAAACTTAAAAATAATATTATCTTAAGACATAAAATAATAACTAGTGCAAGAGAATATTTAAATAATCAAGGATTTTTGGAAATTGAAACACCAATTCTTTGTAAGAGTACTCCGGAAGGGGCAAGAGATTATTTAGTTCCATCGAGAATCAATAAAGGCTCATTTTATGCACTGCCTCAATCATCACAGATATTTAAACAAATTTTGATGGTCGGTGGTTTTGAGAAATATTATCAAATTGCTAGATGTTTTCGTGACGAAGATTTAAGACGTGACCGTCAGCCAGAATTTAGCCAAATCGACTTGGAAATGTCTTTTGCTGATGAAGAGGATGTATTTCAAATTACTGAAGGCATGATTAAGAAAATTGTTAAAGATGTTAAGGGGTTAGACCTTGCAGATTTTCCCCGGATGACTTATAATGAAGCTATGGATAGGTATGGATCTGATAAACCTGATACACGTTTTAAATTAGAGTTATTAGATTTAACAGAAATCCTTAGAGATACAACGATGAATGTATTTCGAAAGAATATCGAATCTGGAGGAATTGCCAAGTGTTTGATTGTCAAAAATAATGGTGATAAATATTCCCGGACAGATGTTGAACACTTGACTGATTTTGTTAAGGTTTATGGAGCTAAGGGCTTGGCTTGGCTTAAGTATGACAATGATCAATTTAATGGAGTAATTGCCAAAAACTTGGAAGATGAAAAATTAGAGCGGATTAAAAATACTTATGGAGTTAGCAATAACGATTTAATACTTATTGTTGCTGATAAGCCGAAGATTGTCTATGCTGCTTTAGGAGCTTTAAGAGTAAAAATTGCTCGCGAAATCAATTTGATCGATGAAGATAAGTTGAATTTCTTATGGATTACTGATTTTCCTTTCTTTGAATATAGTGATACAGAAAAAAGATGGAAAGCTGAACATAACCCATTTACGATGGTTAAGGACATTAATACGATTGATGATCCTGAACATTGTATATCAAGAAGTTACGATTTAGTTGTCAATGGTTATGAACTTGCTAGTGGAGGAGTAAGAAACCATAGATATGATGATTTACAAAAAGTCTTGAAAGCTTTAGGTATTAGCAAAGATGAAGCTGCTGAAAGATTTGGTTTCATGCTAGATGCATTTAAATTTGGTGTTCCACCTCATGCTGGTATTGCTCCAGGTATTGAAAGACTTGTCATGGTTCTAGCTGGAACAGATGATATTAAAGATGTTATTGCCTTTCCTAAGACTCAAAGTGCGCAAGACTTGATGGATGGAGCTCCTGATGTGGTTAGCGAAAAGCAACTAAAAGAATTAGGTATAAAAATTATTTAGATTGAGGGTGTTAGAATGTTTAAAATAGAAAAGGCAATTGGAATAAAAATTACTGCTGATAATGAAGCAAAGTTATATAGTTTTGATGATCGTGATTGCGATGATTTGGGAAGGATGAGATTAAGATGAGTAAATTTACTAAAGAAATGGTCGATAGTTATGCTGATAAATTACTTATTGGTTTAACTGAAGAAGAAAATGAATTAGTATTAAAAGAATTTGACATAATTGATGCTAATATGCAAATTATTGCCGATATGCCTAATATAAGTGATGTTGAACCGATGACGCATGCGTTAGATGATTTTGAATTTGTTTTACGAGAAGATGAAGCAGAAGAATCGATACCAATTGAAGATTTACTTAAAAATTGTGATAATTATGATGATAGAGAAATAGAAGTACCAAAGGTGGTGGGATAATGACGGAATTAGGAATTGAAAAATTACATGAAATGCTTAAAAACGGCGAAGTAACTAGTGAAGAATTAGTTAAAGAATCTATAAGAAAATCTCATGAAGTAGAAGATAAATGTAATGCTTTTGTAACAATTATGGATGATGCTTCGGATGTAGATGTTACTGAAGATTTACTATCAGGAATTCCTTATGGCATTAAAGATAATTATTCTACTAAAGACATTTTATCGACAGGTTCAAGTAATACATTAAAAGATTATGTTCCATTTTTTGATGCTACAGCAGTTGCCAATTTGAAAAAACATGGAGCAGTTGCTGTAAATAAAACAGCGTTAGATGAATTTGGTATGGGAGGAACTGGAACGACAGCTCATACAGGAGTTATTCGCAATCCATGGGATACCAAAAGAATGTGTGCTGGTTCTTCTAGTGGTTCTGCTGCCTCTGTTGCTGCTGGAGTTTATCCATATGCACTTGGAAGTGACACGGGAGATTCGATAAGAAAACCAGCAGCTTTTTGTGGAATTGTCGGATATAAACCAACTTATGGAATGATTTCAAGATATGGATTATTTCCATTTGCCTCAAGTTTAGATACTTGTGGAGTCTTAACACGTAGTGTCAAAGATGCAGCAATTGTAGTTGATGCAATGAAAGGAATCGATAAGAACGATCAAACTAGTTGGGATTCTAGTGATATTCATCTATACGATGCAATCAATGGCAATGTACAGGGTAAGAAACTATTTTATATAAAAGAAATAACGGATATAAGTAATTATCCGGATGCTTCAAATGAACTTAAGAGACATTTAGAAATATTTAATGAAACTTTAGATAAGTTACGTGATCTTGGAATAACTGTCGAAGAAGTATCATTTGCTAGAGACCTTTTAAATGCTATTCCAAGTGTTTATGTATGTTTGTCTTGTGCTGAAGCAACAAGCAATATGTCAAATTTAACAGGGATTATCTTTGGCCCAAGAGGTAAAGGGGATAATGTTATGGATATGATGAAAGATCACCGTACTAAAGGTTTTTCTCCTCTTATTAAAAGAAGATTTGTAATTGGTTCTTATATTTTGCAAAAAGAAAATCAAGAAAGATATTTTGTCAATGCCCAACGAGTTAGAAGATTAATCGTCGATAAGATGAAAGAGCTATTTAAGATTTATGATGCTTTGATTTTGCCGGTATCTACTGGAGTTGCTCCATATATCGATGGATCAAAAGATGAACTAACAAGTGATAATACAGCAATACTTGAAGAGCATTTACAAATAGGTAATTTCGGAGGCTTTCCATCAATTACTATTCCCGATGGCTTTATCGATAATCTTCCAGTAGGAATCAATATTACTGGCAATTGTTATGATGATGCTAATGTTTTAAATATTGCATATGCTTTAGAATCGACGATGAATTATAAAGATATGATAGCAGGAGGTAGCCATGAGTAAATATAGAGCTGTAATTGGGTTAGAAATGCATTGTGAGTTAAAAAGTAATTCAAAAGTGTTTTCTAGTGCTCGCAATTCATATAATGAAATTGCTAATGATAATGTTAGACCTGTCGATATGGCTTTTCCAGGAACTTTGCCTGTAGTCAATAAGGAATGTATAAGAAAAGCTTTGCTTATGAGTATGGTTTTAGGTTGTAAGCAACCAGAATACATGTATTTTGATCGGAAAAATTATTACTATCCAGATTTACCAAAAGGTTTTCAAATTACCCAAATGCATGATCCAGTTGGTGTTGATGGCAGTATTACAATCGAATGTGATGGTTATGATAAAGAAGTATTAATTCATGATATTCACTTGGAAGAAGATGCTGCAAGTCTTGATCACTTATACGATGTATCATTAATCGATTATAATAGAGCTGGGGTACCTTTATTAGAGCTTGTTACAGAGCCTTGTTTAAATTCTGCAGATGAAGCTGTGACTTTCTTAGAAACAATGCGAAGAATTTATCAATATTGTGATGTATCAGAAGCCGACTCTAAAAAAGGACAAATTAGATGTGATGTCAATGTTTCGATAATGGATCCAGATGCAACTGAACTAGGTACTAAGGTAGAAATTAAAAATATCAATTCTTTTGGTAATGTGTACGATGCTATAGAGTATGAAATTAAAAGACAATCAGAATTAAAAGATGCTGGCCGGTATGACGAAGTAGAGCAAGAAACTAGAAGATTTGACGAAGAAACCGGTACTACTATTAGAATGCGTAGTAAAGTAGATGCAATAGATTATAAATATTTTGTCGAACCAAACATTCCAAAATATAAAATTGATAAAAAATGGTTGGAAGAAATAAGTAAATCGATCCCGATGTTACCTCGGGAAAGAAAAACTATGTATATTAATGACTTTGGTCTATCTGAATACGATGCAAGTATCATCATTAAAGAAAAAGATTATGCTGATTATTTTGAAGAATGTGTGCGTCTTGGAATGGATGCTAAAACTGCTGCAAATTGGCTTACAGTACAAGTAATTGCTTATTTGAGTAAATATGATATAACTTTAAAAGAATTTTATTTAAAACCTAGTTTATTAAAACAAATAATCGATGAACAAGTAAAGGGAACTATATCTTCAAAACAAGCTAAGGAAATATTTTTTAAAGCTTTAGAAGAACAAAAAGAACCCAAAACTTACATCAGCAAAGATACTGCCCAAATTACTGATAGAGGGGAAATAGAAAGCATCATTACAACAATCCTTCAAAACAATCCAAATCAAATAGAAGAATATAAGAATGGTAAAACTAATTTATTTGATTACTTTGTTGGACAAGTAATGAAAGAAACTCGAGGCAAAGCTAATCCAGTCATTACTAAAGAAATATTAAAAGACAAGTTAGATAACTGCTAACTTGTCTTTTTTGTACTACAATAGGAAAGTCATACTTTTTGAAAAAACTACTTGACACACATACATTTGTTTGATATAGTTAATTTATCATTC
>CALVVH010000020.1 GCA_944363805.1 uncultured Bacilli bacterium
ACCGTGATGTTAATGCAAGTGTAAATATAATGTTTGAAGGTTTAAAAATGTATGTAAATAGATTATAATCTAAATAGATGAACAAAAAAAGTAGGGTGGCGACCATCCAAAGTTGGTCTATGGAGAGTCTGAAGGACTCTATGAAGTAGAAATGCCTTGTAGTGATGCAAGGATAGTCAAACTTGTTTGACTTTTGTTCTAAAAAAAGAATTAGAAATAATTTTAAAATTTTGCTATAATGTAAACGAGTAGCTATAAATATGGCGTAAGTCCAGTTTTATAGCTACTTTTTTTAAAAAGGAGAGGATAAATGAAAGAAGTCGGCGACTACATTGTTTGTCATAAACAAACTTGTAAAATATTAGATATTATCGATAATTATTATGTCTTAGAACCAATTGCAGATACTACTTTAAAAATGAAAGTTCCCACTGACTCTAAAATCTTACGTGATTTAATAAAAAAAGAAGATATTCCGGCATTACTTCAAGAAATACCAAACATAAAAACAGTCATTAATAGTGAACGAATGATGGAAAATACTTATAAAGAATTACTCCAAAGAGGAATTATGAAGATTTAATAACTGTCATTAAAACAGCTTATCTGCGCAATGAAAACCACAAAAATAACAATAAAAAGATTAGCGATAAAGATAATGATTATTTTGCTCAAGCCGAAAAATATCTATATTCTGAATTAGGTGTAGTCCTTGGTTTGGATTTTGAGGCAACTAAACAATATGTGATCGATGTAGTAAGTCAAAACATTTAAAAAGTAAATAGTCCAAAGCCTATTTACTTTTTTCAGCTATTATACTTTTCGGATAAGGTGTTCTATCATCTGTTCTATATAAAATATAATCGATACTCGTATTATAAAAATCTGCAAGAGCCATCAAGCCATCGTATGAAAGTTCATTTTCACCATTTTCATACCTTGAATACTGTTGCTGAGATATGTTAAGTATCTTAGCCATGTCTTTTTGTAGTAAATCCTTATCTTCGCGCATTTCTCTAATTCTGTTCATTGTATCACCTAAAACAATTTTATCCTACACGTTAAATTTGTATTGACATATACTCATAAAATGGGTATATTATTATTGTATACTCGGTTAACGAGTATTATACGAGGAGTGTAGTAAATGAATTTAAAAAGTAAGAAACAGTTATTTTTTATGGTGATTGGTGCGCTAACTTTAATTATTGTAGTATTAAGTGCAACATATGCTTATTTTGTTGCTCAAAGTAGTGGAAGTTCTAATACTAATGTCAATGTTGGGACTAATACAACTGACAACTTATCATTCGAAGTGGGAAATTCTATAAATCTAAACATAACTCAAGAAAACTTTGCCCAAGGTTTGGGAAACCAAGCAGGCAGTACCACTGCTAGTGCCACCCTTACAGCCAATAATGCGACGAATAGTGCCACCAGAAATTATTACCTATATTTAAATATAACAAGTAATAACTTTGAATACACAGTAGATAGCGATACACCAGAATTGATTTTAACGATAGAAAATCCCGAGGGTACCGAATTACAAACTCTATCTGGCTACAAATATGTAGAAGTAGGAGAAGTATCGGGATTTGATATAACAACAGCAAGTGATGTAATTACTCTAGCAGATAATTATGAAATAACTTCAACAGGAACAGAAACACAAACTTGGAATATCACGGTAACATTTATTAATTTAGATACTGACCAAGTAGAAAATGCAGGTAGAACATTTGAAGCAGTTTTAATAATCCAGGAAGAGCCAATACAAACTAGCGTAAACTTTGCAAGTTATATAACAGAAACAATATATACAGAAGATGGCGAAAACGGATTATACTTACATGATGGTCAAGGAACATATACAAATTCTGACCAAGAAGCCGGAGACAACTCATACAGATTTAGTGGTGGAGATTATCAAGTAACAGAGAAAGCAACAAGTGAGGGATTAACCAGAATATATACAGCAGCTAATACTGAAAGTGATGGGGTAATAAATTTTTATTGTAATGGAGCAAAACAATTTGTAGGTTACGCTTGTGATCCTACACAAGAACATTACTACACAACAGAGTATAATGAAGAAACGCATTACGAAACATTAGAATCTGCATTAGTTCAAGCAGTAACAGATGGCTATTTAACAAGTGATAATATCAAAAACTTCGTATGCTTTGGTCCAGGAGCAAGTGAAAGTTCATGTTCAGAAGATAATTTATATCGAATTGTTGGAGTATTTGATGGTCAAGTCAAACTAATCAAATATGATTATGCTGATACAACTATGCTAGGAGAAGATGGAGATTATAGCTATATAGATACGTCATATTTTCTTAGTGGAGAAAGACTAACACATGACATATGGTACAGATATTATTGGAATAATAATGAAAGTGATTCTCAAATTAATTGGGAAACAAGTAAGTTAAATACAGTGAATTTAAATATTAATTATTGGAATTATCTAACAACAGATTGGCAAAGTTTAATAACGGATAATACATGGACTACTAGTAAAAATCTGCATGATAATATAGCTATGAAAAGCACTGCAATAGTATATGAAAATGAGATAGTAAATCCAGCTGAGCCTGCTACATATCAAGATGAAATAGGATTGATATATGTATCAGATTATATGTATGCAGTAGATCCAAGTGGTTGGCAAAATGTAGGGCTGGATGAAAATATTGAGCGGGATTATCGGTCAATTAAAGGAGTTAATTGGCTGTATATGGGAATTGCAGAATTGACAATTTCCCAAATTATTGAATCTGATAACGTTTTTCATATTAATGATAGAGGGAATATAGGTGGTAATGCAGCAGATTTTAGCCTTGCTGTCCGTCCTGTATTCTACTTAAAATCAAATGTCCAAATCTACAAAGGTCACGCCGGAACCCAATCAGATCCATACCGCCTGGTAATATAAAAAGCCTAGTCTTTAATGACTGGCTTATTTCTTTGTTCAAATTTATAAGTATTGGTATCATTTATTAAATCATATACAATACTTGCTTGTAATTCATATTTGTACTGCTTAGAATCTTTATTGACAATAGTGGGTATTTTCAAATCTTTTAACTTATTTAAATATTGTTGACCATTACGATTAAATCCGAGTATCTTAATGTATTCTAATTCATTATTATCTTCTTTTTTTAAAGATACTAAAATATGGACAAACATTCTATTTAATTTGTTGTAGGTATATCTTTTAGTTTTAATATTGTTTATAAATTCTTCCATATTTTTAGAACTATTGATAAAGCTTTTTAAACGATATTCAATTCCTTCATCAACATCTAAATATGTATTTAAAAAATCACAAGTATTTATTTTGTATTTTAATAATTTAAAGTAATTATCTTTGTTAATATTAATAATTTTATCTACCACATTATTAGGTACAAATCTAGTAATATCTTCTTTACTATTTAATTTATTTCGAATATTAGATGCACTAATTATGTTTTCATTACTAACTATATCGTGATAACTGTTGGTCCTTTTAATTGTTGTAATTTCAATTGAATAATTGTTTTTTATTATGGCTTTAGCATAAGAAATACCTAAAAGATCGTTGGGTAAAAATTGAAAATCTTCTTCTAATGCTTTAGCTAGGGCAGTAGGGTAATTAAGTCCTTGTGCTAAATATTCTTTGACCTTTTCATCATAGCTACCACATAATTCTTTTTTTGCTAGAGTTTTAATTTTTTTGACATCATTTGACTCACTTCCAAATATTAATCTGTTTACGTAGAAATTATTTAGTATTTTTAAAGAAATACTAGCAAAAGTATCTGCAGATTGAGTCCCATGTACAAATGGTAATTCTAAAACAATATCAATATTATTTTCTAAAGCAATTTTAGTCTTATCTTCCTTTGTAAGTATCGACATTTCTCCTCGTTCTAAAAAATAACCATTTAAAACCAGAATTATTAAAGAATCTGGATACATTTCCTTTATTTTATTTAGATGATATATATGCCCATTATGTAAAGGGTTATACTCACAAATTATACCGATTACTTCCATGTTAACCTCTATTTAAAAAAGTAATATGTCGAAGACATTATCGCTATAAGTTCTTCTTTATCATTATAGATATTAGCTTTTAAGACACTCGTTGTTTTTCCATATTTGACAACTTCACTTGTAGCAATAAGATATTTGCCAGTCCCCGGTTTTAGAAAGTTAATATTGGCATCTAATGTTACTGCATCTTTTCCTGTACTTCTACAAGTTATGCCCATTACTGTATCTCCCAAAGAAAATATCAAGCCTCCATGAATAATACCATAAGGATTTAAAGATTTATCAGTTATGTTTAATCTAACTTTACTTACTTTTTCATTGGCTTCTTCGATTATAATATCATTATGTTTTAAAAAGCCATTTTGTTCATTTAATATATTCATAATATTCTCTCCTCGAAAATATTATATCATTTTAAATAGGCAAAATCTATGCTATAATATGCCCAGGTGGTTTGTTATGATTATTGCAATTGTTGGCCCTACAGGGGTGGGAAAAACCAAATTGAGCGTCGAACTAGCAAAGCGATTTGCTGGGATAATTATCAATGCCGATGCTGTTCAAGTATATCGTGGTTTAGATATTGGTAGTGCTAAGGTAACTGAAACTGAAAAAGAAGGAGTCCCACATTTTTTGTTTGACATCAAAAATCCTGATGAATTATATACCGTAAAGGATTACCAAACTGATGCTCGCAATCTTATGGCTAAATATTTGAATAAAAACATTATATTTTGTGGAGGAACTGGCTTGTATTTGAGTGCAGCTTTATATGATTATCGTTTTTACGAAGATGAAACTAGTGAAACTTACGATAATCTAACTACTGCTCAATTATACGAATTAGTCTTAAAAAAATATCCGGACACTAAAATTGATTCTCATAACCGCCAACGTCTAGTAAGAGCCTTAAATAAAAAAGTTGTTACACTAGTTGAACCTAAACTTTTATATAAAAATGTCATAATTATCGGTTTAACTACCACAAGGGATAATTTATATGATATAATTAATAATAGGGTAGATGAAATGTTTACTCAAGGGCTTATATCAGAGGTAACTTCCTTGCATGAAAAGTACCCTAAATCTCGCGTCTTAAAGACAGCTATCGGGTATAAAGAAGTAATTGGCTATTTAAATGGTGAATATACTTTAGAAGATGCCAAAGATTTAATCAAGAAAAATAGTCGACATTATGCCAAAAGACAGTATACTTGGTTTAACAACAAAATGGATGTTAATTGGTTTGAAGTCAATTATACTAATTTTTCTGAAACAATTGCAAAAGTTACAGACTTTATTAATAAAAAAATAAAAGAATAAATGGTGATGCGAATGAATACTAGAAAAAAAGGAATAATTTTATTATGGGTTAGTATTTTTATTATATTTACTTGCCTTACTTTTTTTATAATTGGTTGTAACTCTAGTTACTTAATAAATGATTTAGCTAGAAGAATTTTTTTAGGAGGTTTAATTCTAGCTGTAATACTGTTAGCTTACAGTATATTTTTACTTATTAGATTCCGTCTTTCTCCAGCATTTAAAAAAGCTAAGTTATTGATAGTATCTATTATTATAGGTATTTATGCTTTGGGATGTTCTTCGTTTTTGTTTATTTTATATGGCCCATACGATAACTTTCGGACATGGTTAATTACTACTGCTATGGCTACAATGAATCATCAACATTATTGTCGGTGGTTTTATTCGAACGATACTATCGAAAAAGTCTTATCTCAAAATTATGTTTCGGGAGAAGGAGATTCAACTGATCCATCTTTAATAACTTTTGATAAAACTGAATTCTACAGTAATGAATATGAACGCGAAATTTTAGAACATGACGAAGATGCATTGTATAAGTTAATCGAGTTTGAAGTCAATGGCTGTGATGCTTATCTTGCAGCAATATATGATCCAAGCAAAATAAGTGTTGGGGTAAGTAAATATATCGGCGTTGGTGGTCAATATATTTATGATATGGCCAAACAACAAAATGCTGTACTAGCTATCAATGGTGGAGGATTTTACGATCCTGGCTACAACAGTAATGGTGCCAATCCTCTGGGAGTAACTATCGCTGGAGGAAAGATAATTACTGATGATGCCTATGCTTCTAATAGCGGTGGTATAATCGGCTTTGACTTTGCTAATAAACTCGTCTTGCTTCGGGAAGCTGATGCAGATGATGCTATTAAAATGGGCATTAGAGATGCTGTTACTATGGGACCGTTTTTGATTGTCAATGGCGAAATGGCTGACATCCGTGGTAATGGTGGCTGGGGCTATGCTGCTAGAACTGCAATAGGTCAACGAAAAGATGGCATTGTTTTGCTTTTAGTTGTTGATTCAAACGAATTTCGAACTAAAGGAGCATCGATTAAAGACCTTGCCGAAATAATGGAAAGATATGGCGCTATAAATGCTGCAAACTTAGATGGTGGAACATCTAGTGCTATGGTTATAAATGGAAAGCTAATCAATGACCCTATCAATTCCGCTTTGGAACACAAAACTAGAGGAATACCTACGATATTTAAAGTAGTAGAATAAAATCAAATGACTATTCGTATTATTGAATAGTCATTTTAAATTAATTAAATTCTAAATAATATAATGAGTTAAATTGATGTTCTTCGATAACTGTTTCCCCTTGATCAGCCTCATGCATAGCTTCAGTTGTAACTAAGAAGTAGGTATGAAATAGATAGTCTCTATTATCACTACTAACTGGATCGTCCCAAGTTAAATCGATATGTAACCAGTTTCCTTCAAAAAATACTGCATTCCATATATGGCCTGTTGTCGAGTAGACCATTTCTTCTGGGGTCGTTGCTACCTTAAAATTATCATATCCTAGTCTAGTTAAAAATATTGCCATTAAATCAGTATATCCATTACATGTAGCGTATCCTTCAAATAAAGGCCCATATGCAGTAAAAGAATTGTAAGCACTACTATTTTCTTCATTGCGTTCTACATCATATTTCGTGTTATTTACAATATAATCATGAATAGTCTTAATTTTTTCATATCCATCCATTTGGTCTGTAAGTAGACTTCCTAAAAGTTCATCGACTTTGTTGTTGATCGCAGCAATTTGTTCATCAGTATAAAGATAATATACGGTTAAAGTTATTTCTCCATTTTCATTTAAACTAGTTTTAATGTTCGTAAAACTATTAAATGGATGAATATAATTATTTAAATGGGTAAGAATGAGTTCATCACTACTAATATCGGAAACATCTTTTAAACATTTGCTATATTCACTAGGACAATAAAACGTAAATTGTTCCCAGCCATTATTTATAACACTATAATAAATATTTAATATATCCTGATAAGAGTAGGGTACATAATCTTCTGTTCTCTGGACAAACAAATAATCTCTATCTTTTGTATATTCATTCCCCGGGCTTATAACGAGCTTTTCTTTACCACTAATGGCATCTGCCAAAATATTGGTAACGGGTTCTAAATAAATTGTTGTTACTGCTATTAGTATTATACATACAATTGGAATAATTAGCTTTTTCATGGTATCACCTATATTAATATAATAGCAAAAAAAAATAAAGTAAACAATTGTTACTTCATATTTTTTACTTTTTGTGTCAATCTTGCTTTTTGTCTATCAGCAGTATTTTTCTTAATTAAACCTTTGCTAACTGCTTTATCAGTATATTTTTGAATGTCTTTAACTAAATTTTCTGCTTCTTCCTTGTTACCAGCAGCGATTTTCTTTTCGCAGTTCTTAATAAGGTTTTGAACACGCATCTTAAGTTCATGATTGTTAGCTGTTTTCTTTGCAATAACTTTTACAGCTTTTTTAGAACTTTTAATATTTGGCATAATCCAGCTCCTTCCTCATTTCTTAATAATTTTAACAAATTATTCCTTTTTTAGCAAGTATTTTAATAAATATCTATACTATTTTGCTAAAATATCATTTTTTTGAATTAATTACCTTCCTTCGACATATTATTTAACCCGCTTGTAGTAATATATAGATGTGATGAATATGAAAGTCAAATTTAAAGGTCGAAAAAAATTAAGCAGAATTATTTTTAAATTAATTAGTATTATTTTAATACTTGTAGTATCTTTCGGAGGTACTTTTAAAATATTGTATGACAGTATTAAGATAAATATTGATAATACTGATTATTTACAATATTTAGTAAATGACTCTTTAGGTATATTTTATTTAGAGGATTTAATAAATTTATCTAGTACAGAATTTTTACTCAAGTATTCTTTTGGTTTAAATTCATTCAATACTGGTACCAATAATTACGAACTTACTTCTCCAGTATCTTCAGAAATAGAGACTCCTACCAATACCAATAAGGACCCAGTTGTCTATATTTATAATTCACATCAAACCGAAAGCTATCGCAGCGATTTTGCTGAAAGTTTCAATATCAATAATACTGTTTATATTGCTAGTTTTATTTTAAAAGAGTATTTAGAAGATTTAGGTATTCCTACTATCGTCGAAGAAAATAATATTGTTGATGTTTTAAATACCAATGGATGGAAATATGGTAGTAGTTATAAAGCTAGTAGGATATTATTAGAACAAGCTAAAAAAGATCATCCAACTCTTAATTTTTTTATCGATTTACACCGGGATGCCGCCAGTTATGAAAGGACAATGCTCGAAATAGATGGTCAAAAGTATGCTAAGATTATGTTTGTAGTAGGGCTAAAACATGATAATTACGCTCCCAACTTAGAACTCGCCAACAATCTAAATTCCAGAATTTTAAAGTTCAATCCCAATTTAAGTCGGGGTGTAATGCAAAAGGATAATTCGGGAGCTAATGGTATATATAATCAAGATTTTTCTCCCAATACTATCCTAATTGAAGTGGGAGGCCAATATAATTATATTGAAGAGGTCAATAATACCTTGAAAGTTTTTGCTGAGGTTTTATATGATTATTTTGAGGAGCAACAATGAAAAAGAAGAAAAATTGGTTTTTACGTTTACTTTTTATTTCCTTTATTGCTTTTCTAGGTTTATATATTGCCTCGATTAGTGGTTATTATGAATCGCAAGTGAGCAATAAAGTAGCTTTGACTGATGCTGCTATTAAGGAATTTGAAGAAGATGTCCTCGAAGGTAAAAATGTCGATATCAATACATATATCACTGAAGAAAACAAAGATTATTCCAATTCTTTTACTGATGCTGGTGATCGTTTTTCAGAGTCCCTTCAAAAGATATTAACTGATGGCATCGGTGGTTTGTGGGATGCAATAAAAGTTTTGTTTTTTTAGGCTACTTAGTGTATAATAGTTGCAGGTGTTAGAAATGAAACAAGCAAATATTAGAAATTTTTCAATAATTGCCCATATCGATCATGGCAAAAGCACTTTAGCTGACCGAATTTTGGAAATCACTGGTGCAGTTTCTGCTCGGGAAATGAAAGATCAACTCTTAGATAGTATGGACTTGGAACGGGAAAGAGGTATAACGATTAAACTAAATGCCGTTCGCTTAGAATATAAAGGTTATATTATCAATCTGATTGATACTCCTGGCCATGTCGATTTTTCGTATGAAGTTTCGCGAAGTCTTGCCGCCTGTGAAGGTGCTGTTTTAGTAGTAGATGCTGCTCAAGGAATCGAAGCTCAAACTCTAGCTAATCTTTATCTAGCATTGGATAACGATCTTACTATTATTCCTGTTATCAATAAAATCGATTTACCCAATGCCAACATTCCTAAAGTTAAACAAGAGTTAATCGATGTATTAGGTTTTAAGGATGAGGATATTATTTTATGTAGTGCTAAAACTGGTGAGGGCATCAACAACATCATCGATGCTGTTATAGATCGTATCAATCCCCCAGAAATAAAATTAGATTGTCCAACTCGGGCTTTAGTGTTCGACTCTTATTTTGATTCATACCGGGGAGTTATCCTTTTAGTTAAAGTTGTTGATGGCACTATCAATATCGGGGATAAGATAAAAATGTTAGCAACCGGTGGAACATTTGAAGTTGTCGAACTTGGTGTTCATACTCCTAAGGAAGTCAAATATAAAACTCTGAAAAGTGGGGAAGTAGGTTTCATTGCTGCTTCGATTAAGGATATTAGCCTAGTATCCGTCGGTGATACTATTACAACTTTAAATAATCCGGCAACTGAACCTCTAGCAGGTTATAAAAAAATGAAACCAATGGTTTTCTCAGGTATATTTCCAACAGAAGCAAATAGATACGAAGAACTAAAAGAAGCCTTAAATAAGTTAAAACTAAATGATGCGGCCTTATCTTTTGAACCAGAAACAAGTGAAGCCTTAGGGTTTGGTTTTCGTATTGGCTTTTTAGGACTATTACATATGGATGTCATAATTACCCGAATTGAAAGAGAATTTAATATCGGCATTATTGCTACTAGTCCTAGTGTAATTTATAAAGTAACATTGACTGATGGATCGCAAGTAGAAGTCGATTCCCCCAATAAAATGCCTGATCGGGCCAAAATATCCCAAATTGAAGAACCATATATCTATACTAATATCATAGCTCCATCCGAATATGTCGGTGCTATTATGGAACTTTGCCAAAATAAACGCGGCATTTATAAATCGATTGAGTATATCGATGCGACAAGAATCAACGTGCATTATGAGATTCCTTTATCAGAAATCGTCTATGATTTTTATGATAAATTAAAAAGTACAACCAAAGGTTATGCCTCTTTCGATTATGAAATTTGTGGCTATCGAGCTAGCAATTTAGTCAAAATGGATATTTTGCTAAATGGAGAAATTGTCGATGCTCTAAGCGTCATTGTCCATAAGGACTTTGCTTATTCTAAAGGAAGAGCAGTTGTGACGAAGCTAAAAGAATTGATTCCTCGCCAAATGTTTCAAATACCCATTCAAGCAAGTATTGGTTCTAAAGTAATTGCTAGGGAAAACATCAGTGCTATGCGCAAAAATGTCTTATCCAAGTGCTATGGTGGTGATGTATCTCGAAAAAGAAAATTATTAGAGCATCAAAAAGAAGGTAAAAAGCGAATGAAAATGGTAGGAACTGTCGAAGTTCCTCAAGAAGCCTTCTTAGCAGTTTTAGGTGGTGAATAAAATGAATGAAGTAACAGAAAAATTGAATCAAATGTTTCCTAAGCCTCAAAATAGAAAGAAAGTAGTTATTATGTCGAGTCTGACTTTTGGATTAGATGCCGACTCTCTTAGCAAACTTCTTGGTCAAGATAAAGATACTATCAACACTGAATTAGTACAACGGAGTGGTTTCGGTACATCGCTTTTAAATAGATGGCATCGTATAACTTCTACTCCTGAAGAATCTCAAGCTAGATTCTGTGAATTTTTAGAAAGATTATATCAAGCATATGTCCAAAGAGATACTCAAGCATTTAGAAAAATTCTAAGAGAAATCACTGATTATGACTTTAAACAATTTATAGAAAATCATAAGAAAACCGATAAACTTACTCCTGAAAATATTTTAACTATTTTAAAATATCAAGTGAAGTATGGCTTAGGTATCGCTGATGTTGCTACAATTTGTGGGGTAAATCGCAATAGTTACAGTAGCAAAGTACATGCTCTTCTTGAAAGTTATCCCGAATTTCAAGAATACTACGATTGTCTTCAAACTCTAATTTATCAAAGGACTCTAGAAATTCGCAAAGCGGAGCGTAAACATGTGTAAATCGGTCTATATTCATATTCCATTTTGTCAAAGCATTTGCTCATATTGTGATTTTTGTAAATTTATCTATAATGAAAAGTGGGTTGGAGCATATCTAACAGGTCTTAGAAATGAAATTAAAGATCGCTACATGGACGATGAAATTAGAACGATTTATATTGGAGGTGGGACGCCTTCAGCTTTAAGTGAAGCAGAACTTCGACGATTATTTAAGATAATATCGATATTTAAAACTTCTCAATTAGAAGAATTTACTTTTGAATGTAATTTGAGTGACATTACTAAAGAACTACTAGTCTTATTAAAATATTATGGGGTAAATCGTCTTAGTATTGGAATTGAGTCATTCAATAAGAAAAATTTAGAGTTTATGGAACGCGATGCCAATTTTAACGATGCTGAAGCAAAAATAAAGTTATGTCGAGAATATGGCTTTAATAATATCAATATCGATTTGATGTATGCCATACCTGGTGAAACTCTAAAAGATTTGAAAAAAGATATCGAATATTTTCTTAAGTTAAATCCAACACACATTAGTACTTATAGTTTGATATTAGAAGAACATACTAAGGCAACTAATGCTAAAGTTAGTTATATTCAAGAAGAGCTAGATTATGAGATGTTTAAATTGATCGAAAAGAAACTAAATGGAGCTAACCATTATGAAGTAAGCAATTTTGCAATTCCCGGATATGAGTCTAAGCACAATTTAGTTTATTGGAATAATGAAGAATATTATGGCTTTGGCCTAGGAGCTGCTGGTTATATCGATGATATAAGATATCAAAATACGAAGAATTTAAAAGAATACCTATTAGGTAATTATGTGGACTCTAGGGAAATACTTGGGGAAAAAGAGAAGATGGATTATGAAATTATGTTAGGTCTTCGCAAACTTTCGGGTATAGATATAAAAGAATTTAAAAATAAATATGGCAAAGATATTGAAGAAGTGTATAATTTGAAAGAATTATTTAAAAATAAAGATTTAATCAAGAAAAAAGGACATATTTTTATCAATCCGGAAAAGATTTATGTAATGAATGAAATATTAATTAAAATAATTTGACGATTTTAAACAATTTTTGTGTTTAAAATCGTTTTTGTATGTTATAATGTTATTACAGGTGGTGAGGTAAATGAAAATACTTAAGTTAAAGATTAATAATTTTGACCTTTGTCATGATGGAGTAACTATCGATTTTTTGCCAGTTGCTAAAAAAACTTTGGAAGATAAAGAATATGAACTCATAAAAGTAGCAGATGAATTGTATGTCTATAATACGTTAGCATTAATTGGTAAAAATGCATCTGGTAAAACCACTTTATTACGGTTATTATATATTGC
Organism: uncultured Bacilli bacterium; assembly: GCA_944363805.1. The sequence continues at coordinate 13,105 of CALVVH010000020.1, forward strand.
TTATGAAATATTATCATACTTTAGGGTTGAAAAATTTAAGTCTTTAATAAAATCAAAGGCTTCTTTTGAGTTGACGTTTATTTATGAGAGAAATTTATATTATTATAAAACAGACTTAATAAATGAAGATAATATAGTAAAGTTTAAAAATGAAAAATTATTTTTTAGGGTCTATAACAAGACTTGCCTAAAATATATTTATGATTATTCAAAATATAAAGAAAAGAAAATTACGACGAATTTACCAGAAGATACTTCGATTTTATTCAATGTATTAAAAAAAATAAATACCAAAGTTCTTTATTATTCTAGCGATGAGTTTGATACAGATATATATTTTAATATTTATAAACTGATAGGTATGAATAATCAAAAGATAATTCAAGATATATTAAAGTTATTTGATGAACATATAGAAAATATTGAATTAACAGAATTTGACCTTTTTAAAATAACTTATAGTAATAAAGAAGTAGAGATATTGGATCAAAAAGAATTGAACGAAAAATTATCGAGTGGGACTTCTAAAGGAATTGCCTTGTTTGTTTATGTAGTATATGCTCTTAGTAATGGAATAGACTTGATAGTAGATGAAATAGAGTCGCATTTTCATAGAACACTTGTAGATAATCTTATAAATTTATTTAAAGATAAGGCCGTCAATCGACATGGAGCAACTTTAATTTTTTCTACGCATTATCCCGAATTATTGGATCTTTTTAATCGTAGTGATAATATCTTTATTGCGAAAAATGATGGCAAAATATATTTGGAAAATATATATTTAAATTACAATGCTCGTAGTGAACTTTTGAAAAGTAAAAGATTTTATAATAATGCTTTTGCCACGAATGTAGATTATGAGAAACTGATGAAATTTAAAGAGGATTTAATGTAATGCAGTATCTAGTGATGTGCGAAGGCCCCAATGAAAAGGCGATTATAGATATGGGATTATTCAAAGAATATAATAAAGTAAAAAATAAAATTAGTCCTAAAAGTTTCGCTAAAAAATATGTGATGTTAAATAGAGAAAGATATAATAATAGTACAGCTTTTTGGAGAGATTTTTATTGTAATAATATAGATTTGCTTGTAAGAGATATTAAGGAATATAAGAAGTTAAAAAAAAACAGGAAAATTTAAAAGAAGAGTATTTGGCTGATTATTTGGTGTGATTTTGGCTATCCTATAACTAGGAGTTGAAATTATGCTTACTGATTTGGAAATTTTAAATGGTGAATTATCACCAGTATTTGACATATATAATGATATTTATTCAGTTACAATCGATGAAGATGTCGATCGCTTAGTGATGGATTATGATGTAAGTGAAGGCTATGTTGTAAACATTATCGATAATGAGTCTTTAAGTGCTGGGGAAAATGAGGTATATATCCAAGTAATTAATGGAGAAGATATAAATACTTATACATTGTTAGTTTATAAAGAGGATAGCACTCCAGTAGTAAATTATGATTATTTAATTGAGCCTTTGGAAGTGGAAGAAGAAATGCCTGAGTATGTTCCTCCAGTTATCATTGGCAGTTGTACTTTTATAATCATATTAGTTTTCTTTATTTTGTTTCATAAAAAGAAAGTTCATATAAAATAGTTTTATAACTATTTTTTCTTTTAAGTTTATGCTAAAATTATTATGGATGTGGTAGTATGATTAAAGAATTTAAAAAGTTTATTGCTCGTGGTAATGTCTTAGATTTAGCAGTTGGTGTTATCGTCGGTGGAGCATTTTCATCGATTGTTACGAGTTTAGTAAATAATATTTTTACTCCTGTCATTGGTCTTATTCTAGGGGGTGTCGATTTCAGTGGCCTTTCTATTACTTTTCGGGATACAGAAATTATGTATGGGGCTTTCATTCAAAGTATCATCGACTTTTTAATCGTTGCTTTCTGTTTGTTCTTAGTAGTTAAAGTAGTAAATAAAGTAACTGCTAAAAAGGAAAAACAAGAAGAAAAGAAAGATACTAAGAGTGCAGAAGTAAAAATACTAGAAGAAATAAGGGATATGCTTAAAGATGACATACAAAGCAAGTAATGGTTTAGAAATAGAAGTAATAGTAAATAGAAAAAATAATAAAAATATTTACTTTCGTGTTAAAGAAGATTTAAAACTTTATGTGAATGCTCCCATATTTTTAAGTAGCAACAGTATTTTAAAGTTAATTAATGAAAATGAAAGTGCTATATTAAAGATGTATGATAAAGTCGCCGGCAGAAGTAAAGATGATGACAAATTTGCTTATCTAGGTAAAAAATACAATATAGTAATTAAAGAAGATATTTCTAATGTTACTATGGATGAAGAAAATGTCTATACACCATCACTAGAAGAATTAGAAAAATTCTATCAAAATCAAATTGTAGAAGTATTTACTAAAGAAGTTGATATTGCTAAGAAATGTTTTGCCCATCTGCCAGAGTTTAGTTTAAAATTTCGCAAAATGCGTACTAGATGGGGTGTATGCAATACTTTAAAAAAGACAGTTACTTTAAATACTGAACTTCTAAAAAAAGATATTGAACTTTTGGATTATGTCATAGTCCATGAACTATGTCACTTTTTTGAAGGTAATCATAGCAAAAACTTCTGGAATTTGGTGAGTCAAGCGTATCCTAATTATAAAGAGGCAAGAAAGAGGCTTAAATACTGATGAATATTACTAGTTTACAAAATGAACATGTCAAATATTGGCATAGCTTAAATAATAAAAAAGTAAGAGATAAAGAAAGACGTTTCTTAATTGAAGGTGAGCATTTAATTAATGAAGCTCGAAAACAAAATTTGATCGTTGAAACTATCAGTGTAGTTGATCATAACGCTGATTATTTTGTTACTAAAGAAATAATGGCTAAAATTAGTGATCAAAAATCTGCTTCTTTGAATGCTGCTGTTGTAAGATTCATTCCCGAAGATTCCTTAAGTGGCAATATCATCATTCTCGATGGTATTCAAGACCCTGGTAACCTCGGAACAATCATCCGTTCTTGTATTGCCTTTGGTTTTACCAATATCGTATTAAGTGATAATTCTGTTGATTTATATAATCCTAAAGTGATTAGAGCAACCGAAGGAATGATCTTTCACATCAATGTTTTAAGAAGAAATCTAGGAGAGTTTATTCCCACTTTAAAAAACTTGGGGTATCGGATAATTGGGACCGATGTTGCTAATGGCCAAGATATAAGAAAAATTACTAAAGATAACCTAGCTTTAGTTTTAGGTAATGAAGGCAAGGGAATGAGTACTGAAGTAAAGAAACTTTGCGATGAATTCATTTACATAAAGATGCATGATAATTGTGAATCCCTAAATGTTGGTGTTGCTGCTAGTATTTTAATGTATGAGGTAAATTATGAATGAATTAGTATGTATTGGTAAAGTTATAAATTTTTTTGGTATCAAAGGAGAACTTAAAATCCAAAGTGATTTTGAATACAAAGATAAAGCCTTTAAATGTGATAATAAAATTATGATTAAAGAAGAATGGCTCAATATTACTAGTGTAAGATATCATAAAAATTATGTTTTAATTAAAGTAAATAATTTAGATAATATCAATCTAATTACTAAATACATTGGCTTTAATATCTATATTGAAAAAAACACTTTAGCTTTGGAAGAAGATGATTATTTACTATCCGATTTACTTGGGGCCACTATAATCGACGATGATCAAAATTTGGGTACTGTAATCGATATTTATACAAATTCTAGTGCCAACTATGCCAAAGTTGCTTTGGCGGATAAAGAATATCTCATTCCTTTAATACCTGTTTATATTAAAAAGTTTGATTCAGAAAATAAAAAATTATATACTATTAATGCAAAAAGTTTAATAATTTAGTATAATAAACTTGTTGGAGGTGAAATTGTGCGAATCGATATTATGACTTTGTTTCCTAATTTAGTTCAAGGTTTCTTAACTGAATCCATTATTAAAAGAGCAATAGAAAAAAATATTGTTACTATCAATGTTATCGATTTTCGTGAGTTTTCACCACTTTCTAATAAACAAGTTGATGACACCCCTTATGGGGGAGGTGCAGGCATGTTACTGCGCTGTGAACCGATATTTGAATGTTTAGATGCTATTGCTAACAATAATGCTCATGTCATATTGTTATCTCCAGAAGGCCCAACTTTTAAAGAAAATAAGGCTATTGACTTAACAAAATATAAACATATCATCCTTATTTGTGGCCATTATGAAGGATTCGATGAACGAATAAAGACACGTGTCGATGAAATAATTAGCATCGGTGACTTCATCTTAACTGGTGGAGAAATACCCGCTTGTGCCATAACTGATGCTGTAGTAAGATTGCTCCCAGGAGTTATCAATTCCGAATCTTTAGCTAATGAATCATTTACAGATAATTTACTCGATTATCCGCAGTATACTAAACCTGCTGAATATCGGGGCTTAAAAGTACCTGATGTCCTAATAAGTGGTAATCATCAAAAAATCGCTGAATGGCGAAAAAATGAACAACTAAAAAAGACACAAAATCTACGGCCAGATTTAATGGGGGATGAAAATGAATAGTTATATTTTAAAAAATGACGATGAAGAAAAGAAAGTGCTACTTTATAAAGAACAAAATGGTTATTCATTTTCTCCTAAAAAAGGTTATAAAAAGGTCAAAAAGATAACAGTTTTAGATACAGACATGGTAAGTAGTATCTTAGAAGATAAAGTAATAAAGGCTTATAATAGATTAATTAAAATCATCTATAGTCTTATTACAGCAGGTGATGATACAACCAGCGGTGATGTCCTAATGGCTTATACAGAACTTGATCGTATCAGAAATATCTTAGAATATAAATACAATCAGTTCCTAAAAAAAACATTTATTGAAAAATATTTAAAAAAATTATATATTTTAGAACTAGAACTAAAAAAAGTCCATGTTATGGAATTAGAAGATGAAATTGAAGAGGAAAGAGGGAAAAGTAGATAATGGCAAAATTAGATAAGAAAAAGACAATCTTAATGGGAGTAATATTAATATTAGCGGTTGTGGCAATATTTGTTTATTTAAACTTTTTTAGAACATTTACTGTAACATTCAATGTCCGTATAGGAAATGGTATTCCTGTTCAAGAAGTGCAAATTGGACATACAGCAACCGAACCTGCTGAACCTACTGCTGAGGGTTATGCTTTCTTAGGGTGGTATTTAGATGGCAAAGAATATGATTTTACAACTCCCGTTGAAGGAAATATAACTCTTACTGCTGAATGGGAAGAACAAGAATAGTCAAGCAATGCGTGACTTTTTTTGTTTACATAAAAAAGTATATAGTCTGGTAGTACATATTGACATTTAGAAATATTCCTTTTAAAATTTTTATAGTAATGCTAGGTGACAACTAGCAAAAAAATATTTCGGTATAGTACATAGTTCGACAAGAATTTTGTATTGTATCTGTTATAATTTGGGAAGTTGAAAGGATAATTTAAAATGGAAAAGAAGAACAAAACTCTTGTGCTATCAATTATAGCGATAGCAACTCTTTTAATCGTGGTAGTAGGAGCAACATATGCATATTTTATGGCTCAAGGAGGAGCTAGTGCTAATACAAATTTAGATGTCCAAACAAATACGACAGATAATTTGTCATTTAGTGTAGGGGATGCAATAAGCATAACAGCAACCCAAGATAATTTTGCTCAAGGATTGGGTAACCAAGCAGGCAGTACCACAGCTAGTGCCACACTTACAGCAAATAATGCAACGAATACTGCCACCAGAAATTATTATTTGTATTTGAATATTACAAGTAATGATTTTGAATATACGGTAGATAACGATACTCCAGAATTGATACTTACTGTAACAGATCCAGATGGAAGTCCAGTAGAAAACATTTCAGGACTAAAATATGTAACAGTAGGAGAAGCTGATAACCAAGTAACAGGATTTGATATAACAACAGCAAGTGAATTAATAACATTAGCAAGTAATTATGAAATTACAGCTACAAGTGATCCGAAAGTCCAAGAATGGAATATCACTGTAACATTTGTTAATCTAAATAGTGACCAAGTAGGCAATGCGGGTAAGACATTTGAAGCGACAGTCATAATCCAAGAAGAACCACTAACTTCATCACAAAATTTAGCAAGTTATATAACAGAAACATTATATACAACGGATGGCGTAAACGGATTATACTTACATGATGGACAAGGGGATTACGTGAATTCTGACCAAGAAGCTGGAGATAACTCATATAGATTTAGTGGTGGAGATTACAAAGTAACAGAAACAGCTATACAAGCAGGATTAACGAGAGTTTATACAGCAGCTGCTACTGAAAGCGATGGAGTAATCAATTTTTATTGTAATGGGGCAAAACAATCTGTTGGTTATGATTGTAACGCTAGTGAAGAACATTATTATACAACAGTATATAGTGAAACAGCTCATTATAATACATTAGAGGAAGCGTTAAACCAAGCAGTAACTGATGGATATTTAACAAGTGATAATATCAAAAACTTTGTCTGCTTTGGCCCAGAAGCAAGTGAAGGCTCATGTTCAGAAGATAATCTATATCGAATCATCGGAGTATTTGATGGCCAAGTAAAATTAATCAAATATGATTATGCAAAGCCAACAATATTAGGAGAAGATGGTGATTATTATCAAACACAAACAACCAGTTTCTTAAGCGGAAAATTATATGATGCAGGTACAAGATATTTGTATTATTGGAATGGTCCAACGAGTAGTGGAGGAACAGAAACAAATACATGGAGTGCAAGTAGACTTAATACAGTAAATCTAAATACAAATTATTGGAATTATCTAACCGCTGACTGGCAAGGTAAGATAGCGAATACAACATGGAAAGTTGGAGGAAATACATGGGAAAGTATAGGAACCCAAAGTGTTAAAACGGCATATACAAACGAAATAGTAAGCCCAGCCGAAGGAACAACATACCAAGATGAAATAGGGTTAATGTATGTGTCAGATTATATGTATGCAGTAGATCCAAGTGGTTGGACAACTGTTGGTAGTGGAACAACAGACTATCGTGCTATAAAGGGAGATAACTGGATGTATATGGGAGAAGTAGATTGGACAATTTCCCGTCGTTTGGTCTATGCGTATGATGCGTTCTGCGTGGGCGGCGGAGGAAGCGTCACTTACACTGCAGTGAGCCTCCCACGTGGTGTGCGCCCGTCCTTCTATCTGAACTCTAATGTAGAATTTGAGGGGGGAAGTGGCTTGTCCTCTGACCCTTTTGTAATAATTTGATTAACAATCTTAACTCTGCTTAACTCTGGACAGTTTTGATTCAGCCCAGTAAATACGGGACTTTTTGAAAGTAAAAGTGCGACCAAAGCTGTATA
>CALVVH010000021.1 GCA_944363805.1 uncultured Bacilli bacterium
ATACATTTTCTGAATTATTACAACTAAAAAATAAGTGATTTTACACTTATTCTTTAATTGTGGCTGTAAATACTAACAATAATATTGGCCATTGATCCATACCAATTAACTCTATCTCTTACCATGTAAAGGTCACTGATATTAATTTTAACGGGAGTTCCACGGTGAGGCTCACATTCTTCATAGACACCATTTTTTATTTTAGCATCACAAGTTATCCCTTCAAGCAAGCGATATCCTCCCTCCTTTAAATCAGGAGTGCTGATTGTCAATGTTTTAAAGTCCCTTAAAGCTACAAAATTTATCAAGGATTTGTAATAGTAATCACTTAATGAAAATGTTGTATTTTCTGTAAAAGTATTTTCAAAATTAAAAATTAAAGTATTTTGTCTAGATAATTTACTAGCTGGTTGAATTTCGTCATTGCCAAAAGCTAAGACTGTTCCCCCATTGATTAAAAAGTCGCGAGCAACATTAAAAGCATCGGCAACAGCAACAATATAAAGAGTTATCTCGTCGACAACTAAATTTCCGCGAGTAATTGTAATACCGTTGCCATTATTGGCGTAAACAAGCATTTGACCTGTACCATCCAAGTATACATCACCGACAGATTTAATAGCTGAAGAAGAATTGGAACCATCACTAAATATGTTATTACTATTTTCCGCAAGTTCAATAACTAATTTAGAAGATTTACGATTGTCAATAAGACTATTTACTTCATTAACTAAAGTTACATTATCTAAGTGCAGAGTTACTTCATCAGCAGTATCGATAAAAATTGTTCCATTCATAAGAACACCCGATAAATTATAGATTCCTCCACTATTAATGTAAATATTATTATTAGAAATTACAGCCTTATTACTACTCGACTTAGGAGTTACTCCTAGTTCAATGGTGGTGACATTGCTATCTACTGTTTGCATATCTTTTTGAGCGATATTTATAACTAATGGTCGCAGACAAATAATTAATAGAAAGATAACTATCAAAATAACAATAATGGTAATCAATATTTTTCTTACTATAGTCACAGGTACCACCTAGTATAATTATATAGAATATTGCAAAAAGATGAAACTAAAACAAATAAAAAATTATTAATATTTGACAAAACTTTGTATAGTAATTTAAAAAAGAGGACAAAAAAAATCTCAACAATGGAGATTTTAAATACTTAATGGTGTCCCCTTAGAGATTCGAACTCTAGACCCACTGATTAAGAGTCAGTTGCTCTACCAACTGAGCTAAGGAGACAAAATTGCGATTACTCATTAAGTATAACACAAGTTTCCTAAAAAGAAAAGCTTTTTTTATCTTTCTAATTCGGAAAAATCGTATACGGCTTCTTCACTAGGTCTTTCATTGAATTCTATTTTTTGAACTTTAGATACACTATTGCCTACACCATCAGTGACTGTATATTGGATCCAGTATTGATCGATATTGCGTCCATTGATATCGACACTCACTTCATGAAATACTTTATGAGTTATTTCATAATCGGGTTTATCATCCCATACTTCTAAATGGTCATAAGTAATATCATCAATAGAATTGACATAATAAACTTTGTCAAAAAATTTAAGAGTTGGGCTGGCAATATCAGTTGGGTTATTATAATCTGTCAAATAATTTAAACTACTTGAATTATAAATGAAACCTACTTTATCATCAGCATATTTTACTTTATACCAAAAGCTATTGTTACCAAGAACTTCGACATCTAATACTTCATATATATCACCTTTGTGGGCCATAGCTAGTGATTTAGAATCTCGGCTTCCCTTTTCACGGATATTTAACTCTTCTGTATCTATTTGGACATACCAGCCTTCTTTAATTTCGGCGATTTTTTCTTCCTCTGCCTTATCAGAAAAATAAAAATACGCTCCTACCCCTCCAGCAATAATACCTAGAATCAAAAATATAATCAATAACTTCTTCATTATCTACTCCTCTAAAATATTGTAGCAAAAACAATGACAAATAGCAACACTCATGATGGTAAAACTCGATTTAACCTTTTTTCGGGGATACTTTGAAATTCTTCAGCCATATATAAGCCCCCTATTTTAAGTTTGGCTACCTTTTTATCTTCACTAAATAGAAAGTCATTTATGGCAGCATCAGGAGCAACGGCACCATAACAATCATTATAAAGGCAAGTCATGGCTGCCCACAACTTTGGCCAATCATTATTTAAAACTGGCAATAAAGGCTTTAAATCTGTTCTGAGTAAATAGTAATCATTAGTTCCAGACATTTTGTAAATAGCATACTCTCCCATTTGCATTATAAAATCTAGATTAGAAAAAGAATCGATACTGTAATTGCCATTAAATAAGTAATATGGTAAGTTTTTATTTTTAATATTACCATAAAAAGTAATATGAGCAAAGCCTTCGTAGCAATTGTCAGAATCTAGGTTGGTGTTAATATAACCAGCAACTGGGCAATTTGTTTCATCGTACATTTCAAAATCCCAATCTTGATTTTGAAATTCATTATTTAAAATTTGCCATAAAGGATTTTGTAAAATAGCTTGATAAGTTAATTTTAAACGATATTTTAAAATAATTTTGCGCATGATAACCTCTCCGTTTAAATTTTATTCTATCACATTTTATTATTTTATGATAGAATATATTTAGGTGATTTTATGGAAAAGAATAAATATCAAAGAGCTAATAAAGAAGAAAAGAAGAAAGCTCGTGATGGCTTTTTTAAAACAGAATTTGGAGCAGTGCAAAGAAAAAGATTAAATCGGCTTTTAATATATAGTGCTCTACTTGTTGCTTGTGCTATTTATTTTATTATTGACAATGCTATGAATGAAAATTTGATTTCTACTTATGTTCTTTCGGGATTTTTCTTTATATTCGCAGGAATATTCGTCTGGGGAAGGCATTATGTTATAGTAAAAAATGTCAATGAATATATGATTAAAACGAAAAGAAAGTAATTGGTTTATCCTCAGGTTACAAGCATAATATTTAGTATGGATGTATTAAATAGATTAAAACAGCTTAGAACTGAGGATTTTATTTGGATTATTTATTTTTTCATAGCTGCTTTTGCGATAATATCTAATGTTTTTGAAAAAGATTATATCCTAACAAGAAATAGTAATTCATTTAAAAAAAGTAAGACGATAAATATTGTTTTGTTTTTTATTGCTTTTTTTATCTATTTATATTTCGTCTTACTTTTTACAAGAGATTTGAGTAATATGGAGAAAAATTTTAATAATGTCAGGTATCGTAATAAATTATTACAAGTAATTGCTTCTCTTTTATTTTTAATTGGGGGTGCTATATATTTAATTCAAGAAGTAATATCCAATGAAGGTGATGAAATTGGTTTCATTTAACAAAATAGCGATAAGTTTTATGAAGTTCTAATTGCGTATCATAGTTTTTCGCTAACTCTGAGACTGTTACTAGTTGGTAGCCTTCAACATATAAGTATGGTAAGATTTTCTCGATGGCATCTACACTACTTTTATGAATGTCGTGGAATAAAATGATACAGCCGGGATCTATGTTTTCTAGAACATAATTTAGTAAATATTCAGTATCTTTATGTCTCCAATCTTCAGTATCGACATTCCACAAGATAAATGTAGCATCCAAAGCATCCTTTATTTCGGCATTTATTGTTCCATATGGCGGTCTAACTAAACTAAATGTCGTTCCAGTGATACTTTTTAATATTTCATTGCTTGTTGCAAATTCACTTTGGATAGTAGCTATTTCTTGTCTTTTAAAATTGGTATGGGCATAGGAATGATACCCTATTTCATGACCATGATTATAAACATTTAAAACTGTATCCCTATTTTTTTCTAATTTATTTCCGAGCATAAAGAAAGTAGATTTAGCTTTATTATTTTCTAATATATCAACTAAACGATTTGTGTAAGGTCCAGGGCCATCATCAAAAGTAATAGCTACTAGTTTTTTGTTAGGGTTAATAATAGAACCATCCTCATTAGAATATTTGCTATCTAAATCGACAGTTATATTTAGATAATCTTTTATTTCATTATAGTTGACTGTTAAATAGAGATCTTCCTTTACTTCAGGAGTTATTGGATAATCATAATAATAGATTACTAGTTCATTATCTTTTAAAAAATAAACATTAGTATAATCATTTTTACTTATGACATCAGCAATAAATGTTGGATATTTAAGATATAATAGTTCATTTATTTTATTAGCGAAGTCCTCTTTAAAGTCATTTTTTACTAAATCGTTGATGGTAAGTTCTTCTCCGCTTTCAAAGTCAAATATTTGGCTTTGAAAGCGATTTTCTGCACTTGTCAGAATTGATGTAACTTCTTTTTTAATATTGATTTCCTCAATCAAATTATCGGGAGCAATATTAGATATATATTCATCTATCTTAGGACTACGAATAATATTTTTGTCAGGTTTAATTACTGTTGCGGAATTGACTTTGCTCTTATTCGATAATTGTTGCATGTAAAATGAGGAAGAAAAAGCCAACAAAATAGATGCTAGTAAAACTAATGTTACAATAATATTTATGAACATTTTTTTAGATATTAATTTGAACTTCATACTTCCTCCATCAATTAGATATTTTTTACATCTTTATTTACAAACACTGTATAACTTACTAAAAGGAATAATACTAAATAAGTAAAGCAAACCATCAAGGAATGGCCGATGGTTAAACCAAACATCGAACTACCACCGAACAAGAATTGAGTGAAGTCCCAATTGGTTGTGAAAAAGTAATCTAATATACCGATATCATAAACATAAGCAATATTATTAATTATTTGGGAAGCAATCATTGCACAGAAAGTTATAGCAATAGCAAATGCTGTACTATTTAAAATAATCGAACAAGTAAAGGCTAAGGCAATTAACAAAATAAGTTCTGGTAATGTTGCTAATACATACAAAAGAAAATAAACAAACACATTTAAGACATCGAGACTATTAGTAGATATATTATAGACAACAGCGGGAATGTTTAGAGAATCAAAGCCTAAAAATATACCACCGATTAACATTTCACCTAAAAAAATAAATAAAATGATAAACGGTATGCAAATAATTGCTGTAAGAAATTTAGCAGTTAAAATCTTACTGCGGGAATGAGGGACTGTCAAAAGTGCTTTAATAGTTCCCCGGGAAAATTCATCACTTACAATACTACCAGCAATCATAATAATGAACACAACAATTAAAAAGGAGTATTCATCAAAGAAATTAATTATGACGCTTCGCAATGTATTGTCATTATTAGTATCGAGTTTTTCCGACAATATATACTTATTTTCGTGGTAGGTTTTTAAAACACTAGCATATTCTTCCCGGTCAGCCCCTAAATCATACATGTATTCCGCCATACCATAAAGACTATTTTCAATGTTTTCAATAGCTTCATTTAAATAATCATCGCCATAGCAAACATCTTCTTCTAGCCGATAATTTATTAGTTCTAGGCGTTGTTCTGTAATATATATTTGTTTTTTATATTGGGATATTTCGATATTACTTATATTGGGAGTCGATAAAGACTCCTGATATTCAGTCAATTGATCTTCCAAATTGCTCTTTTCACTTTCCGCAAAATAACGCCAATTGTCTTGGTAGATAGCTTGTAAAATAGCTAGTAAAGAATTATTTAGTTCTGTTACCCTTTCCTCATCAACTGGGGCAGTATTGACAATTCGGTAATATTCGGTATTAATATTTAAATATTCATTCATGAATATATTATATTGCCAACTATCAATATCATACTTCTTTGCTAAATTATAACTATCATAAAGAGCTAAGTTGTAAGCATAATCATCGAGACTATCAGTAGTTGGATTATAGTTATTGATATAGTCACTGACTGCAGCTATATCTATTTCATTATAGATTGTTTCTGGTTCATCATAATAACGATATAAAAGATTAGTTACGATAATAAATAATAAAACGATTGCTAAAAGAACATAGGTACTAAGTTTATGAAATATTTTAAATAATTCATTTTTAATCAGTCTAAACATTTTTATTACCCCCAGTCTTTTTTAAGAACGCTTCTTCCAAAGATAGTTCATCTTGCCTAATTTCATAAATTTCAATTTTCTTTCTAACCAGTTGTCTGACAATTTTTGCTACTTTCTTTTCATCAGCAGTTACAACAAAACTATTTTTAGTTATTTCCATGGCATCAGTTAAAGGTAAGGCAGTAGTATCATTTACCCGGAAGAATACTCTATTAGCATTATATTTAAAGTCTTTGATAGTACTTGATTCGATTATTTGGCCATGATTAATGATGCAAACTTTATTGCAAAAGCTTTCTAGTTCTGCTAGATTGTGACTCGATATTAAAATACCCATACCATCACTCGCTAATTTTTTTAGTAAATTTCTGAGATCATTGATACCTACTGGATCGAGTCCATTCGTCGGTTCATCAAGTATCAATATATCTGGGCTATTTAAAAGGGCACGAGCAATTCCTAGTCTTTGACGCATTCCCAAAGAATATTTACTTACTTTGTCGTTAATGCGTTCAGTCAAACCAACATAACTCACTATTTTTTTTATTTGTTCATCAGAAATATTGGGATAGCAATCCGCTATCAAGCGGAGATTTTGCCAACCAGTAAGATACATATAAGAATCGGGATTTTCAACGATAGCCCCTACTCTTTCGATAGCTTTAACATAATTAGTAGCAACATTAAAACCATTGAGGATTACACTGCCAGAATCGATTTTTTGTAACCCTAATATAAGTTTAATTGTCGTCGTTTTTCCACTACCATTGGGGCCAATAAAAGCTAAAATATCTCCAGGAGCAATACTAAACGAAACATCTTTTAAGATGCGCTTACGACCAAATGATTTGCATATTTTTTTACATTCTAATATATTTTCCATAACATCCTCCTCATAATTATACCATATTGGCAACTTAGAGAGTAGTCCAATACTCTCTTCACCTATATATATTACTGAAAAAAGGCGATTTCCTTTTTAACGATTAAAAGTTTTTAAATAAATTTCTTTAATTCGTTCATTTGACACATGAGTGTAAATACCAATAGTATTTAAACTGGAATGGCCCAAAAGTTCTTGAACGCTTTTGATATCCGCGCCATTATTAAGTAAATGAGTAGCAAATGTGTGTCTTAGAGTATGGGGAGTAACATGGGTTTTCAAAGATAGATTTTTGATAACCTCTTTAACTAACAATTCGATATCTTCAATGCTCATTTTTTCCTTCTTCTTATTTAAAAATAAATATTTGCTATCTTTATTATAACCAGTAGCCAGATACTCATTTAAATACATTTCCGCATATTCACCATAATAAACAATTCGTTCTTTACTACCTTTTCCCATGATTTTGATTGTTCTATTTTCTTTATTGATATCGTTCATTTTGATATTTAGCAGTTCACTAACCCGACACCCAGTGGCATAAAACATTTCAATAATTAGACGATTTCTTATCCCCTCTGGGGTACTAGTATCGATGTTATTTAAAATTTGAGCTAATTCATCATAACTAAGGTAATTTGGCAATTTCTTTTCAATCTTGGGATTACGGATATTTTTAAAGATATTATTTTGTAGTTTGCCTATACTACATAGATAATTATAAAAACTACGAATAGCACTTATCCGTCGAGCAATTGTAGAATTGCGTAACTTCTTAGTATCCAAATACTTTAAGTAATCACGGACATGATAACGATTCAACTGATAAATATCGATATTTTTTTTCTGGATAAAGCAAAAAAAGTCAGCTAAATCTTGGCGATAGCTGATGATAGTATTTTGAGAAAAATTCAATTCCTTAGCTAAGTAATCTAAAAAATTATAAGCCTCTTGAGTCATCTAAATCTTCTCCATAAGCTTGGGCCAAACGGGCCTTTTCTTGAATTAAAGTATCAATTTTGGCACTGAGCATAATGTTTTCACTGCGAAGTTCAGTAATTTCTTGATAATGGGTTTTGGGATCAGTTATCAAGGATAAGTTGTAATTTAACTCATCTTGTAATTCCTTTATTAACTCCGATATATACAAATTAACTTCAACGGGAGTTATAGGATCCATTTGGGCAATTTCTTCATCACTATACATAGCTGCTTCGGGATGAGTTCTTCGATACTCTTCGACCATTTTTCTTTGTAATTCTGTTTTTATATCCATTTTATACTCCTCTTAAATCTACTGGTTCAATTGTCAAATGCCCAGCAAGACTTTTGCCGGTATTAGCCTCTTGATCACTATTTAAATTCACAAATGTCACAGTGACATTCCATATATGTTCAGCCTGAGTATATGTCCGAATTTCATAGGCATTAGCTATTTGATAACTACCGGTTTTAGTAGTTATGTCAAATCCTGAGACATCACCAACCTTTACATATTCGAGACCAGCGATATTAGTAACCGGGTTTCCGTTCGGATCAGTTATCGTCAAAAGTAGTTCTGCTGTTTCTTCCACAGTCGTGTACTCAAAGTTATTGTCAGATATTTCTAACGATAAATTATACTGATAAACCGATTCTAATTCTGTGTTGCTGACTCGCAAACTGGCACTGGCAAATGTTTCTTCAGCAAGATTCCCCATATTTTCTCCGAAATTTTCTTCGGTTGCTGATATATTAATTGGGGCGCCAGCATCAAAAATTAGCCAATCTGTTTGGGCAGTAGTAGCTTCAACTCGTGGTGTTACATTGGAAACTTTGATAATAGCAAAGTAAGCAAATGTGGCACCAGTAATCATCGCTATTAATGCCAGTATGTAGACAACCATCAAAATTCTTTTTAAATCTTTATTCATTGTTATTCCCCATTACCTTTATATTCTTCTTTTTAAGAATACCATTAAACACATTAAAAATCAAGTTTTTATATTATTTTTTTAATACTTTAATTAGCCAAACATAGATTGGCACTAGAATATTTAGTGCCAAAGTAAGAGTGCAGGCATTATTTAAATTTTTCGATATAAACATGTAACCAAAAGCTACAACTATAAGAAATATAGTACAAGCATAATTAACAATTTCCTTTTTTATATCAGGTTTGGATTGTTTATAGTTATCAATTAAATCATAAGCGCAATAAACAATATTAGTTAAAACAATTATTAAATAAAGATATGGTAAAACTCTAGTATCAGCAAAATTACTATAAACTAGATATACTATTAAAAAAAATAAAGTATCTATACGAATAATATGAAATGGTCTTTTAATTATCAATTCTTTAGTATATTCATGGGCATATTTATTCTTACGAGCAATTTCGCGATTGACAAATAAAAATATATAGACAATCCATAAAATTAAACCACAATACTCAATTACTTCCATCATTCGGCAACTCTCCCAAATTCACAACCACAATAATCTTGACGGTATAAATCGTATTCCTTACTTAGGATAATACTCTTTTTATAACCATCCTTCTTTTTAAAATCACTATAT
This sequence comes from uncultured Bacilli bacterium, assembly GCA_944363805.1. Next base: position 9,498 of record CALVVH010000021.1, read on the forward strand.
AAATATTTTACACCATAATTCGTTTCTAATAAAGCCCCAATTTTATTTATTACTTCGCTATTTTTATGAGGGCTTACAGTTAAAGTAGTACCAAAATAGGCAAATCCTTCAGCAAAGGCTATTTTTACAGTTTGCTCTAAACGCAATTTAAAACAAATAGCACAGCGAGGACCTCCTTCTTTTTCGTGTTCGAAACCAGCAACCTTACTACGAAATGTTGTGTTGTCATAATCAGCATCTCTAAAAGTAATGTGGGGATCAGCTAGTTTTTGGATAAATTTTATTTGCTCTTGTTTTCGCTTTTCATATTCTTCACAGGGTTCAATATTAGGATTATAATAAAGAACTGTGATGTCAAAGTATGGAGAAAGAGTTGTTAAAACGGTCGTCGAGCATGGGCCACAACAACTATGAAGTAGAAGTTTAGGACGATCAGTTAAAGAAGAAATTATTTCCCACATTTTATTGTTGTAATTCACTATTTTCACCTTCTTCAGTACTTTCTTGAGCTGCTAAAGCCGCAAAAGATGTAAAAATAATCGTATCACTACCAGCATAGACCCCATCTAAATGCAGTACCCCTTTTTCATCTAGATTAGAATAGATCAATTGATATTTATTTAAGTTTTCAAAATTGACTAAATCGATATAGACATGATTGCCATCATTCATTCGCAGAATAAACCTACTATCGTTGATTGTTACATCATTTTTGACATCCGGGCTATATTCGATTTCACTTATTAGGGCAATGATATCACTATCAGTTTCATTCATCTTTGCAATTAAACTTTTATAGATATCACTAGGGACATAATTAACTAATGATGGGAGCCCTTTGATGGCGGTTTCCGAGTCAGGAACTTCATTACCATTCGATAAAACAACGCTACTATTTAAGGCATTATAAAATAAGACTTTAGATTCAACAACTTCGATAGTAATTGTCCCATTTAAACTTTTTTTCACCTTGACATTTTCAATGAGATCTATTTTTTCTAATTCTTTAACAATTTTGGAACTACTCACTTGGAATATTTCTGGATAATTTTTTATACCGGCGGTAGAAATTATTTCGGAATCACTAACTAAGTTGTTACCAGTGATAACAATATTTTTTATGGGAAGTGTTAGACAATAATAAAAAGCCATTATAATTAAATATAATGTTAAAAAAATAACAATAAGAACTTTTTTATTTAATTTTCTTTTGACTTTTTTATTACTTTCCATAATATCACCAAATAACTTGTACTTGTTCTAATTCTAATTTTACTTTATATTGAATTTGAACTTTATTTCTAATAAGTTCAATTAATTCTATTATATCATGACTTGTCGCATTTTTATAATTGATTATAAAATTGGCGTGTTTTTCACTTACTTGAGCACCACCGACGGTTGTTTTCTTAAGGCCAGCATGTTCAATCATATAGCCAGCTGATAAGCCGGGGGGATTTTTGAATACTGAACCGGCATTTTTATATTCTAAAGGTTGCGTTTTCTGACGTTTTTCTAAATTGATAGCAATATTCTCTTTAGCTTCAGCAACATTACCTTTAATCCCTTCTAATTTTGCTTCTAATATTATTTTATCACTACCTTTAAATTCTGTATAGCGGTAGTCATAGATAATATCTTCCCTATTCAAAGTTTGGATATTACCATCTTTATCTAACAAGGTAACACTTATTAAATAGTCAAATATACAAGTATTATAAGCACCGGCATTACCAATGATGGCTCCACCGAGAAGTCCTGGTATGCCCATCAAATTAGCATAATTAGTATAGCCATCATCGAGCATTTTTTTAACTAAAGCCCCAAGAGCAAGACCGGAGCCAGCTGTAATGATATCGTTTTGAGCTTTATATTCTGCAAAGTTAGTTAATCTGATGATTACTCCTGCAAAATCATTATCCGGCAAAATAACATTAGAGCCACTACCTAAAATATACCAAGGTATCCCGTTTTCTTTTAAATGGGCTATAAGCGCTTGTAAATGTTCGACTGAATCTGGGCTTATCAAATACTTAGCATGACCTCCGATACCATATGTATTATATTTTTTTAAATCGATGTTTTCGATTACTTCCCCATAATTTTTCATTTCAACATTTCCTTAATACTTTCATAAATAATCGTTGAAGATTCTTTAGTACTCAACTTTTCCAAATTGTTTTTAAGTTCATTATATTTATCGCTATTATTTACTAATTCATTAATTGACACTTGAATTAAATCAGTTGTCAGATTTTTTTCTTCGATTAATTCAGCAACTTTCATATTAACTAAATCAAGCGCATTATAATATTGATGGTTGCCAGCAACATAAGGACTAGGAATTAAAATGCTAGGTATTTTTAAAGCAAGTATTTCACTAATTGTACTGGCCCCAGCCCGGCTTATAAGTAAATAAGCATCTTTCATTAAACCAGCAAGATTATCATAATATGGGACAACTTTGACGTTGCTTGGGAACTTTGCATCATTAACAAATTCTTCATAATAACTTTTGCCAGTAACATATAAGACTTTGTATGGTTCATCTCCTACTATTTGTAAGAAAGCCTTAAATTTGTCATTAAATGATGAACTACCTAAAGAACCCGCCACAATGATTATTAATTTATCGTTTTCTTTAAATCCTAAAGTAGTTTTGGATATCTTCGGTATGTCTAAAGCGTTTTCCCCGCAAGGATTTCCTGTGTAGACGACTTTTCGCGCCGTCTTAAAATAATCCTTCGAGTTTTTGAATGATACTCCTACCATATCGACATATTTAGCTAAAGTTATATTGCTCTTGCCGGCGATGCTATTTTGTTCGTGAATAAATGTTTTTATACCTAGTTTGTGAGCAGCTTTAATAACAGGATAAGTAACATAGCCACCAACTCCAATAACAACATCGGGTTTAAATTTCTCCATGATACTTCTACATTTTTTGATAGCCTTATATATTAAGAATATATCTTTAATATCTCGTAGGATTTTGGTTTTACTAAAACCATATATTTCTATTTCTTCATATTTAATGCCCATCTTGGGAACAATATCTTTTTCCATTCGATCATGGGTTCCAATATATAAAACATCTAAATCTTTTTCTTTTGCTTGAAATTTTTTTATAATTGCTAAAGCTGGATAGATATGTCCACCAGTACCTCCAGCAGAAACGATAATTTTCAATTTAATCACCTTGATATAATTATACACTAAATGAAGCAATATTTTTAATATTTTTGAAAAAAACTGATAAACTATCAATCATCTTGACACGTTTATCAGTATTAAATTATTAATTATTAATATCAATTATTTCTTTTACTTTATCTACAGTTAAGTTACTGGCTTTGGCGATATCTTCGATTGAGGTACCTATCTTATAGAAATTTTTTATCATCTCTATTTTATTTTGTTCAGCGCCCTCATCATATGCCATATCTATTTCCATATCATGCATCATCTGTTTTTCTTCCTCTTCGCTATGTGGATATATAAACACATCTTCATTATATTTCATCAACGCATCACCATATTCCTTTACTATCATATCCTCTGGATAAAAATCTTCTAATTCATCCAAAGTCATATCCAACATTAACAAATACTTATATTCATCTAAGTTACCATTATCATAACAAAATTGTCTATAAATACATCATATGATACTAAATTTTTAATTATATGTCCTTCCTTATTTCCAAACCTATTTTCTAATATTAATTTATCTGTTTTGATATCCGTAACACCAAAATTTAAATTTACTTGAATTATATTTGTTTGATAATCATATTTCTTTTTCTTCTTTTAGCCATCATCAACTTCTATTACTGAATATCTATTAAATAAAGTCACTAAATAAACAAAGTTTCTAAAATACTTAGTATAAATATAATCATTAGTATTTACTTCTACATTTGCAATTATTCCATCAATCTTTACTATTAAATCTGTTCTTTTATTCTTTTCTTTTTTATTTGACTTACCTAATTCATTATTAATAAATTCGATTATTTCTACATCTTTTCTTAATACCTGTTTTAATATACCTTCTAATATTTCTTTTCCTTTTGGGGATGCTACAACCCATTTAAAACAATTATCATCTGCCCCTTTTACTGTATTCATAAAAACCAAAATTCCTCTTTCTTTAATAGAAAGAAATATACTTATAAACTAGTTTAATGGAATTCCAATAGTATTTCTCTTCCTTGATTACTTATGCTAACACACAATAACCCCATAGTCCATAGGAGATGCTGTCTACTTTTGTCGAATTTAAAAATCGATGCTATAGCACCGACTTTAGTTGATATTATAATTTAAGCCTCTTACTTATTTCTTTTTTATCTAAACCGATATTTTCTAATTCTTTTATTTTATCCTCTATTTCAGCAAGGATAGCATCGACTTTGGCTTCTTTGACCTTAGCAATGTTGTCGACGATAAAAGTTCCTTTCGTCGATTTAGATATTATTACTCCTCTAGTTTCTAACATATCATAGGCTTTTTTGATAGTATTAGGATTAACTCCAATGGTTAGTGCTAGTTCCCTTATCGCGGGAATTTGTTCTCCTGGAGTTAATATTCCTAAGGCCACTAATTTCTCTATTTCTAAAACTATTTGTTCATAAATAGGTATTCTTGATTGATAATCAATATTGATATTCAAGATAACCCCTCCCTAACTAGGAAGTATAACTACTATACTCCGCATAAAAATCATCGTGATTAATTATATATCTTGTATTATTATTATATAATACCACAAAATCCCCTTCTATTTCATCATTTTTATGTTCATTTAAAAATTCATATAATCTATCTTTGTTTTGACTAAATATATATTGTTGTTCTTCATAAGAGATACCTTCTTCTCCTGCAATAGCTATATTATCACCATCGAAATTATCGAGAAAATCTTCATTATAATATTTTTTAATATAGTTAATTATTTCTAAATTACTATTTATCTTTATTTTAATATCTTTTAACTCATGATTTTCATATTTATAAATACTTATAAAGAAATTGATTGTTTCATCACTGTCTTCGTAAGTATCAATATAATTAACAAGTAATTCTTTAAATTTATTAGATAAAGGAATACTTATGGATGGATCAAGAGTTGATGCTACATAGATAATATTATCTTTAGTAAATTGTTCATCTAAATTATTTTCTTTAGCATAATTTTTAAGTTCATTATAAGTATCACTGCTTAAGCTTCTGATGGTATGATATTTGTTATTAATATATAAATCTATGGAATAATTAGCACCTGGATTTCTTTCTTCTTTAATTAATTTTTTTATTAAATCAGAATCATTAACAGCAAATTCTTGAACTATACTTAAATCGGTATCTAGATAAGACACTTTAACTTCATCTAAAGAATCTATATATAAAACATTATTATCATAGATATAAGTTATTAATGTATAAACACCAAATAAGATACCAGTTGCTATTAAGGCCTTAAAAAATACTTTTAAAGGCTTAATAAGGGTTCTCCTTAAAACTAAATCATAAACAAAATAGTAACTAATACAAATAGCAATACCAATAAGTAGATAATTAGCATTTCCTATGGACATTACAAAAGCTATGAAAGTTACAGGAATAAAAGTCGCAATTTTTAATAATTCATATAAATATTTGTTTTTAAAACTATTTTCACTATCTTCCATTTTCCGATATTTAAAAGCATAATAACCTAAAACTAAATAGATTATTGATAAAATGGATGTTTTAATTAAACTGAAAGTATCATATTCTTCTTGAACAACATAATTAACAGGAGATGATAACGTTACTGTATAAATGTTATCAAAGTAATAATCGGTTCTATTTTCATCTATTACTTTACAATTATTATTACTAGTGGTACAAGCCCAGTTTACATCAGGAAAGCAAGCAGTATCTACACAAGAATAAAAGGTTTCATGATTGTCATGTTTGGTTATATAATCAATATAAGTAATAGTTGGTATGAAGAATAAAAGAAGGAGAATTATTACTAAAGAACTCATCGCATTACCTGCAAAGGAGATTGCTAATACAGCAATTAAAAAGACAAATATATAGGAAATAGACCAATAAATAAAGTAATCAAATAATACTTCAAGAGGAATATAAACCTTAGTTAAAAGGGATAATAAGAAGAAACCAATGGTTGTAATAAGTAACACAATCAATATTATTATAATACCCCCAAGGACATTTGAAGCATAGATCTTTTTTCTCGTAATCGGAAGGGACATAATCAAGTCAACAGTTTTTCTTTTAAATAGGAAACTAAATAATAGATAAGCTAGTAATGGTGGAAAAATAAAGGCTAAAATGCTTGTTATACCACTTATGCTAGAGAAGTCTAGGACATAATTAAATGTAAGAGAATCTAAGCCAACCACCCAAAGGTTAATAAAAGGAATAGCACATATCAATAATATTATAATTGATTTGGATTTCTTAATATTTTGATATAAATATCTAAAGTTAAAAAGATTAGTTAAATTCATATCCAATATCCTCCATTTGATAGATAAATATTTCTTCTAAAGTAAGGGGCAAATAATCGAGCAATAGGGGGTTTAAACTTGCTAAATACTTTCTACTATCCTTTTTATCTTTAATAATCATTGTTGCTACTTTACCTATCTTTTTAAAATATAATACATCTAAATCAGTAAATAAGGTTTCATCAAAATCATTTTTAAAAGATATTTGAACCTTTATCATATTCGTCTTTATGGAATTAACATCACTTTCAAATATTATTTTATGTTCTGATATAAGGCCTAAATTATCACAAATATCTTCCAGTTCCCTTAAGTTATGGCTGGTCATAATGATTGTTGTATCTTGCTTGGTCATTTGACTAGCAATAAGTTTTTTAAAGTACTGTCTTACAACAGGATCAATGCCATCGAATGTTTCATCGAAAAAGATATATTTAGCATTGGTAGCTAAAGCACATATGATAGCACATTGTCTTCGCATGCCCTTAGAAAAAGAATTAATACTTTTATCAAAATCCAATTTTAATTTTCGAGCTGTGTCAAAGACAAATTCCAAATTGAATTTAGGATACATCGCTTGATAAAACTTGGCGGTATCATATAAACTATAGCCTGGGAAAAAATATAAGTCATCGGGGATAAAAACCATCTCTTCTTTGATCTTTTCATTGTCAAAGGAACTAGCACCATCAACAATAATAGAGCCACTATCAGCTTTATAGATACTATTGATGAGTCGAAGAAGTGTCGATTTGCCTGATCCATTGGCCCCGATTAACCCATAGACGGCATTATCAGGAATATTCGAATTAAGATTTTCTAAGACAACTTTCGTATCAAAGCTTTTCTTTAAATTTTTTATTTCAATCATATATCCTCCTTGTACTATCTGTTCTAGTACAATTAAAATATATCATATTCTTTATTACTTGACAATACCTAATTTACAATCATCTATAATATATGTCAAATTCTTATTTACTTCTATTACCCCATATATTATTACTTCAATATTTCTTTTTTCAAAAGATTTAATTACTACTTCTGTACTTATTACATCTAATAGACAGATAAAATCAAAGTCATAATTACTATCACTATTTAAGATATAGTTTAATACTCCTAACTTATATTTATTGGTAATATTTCTGATTTTATCAATAACCTTAGTATCAAAAGACATAATATAAATATTTCTTTTATATTTTCCTATTACTTTTAAAAACTTTTTTACATCCATATTAAAGTCTTTAATTTCTAATAATATTATTTTATTACTTTTTATTTTAAGAATATCTTCTAATTTACAGGCAACATCTTTTATATCTTTATACATTGTATTTTTAATCAATGCACCTTTATATAAGGTATCATGATATAAAATAAATATACCATCTTTAGTTACTCTTACATCTGTTTCTATGCCAATATATTTATTACTTTCTAAACCATTTTTAATGGCTTCATAGGAATTAGCTTTAATACTATTATTCCACAAACCTCTATGGGCAATAAAATACATAAAAAAACACCTAATATATTATACTTAAGTGTTTTTTTAAAATGCTAAAAGACTTGTCAAATATAGAACTAGTAAAAGAGCAATCATCACGGTCTTTCCTAGTCCACCTATTTTATTTTCTTTCATTAATTAATATCACATCCAGTCAACATTTTAGCAAATATCATTAATTTAAACAAGGTATTTTGCCATTATTTGACACTATATGACATTAACTATAATCTTTCTACTTACTTTCATCATTGAGTATATTATTTACTTCTTCAATACTTAAATTAGTACCCTTAGCTATATCTTCTAAAGGTAAGCCCATTTTATAGAAATTCTTAACAATTTCTATTTTGCCCTTTGTTATACCTCTTTCTTCCGCTTCTGCAAGACGGGCATTCATAAGATATCTTTCATCATCTTCTGGCGATATATCCCAAGTGAATGTTTCGTCATTATTAAGTTCAATGACTCTTTTACCATATTCATTTAATAATTCGTCTTCTTTACCAAATTTTTCTAGATCTTCTTTTTTCATATCCACCATCCCTAAGTATTTGTACTTTTGATAATTTTCACTAGACTTATCGTACCATACATTACTTAGATTGTCCATATTGATTGCATAAATATGAAATGTTTCTAAATATACATCATGCTCATCTGTTTGCATCTTATAATGTCTTATCGTCTTTTTAATTTTGGCTTCTCCAAAATTAAGACATATTTGCACAAAGTTACGTTTAGTATCATATTTTTCTCCAACTACTGTATTTTGACTAATAAATGAGGAAAAATAGGAAAAATTTCTTACTGTTGTTGCTAAATCGGAATTAGTATTAATTTCAACATTTATTTTTACGCCACCAAGATCTACTATCCAGATGCTTAGTTTTCTCATTTACACTCCTTACAAGGTGTCATAAAAATCATCGATTTACTACTCATTCTTACAGAACTATTAATGGAGTTAAGAAGCGAGTCCGAATTATGTCTTTATTTAATGTTGGGCTTACTCTATTTAAATTAGCACTAGAATCTAGTGAATATATCAGGGTCCCATTCTCACTCAAATTATATGATATTTAGTCGATTAATTCGGACTCTATATTCAAAAAATCCAAAATTCTTTTTTGTGTGCAATGAATTTTGGATTTTTTACTATAATTTCTCTAATTTTAAAATTTTTATCGTTCTTACCCTAATTTTTATACAGCTTTGGTCGCACTTTTACTTTCAAAAAGTCCCGTATTTACTGGGCTGAATCAAAACTGTCCAGAGTTAAGTAAATTTCATCAATCTATTTTATCAACCTTTATCACTCGTAGCAAAAAGTATGCCCCGCTTGCCTCGCACCGTACGGCGCGTAGACAAGCATTTGCTTAGCCAAGGTTCAAAACAAATGGATCTGTACTCGTTCCTGTACCGCTGGAAATTGTAGCTGTGGATGTCAGACTAAAGGACGGGCGAACAGCATGCGCATAGTTCACAGCGCCGCGAGTCACGTCACCACCGTAGCGGGAATCCACGTGGAACGCAATGTTCGCGCTACCCGTATCACGGGAAATTAACCATTCAGAAACACCTAAATATAGCCAATTATCTGTTCCATAATTATCTTCACGTAATCCTGTTGTCCATTTTTCTGGGCTTGCTCCATAACCATAATCTGATACATACATTAATCCTATTTTCATTGTTTCTTCATATCCACTTTGTCCTGTTCCTACTTCTACATCATAATATTGTTTGGCTGTATTTGTAGAACTATAAGCCATTCCTCCTACTTGCCATGTAGACTCTGCTATTAGATTTTGCCATTCTGCTGGTATGGTATTGAAATATGTTGTATTTAATGTTGTATATATATCTGGTTTGGTTGTTCCATCCCATGTATTTACATTATCTGCATCCCAAGCATAATCTCCATAACTTGTTGCTTTGATTAATTTTACTTGATTATTAAATACTCCTATTATACGGTATTGATTATCTTCATTTTGACAATCTACACCAGTCGCTCCAAAACATACATAGTTAATTGGATCTGCTCCAGAATATCGATATGAGTTATCTTGGGCACCATTTGCTAAATCAGCATCATGATAGTATAAATCATTTTCTCCATCTGCTGTATATAACCCTTTAATATACTCTGCTAAATAAACAATATCTGGTTCTTTATCAAAATACACATAACACTTATCGCTCGTATTTGCTTCCATTAATACTCGTTTATTTTCATCATCCCATGTAAGAGTACTACCTTTTTCACAATTACTCATTTCTGCATTAAAGGTATATCCTTCCAATGGCCATGTAGTATCACTAGCAATTTGATATTCTCCACTGCCAGCTTCTGTTTCATACATCATAGTTAGGGCATTAGTATTCATTAATTGTTTATTACTTTCATTACTTATAACTACATTTTCCGTATCATTACTTATAAATACATATAAACAAATAGATAAAACTAACAAAACACATATACTAGTTATCAAATATTTCTTTTTCATATTCACCATACCTTTTTGTATATTCTACCAAATTTAACCACATTATCTTGTCGAATCTTGTCTACTATATATATAATATCACAAATGACGCTATTAGACTATATTAAATTTAATAATTCTTAAGCAAAATATGAATTAGGGTTAGTATTTACAGCCACAATTAAAGAATAAGTGTAAAATCACTTATTTTTTAGTTGTAATAATTCAGAAAATGTAT